>MGQF01000001.1:0-3174 GCA_001797745.1 Deltaproteobacteria bacterium RBG_13_52_11
CTGAGCATTGTCGCTGCGGATAAATTTGTACTGAAGTGTTGTCGGCTGATTGACCGTGATATGACCCCTAAAACTGATGAGCGCAGGACAGTTTCCTGAGTACGCGGCTGGGTTTACGCCTAATTGTGCCTTAACACGGAGCTGCGCTGAGACGCCCGGCTGGCAGCTGAGTTTCTTTCTCATCTGGTTATTTTTTTCGTTTTCCTCTCTGACCTTCCCTGTGTTGTCGATGGTGGCGTTGATCGTAGCAGTACCGGTTACTTTCAGGTTGCTTACCATGGTAGCCGTTCCCCCCGGATTCTGGAGGTTCTTGTCAGGATCGAAATACCAGATTGTTTCCCCGCCCCATTTTTTGCCGTTGATGTGGAGGTAGACTGCGCTACTGTCCGGTTCATGAAGTGTCCAGACTTTATCAGGTACTGTTCCGGGGCCGTTATTTTTTACCTTTACCACGACAAAACACTGTTCGTTGAGCGTTATGTCTTCAATGGTAAGGTCGAGAAGCTGCCCCTGCTGCTGGGAAAACCCAGTTGCAACCATACCCATAAAAATCAGGAATGTTAAAACCATGACCACGGAAATGGAACGTTTTTTGTGTGTCATAACCCCTCCATTTTTTTGTAAGAATCATTAATTGTAATATTGATATTAAGCCATTGTAAAGACCTCTGTGTTCATTGTAAAGCCAAATTTGCATCATTCGTATCAGGTCTTGAAATATCACTTGGTGTTTTAGTGCCGGCTTCGCTATCACCTTGCTAAAGCAAGGACGCCAGGACCCGTTTGAGGTTGTTCACGGACAGGCGGTAGGCCTTTCTCAAGCAGAACTCAATCCTGGGTTTTCCCCTCCCGGTAGAAATACCGCTCGGCCTTGCGCACGGCAGGCCATTGGCCTATGTTCATGGGGCCGAAGATGATGAGGCTACGACGGAACGCAAACGGTTGAAAGATCCGTCTCGCCATGGAGCGCAGGGAGTAAAACTCCTTATTGACCCACCAGAACCCCTCCTGGAGTTGCTCAATTGTCATGCCCTTGGGCTTAAAGACCACGGTGGCCATGTCGTATTTGCTCCAGTCCTCGGTGATAATCCTCCCCTCTTTCTGCAGACGCTGATGGATCCTGGTCCCGGGGAAGGGGGTCAAGAGGGGGAGGAAGGCCCCATCGATCTTGGTTCGGTGCGCGAAAGAGAGGAACCCCTCGAATACCGAGGGTGCATCGTAGTCATACCCGAAGACAAAGGAGGCGTGGACGCCGATTCCGTGATCGTGTAATTGCTTGATCCCTGCCTCGTAGCCCTCAACCTTATTGGTCTTCTTTCCCATTAGTCTCAGGTTCTCGGGACTAAGGCTCTCAAAGCCGATGAACATCCCGTGGCACCCCGCCTTGGCCATGAGGCGGACAAGCCTTTCGTTGCGGGCGATGCTGATGGGGCCTTGGCTGACCCACCGCAGGCGGTACTGAGAGAGCATGGTGAAGAGCTCGCGGGCATACCGCATATTCCCCACGATGTTGTCGTCGACGAAGAAGATATAGGCTTGGGCCCGGCGCAAGGCCTGGATTTCCCGCTCCACCTCCGCGATAGGGCGGGTACGGTAAGTCCCTCCGTATATGGCTGTCACAGAGCAGAATTCACAGTCAAAGGGGCATCCCCTGGTGGTCTGGATGGTGTTCTCGAAGAAATATCCCTTGGGGTCAAGGAGTTCCCTTCGGGCCAGGGGGAGATGGGAGAGGTCGGTCCTCTCGTTCTGTCGGTAGAAGCGTTTCAATTGCCCCTGGGCTGCATCCCTTATTACCTCGGCCCAGATCTCGTCGGCCTCTCCGATGACCACCGCATCGCAGTGGGCGATGGCCTCGTCCGGCAGCCAGGTGGGGTGTATCCCCCCCATCACCACCTTCACCCCCCGGCGCCGATACGCCTCGGCGATCTCGTACCCTCGGGGGGCCAGGGGGGTCATGGCGGTGATGGCGGCAAGGTCGCACCCCTCGTCAACGTCCAGGGGTGCAATGCTCTCATCGTGTATCGATACCTCGTGCTCCGCCGGGGTGAGGGCGGCCAGGAGGGTAGTGCTCAGGGAGGGGAACTTAAAAGTGATGACGTCCCAAAAACTGTCTTTGGGCCAACAAGGGACGATGATCTTGATCTTCATCGTTGCTTTTCTCCCCTGCTTGTATAATAGAGGAGTTCCTTCAGGTCCGCCAAGGGGCGTATCTCCCATCCTACCGTTCGGGGTATAAACGCCCCTGCAGGCACGGGGGCATTGACCTTGGGCTTTTTGAGCCTCAGTTCAAACCTGAGCCCTGCACCCTCGGCCTCACCGTAGAGACGCGTAGGGAAGCGTCCGTGCTCGGCATCCAGGTAGTCTTGAAAGCTCATGGCGAGTGACGGTGTTCCTTCTTCCGGCCCGGTCTCTTGCAGCCATCCTTGATAGAGCCTCTCCTCACTGGGCACAAGGATCGTGAGGAGACCGTCGGCGTAAATCACCTCACCCAAGGTGGGACCGAGATTTGCGGCAAGCTGCAGGCGTAACGAGGCAGGGTTTTCATAGAGGAAAAGCCCGTGCAAGAGGTAAAACTCCTCCTGCACCTCCAGCTTGACAGTGACCTGGGCCTGCAGTGAGCGTACTCCCTGGTATTGTGTGGTAATTAACGGAATGACCCGGGAAAGGGGGACTTTTTCTCCTTCCTGCTCAGGCATCCGCTGAGGCGCGCACCCCAGCGCGATGGCGCAGATACTCAAGGCGACCAATCCATACTTAAGAGACTTCATCTTCCCTCCATTAATCGTTGCCCGATCAGATCAGCGGTTATCTTGCCTGAGGCCATGGCTGCAGCTACCCCTCCACCCGGGGCGGTCCAATGCCCGGCCAGGTAGAGCCCCTCGATGGGGGAGACCCTGTTCAAGCGATAGATCCCTGCCTGTCGCGGGATCTGGGCCCAGCCATAGGCCGCGCCCCACCGGTTGCCTGTCATCCGTTCGATGGTTATGGGTGTAGAGCTCACCTGTAGGGCGATCCTCTGGCGCAGATCGGGTACCATCTCCTCGGCCTGTGAGATGAGTCGTTCGGCAAGTTCCTTCTTTACCCCTTCATCCCACCCTCCTACCAAACGATAGGGCGCCTTGTAGCTTAGACACAGGGTGCTGTATCCCTTGGGGGCATGGGCGGGGTTTGCCA
>MGQF01000001.1:3260-3431 GCA_001797745.1 Deltaproteobacteria bacterium RBG_13_52_11
AGGTTATCTGCTCACCCCCTTTGAGTTGCACCCCCACTGCCTTCCCCTTCTTGACGGTGATCCCCTTGACCACGTGCCGCGTTTGAAGCGTCCCGCCCTGCTTCACCAACCCCTCGGCCAGGAACAGGGGCAAGTCCTCCATCTTTCCCTTCAAAACTGCTACTCCACCTT
>MGQF01000001.1:3498-5081 GCA_001797745.1 Deltaproteobacteria bacterium RBG_13_52_11
GGAACTCCGCACCCCGAGGATTACTTTGAGCCAGGGGTCCTTGATGAGCGCATCCAACAATCCCTGAAGGGTCTCCTCCCGGTATCGAAAGGTGAAGGGGAACTCCCGCTCAAAGTTCGAGGGGGCAAACCAGGAGAGGGTGTGAGGGAAGCGATCTATTTCCTCGGAAATGGATCGGTAGATCTCGTATACCTCTTTGATCCCTTCTCTCTCCTGGGGGAAGAGGGATGAGAGGTATTCAATATGGGAGTCGAGATCGGCGTACTGAATGATCTTACGGTCGGGGAAGTGGTACTCGCGGGCTGGATCCAGGGGGAGAAGCTCTATACTCTCCCTCAAACCAAGATCATCCAAGAGCCTCCATACTCTCCCCCCCTCCCGACATCCACCGATGGATTGGACAGAGAGGTCGAAGGTAAAGCCTTTGCGCTGGAAAGAGGTGCAGCACCCCCCTATCTGGGTCTTCTTTTCGAAGATGACCACCCGCAGCCCCTTGTGGGCAAGGAGCATGCCGCACACTAGCCCTCCCAATCCCGCGCCGATGATGATCACGTCGTAGTCCATTCCCCTCCCGATAAGGAAGCGATTATCCCCCTTCCTTACCTGAATTCTCCTTTCATGGCAAGTCTAACGGTCCTTATTGGTGGCTCTTATCTGGGTAGAACTGAAGGATGAGCTCCCTGATAAGCTTGGCCGCAGCCATGGCGGACTGTTGGGTGGGGTCATAGGGCGGGGACAGCTCAACCACATCAAACCCCACCACGTGGAGAGGACTCAGCTGGGAGATGAGGGAGATAACTTCGTCAAAGGTGAGCCCACCCGGCTCAGGGGTACCGACCCCCGGGGCGATCCCTGGATCGAGGAGGTCGAGATCCACGGTGAGATAAACTGGGCGCCCTGCTGCCCGACGAAGCGTTTCTCCCACCTCAGAAAGACTCCCCATCGCCCTCGCAGAGCGCATCTCTTCTCTGGTCCCCGACCGGATGCCGAGCTGACAGACGTTCTCACCTCCCAGAATATCAGCGATCCTCCTCATCACGGTGGCATGGGACAAGGGCTCTCCCAGATATTCCTGGCGAAAGTCGGCATGGGCATCTAATTGAATGACAACCAGGTTATGGTGATGTCTGGTCAACTCTTTGACGATGGGGAGCGAGATGAGATGTTCCCCCCCGAGGAGGATCGGGAACTTTTGATCTCCCATAATAGCGGTCATAGAGCCCTGAATTACCTCCAGGGCACCCTCTAGATTGCCCTGAGGGAGACTGATATCACCTACATCGCATATCTTAAGGTCTTCCAGATCTCTATCCAAGCGAGGACTGTAGGTCTCCAGACCCCAGGAGGCATCTCGAATGGCCTGAGGTGCAAACCTCGTTCCTGGTCGAAAGGAAGAGGAAATATCTAAAGGGCAACCAATGATGACGGCGAGACTTTCATCATAGGGGAAATCAGCGGCGAGGAAGGTGCGCGAGGTGAACTGTAGATCCATAAAGATTCACGTACCCCTCTCTCAGTGCTAAGACCATAATACCACAGCGGCCAGGGCCGCCCCAATTTTTTCTACTTTATATTCTATGGCG
>MGQF01000001.1:5138-11882 GCA_001797745.1 Deltaproteobacteria bacterium RBG_13_52_11
AAATCTGTTGACAATGGGGCGGAAGGATGCTCGACATCTTGACGATGTTCGTATTGCCGATCCCAGCATGAAGCAAGGCCCCATCAAACGCGTTGAGAGGCGTATAGCCTTCCGACGCCCCGGAAGCCAGAAAATATTGGGTAGGCATTTTGAAGATCACCGTTCTTCTCCGTTCTTTACCGAGTTAAAGCCTGTTCGCGTTACCCGTATTCAAACAGGCTAGCCTGCCGTACGGCAAGGAGAGGTTTTTTGGGTACACATTCTCACCTAATGCCTCCAGTTCGTCTCGGAGAGGGACGTCAGATCCCGTTCGATCTGGGGAGATAAATCCTTTAGTCAAACCAGCACCTTCGGCCAGTTCTTCCTGGGTCAGGTTGATCAACCGTCTCAAATTACGAATACATCCTCCAATCTTCATAAAACAGTAAGCACAGTATACAAAGAAATTAGTTTAATAAACTAAACTTAGATTATTATAACATCCCTCCCGAAATTGTCAAGAGTTTTTTAGAAAATTTTGGAAGTTTTTCGACGTCTGCCTCCCTTGCCCCACCGGGTCTTTTCTGGCCCACCGATTTTCCGTTTTTTTGGTATCATCTACGCCGAGGGCCGGAATCGGTACGTGGCGTCCACTTTTGTCTATGTCCGCCAGTGTGTGGAACAGATGGAGCGGCCTGACGTAGAGTCGATGGAAGGGGTCTCTGCGGCTATTGCCATCAATCAGCGGAGCATGATCACCGGGCCTCGGTGAGAGTGCTTATCGAGGCCCTGAGGAGTCGGAAGATAATTGATCGTTGGGCGAGGGTTTAGCCGACAACCGTCTCTACCGCTTTCTCAAGGCTCAGGGGCTGCGGGAGACGGGAAGAACGGTTTATCTTCTCGATGACCCGACGGTTGCGGGATTTGACTTGGCTTTGTTCTATGGGATGCTCAAGATAATCTATTTTTATAATCCTGATAATTAAATTCTTTAATTAATCTAAATCCTGACTGTTCACTCCATATTCCAATACAAGGATGACTTACGCCATTGAACATGGTTGTTTTTACCGTAGTGTAATGGATCATATCATCAAATATTATTTTATCACCGGGTTTTAATTCCTTATCAAATGACCAATTCCCCATATAGTCGCCTGCTAAACAACTAACACCTCCCATTCTGTATGTTGGTCTTCCTGCCTTTTCATCGGTAGCGCCCAAAATAACAGGTTTATAGGGCATTTCTAAACAATCGGGCATGTGGCACGTAAATGAAACATCAAGAATAGCAGTTTTTATTCCATTATTTTCAACTATATCTAATATCGTAGAAACGAGGTATCCCGTTTGATAGGTAAAAGCGCTGCCAGGTTCCAAGATAATTTCCATATTATGCTTGTTTTTAAAATCAACTAAGATTTTGATCAAATGCTCGATATCATAATCCTTGCCTGTTATAAGATGACCGCCACCCATGTTCACCCATTTTAGCTGAGGCAAAAACGTACCAAATTTTTTTAAAAAAACAGCCAACACTTTTTCTAGCGTAAAGGAATCTGCCTCAAATAATGTATGAAAATGAAAACCTTCAATTTCCCGTGGTACGCTATCACCAAGCTGTTCAGCAGTAATGCCAAATCGAGAACCTGGTTTACAAGGATTATAAATGTCATACGCAGAATCTGAAACCTCAGGATTAACGCGCAAGCCTATCGAAACACCATTTTGACTGGCAAGGTTAAAATACTTTCGTAATTGGTTTATGGAATTAAAGGAAATATGACTACTATATTTTAAAATGTCTGCGATATACTTCTCTTCATAAGCAGGAGAATACGTGTGCGCTTTTACCCCGAGTTCCTCAAATGCTAAGCGCGCTTCATTTATTGAACTTGCTGAAGCGCCAAAACCGTATTCTTTGAAGATTGGGAATATACCCCAGTTCGAAAAAGCTTTTAATGCAACGAGAATATCAATCGAGGCAGCCTCTTTAACCTGTTTTATTAATTTCAGGTTATTTCGCAATAAAAGCTCATCAATCACATAACATGGCGTTTTGATTTTGCTAAAGTCAATAGGCATGGAGGATTATAATTCTAGATCAACATCGTTCAATTCGTGCCAAGGAAGTCCATGGTTATTTAATTGTTCCATGAATGGATCAGGGTCAAATTCTTCAACGTTAAATACGCCGTCCTTTTTCCACTTACGAGTAATAAACATCATAGCGCCAATCATTGCAGGCACTCCAGTGGTATAACTCACGCCTTGTGCACCCGTTTCCATATAGGCATCCTGGTGTTTACAATTATTATAGATATAATATGTTTTCTCCTTAAGATTCTTAATCCCTCTAATCCGGCAACCGATGGAGGTTTCACCTGAATAATGTTCACCGAGTTCGCCCGGATTGGGCAATACCGCCTTGAGGAATTGAATAGGCACAATTTCTTTACCCTCATACAGGATAGGTTTAATGTTTGCCATCCCAATATTTTGAATCACCCGTAAATGTGTTAAATACTCTTGTCCAAAAGTCATCCAAAATCGCGCTCGTTTTAGAGTAGGAAAATGTTTAACCAATGATTCTAATTCTTCGTGGTACATAAGATAAGATTCGTGGGGTCCGATATTTGGATAATGCAACGGTTTGTGAATTTCGTGGGGTTCTGTTTCAATCCATTTTCCATTTTCCCAGTATTTGCCTCTTTGGGTAACTTCACGAATATTGATTTCTGGGTTAAAATTGGTTGCAAATGGTTTCCCATGGTCGCCCGCATTACAGTCAACAATATCAAGATAATGAATTTCATCGAAATGATGTTTGGCAGCATAGGCGGTGAAAACTCCTGTAACTCCCGGATCAAAACCACAACCTAAAATGGCCGTGAGTCCTGCGTTTTTAAATCTGTCATGGTACGCCCATTGCCATTTATATTCGAATTTAGCGACATCGGGTGGTTCATAATTTGCGGTATCTAAATAATTCACTCCTGTTTCAAGGCAAGCATCCATGATTGTTAAATCTTGATAAGGGAGCGCTGCATTGATCACCATTTCTGGTTTAAAGCTTTTAAATAATTCAACTAATTGTCGAACATTATCAGCATCAACCTGAGCAGTCTTAATTTTATTGGCGCCAACTGCTTTAGCAATTACTTCACACTTTGATTTTGTACGGCTTGCCAGCATTATATCAGTAAACACCTGTGGAACTTTTGCAAGTTTATGAGCAACAACGGTACCTACCCCACCTGCTCCTATGATCAGTACTTTAGCCATTATCATTCAAAGTTGGATGAGCAATGATTAATTTCTGGCTCATTTGTGAAGTTGTCATAGAATCTACATCCTTTCCGGCTGCATAACCACACGCCGGTAAGGTATCAACGGCCAGATCGGATTCTGCAATGACGGCTACGCCACTCACACCATGAGGATTGAAGAGATGAGAGACCAAATTGACGATCGCCGTTTGCCTTCGATTCAAAAACTGGGGGGAGAGGAGATCCAGAGGATGGCAGCTTCGTTGGAGCTGGTATTCTCAAGCCAATGCTCCTTTTCCGCCGACAGGTAAAAGCATTCCCCCCTCTTGAGTTTGAGAACTTCCTTCCCAAAGCGAAGAGTTGCCCTTCCCCGAAGCACGATCCCGAATTCCTCCCCTTCATGGGGCCTCTCTTTGGGCGTGACCTGCCCTTTCCGCAAGGTGATGAGGATGGGTTCCAAACGCCGGTTCGTGGAGCCGGGGACCAGGAGCTCGAATCGTTGTATCTTCTCCTTCTCGATGGCCACACGATCGTTCTCCCGGTACACAATCTTCTCCTCCCCCGAGGAGTCGCGGAAGAAATCGGAGATGTTCTCGTCCAGGGCATCGAGGATCTGGACCAGGCTATCCAGGGAGATGGAAGTCAGGTCCCGTTCGATCTGGGAAATAAAACCCTTTGTCAGATTGGCCCGCTCGGCGAGTTCCTCCTGAGTCAGGTTGCTCAATTGCCTGAGGTTTCGAATCCGTTCGCCAATCTTCATATTCTATGAAGCATAGTATAAAAAGAATTTAGTTTAATAAAATAAACTTACGCTCAGTATAACTCGCTTTGCCGATTTGTCAAGCTTTTTAAAGATTTTTGTGTAAAGTGGGGGCACGTGGTATCCCGTTAGCCGTGTTGCCAGATCGCGGGGCAATCCGCCTGTTACCAGCTCATTATCGTCTGAATAGCAGTTAATGCGATCTTTGCCCTCTGTCTTGTAATACAGTTATTTTTTAATGTACAATGGTATGGGTTTATGATCATGCTTGAAGGGGCATTTCCCTTTGACATTTAGCCCTCATCAAGCTATATAGGTCGCCTAAGAAAAGGATGGCAAAGAGGACCTTGTTATACAAAGATGCCGGGGTAGATATAGAGGCTGGGGAGCGTTTTGTGCAGTTGATCAAACCCTTGGCCCAACGCACCTTTACGCCGGGGGTAAAGGGAGACCTAGGGGGGTTTGCTGCCCTCTTCACCCCTGACCTATCGGCCTATGAGCGACCTGTATTGGTTGCCTCCACTGATGGTGTAGGGACAAAATTAAAGGTGGCCTCTCTGATGGGGCGATATGACACCATCGGCATTGACCTGGTGGCCATGTGCGTCAACGATGTGGTGGTGACAGGGGCCGTTCCCCTCTTCTTCCTTGATTATTTTGCCACCGCCCGCCTTGACGTGGAGAGGGGGGTGGAGATCATGAAAGGGGTGGCACAGGGATGTCTTGAAGCGGGATGTGCCCTTGTAGGGGGAGAGACGGCGGAGATGCCGGGCTTTTATCCCGCTGGGGAGTTTGAGATGGCCGGGTTTGTCGTCGGGGTGGTGGATGAGGCAAAGATCGTCGACGGTACCTCCATCCTTCCAGGGGATGCGATCATCGGCCTTGCCTCCCAAGGTCTGCACAGCAACGGCTATTCCCTGGCCAAACGGGTCCTCTTGGACGAGCTGAAATTGGGACTTGCTGATAAGGTCGCCGGCTTAGAAGCCCCTCTTGGTGAAGAACTATTGAGACCGACACGCATCTATGTCAAGACGATCCTCTCCCTCTTGCAGTCTTTTCATATCAAGGGTATGGCCCACATCACCGGGGGGGGGATGCCGGGAAACATCATACGGATCCTCCCGCCTGGCAGCAAGGCGGTGATCGAAAAAGGGAGGTGGGAGATACCGCCCATCTTCAAGGTGATTGAGCAAGGAAGGGTCCCTGAGGAGGAGATGTGGAGGACCTTCAACAACGGGATAGGTATGGCCGTGGTGGTGGATTCTTCCGAAGCAGAAGGGATCGCTCAAGAGGCCCAGAAGTTGGGTGAGAAGGCCTTTGTTATGGGCGAGGTCATCGCGGGACAGGGGGTGGAGATTGTATAATATTATAAGGACTGGCTTTTTTATGAAAAAGGAAGGGATCACTTTTCTCTTACTTAAAAGGGCCGTGGCGGGAAGAACGTGAGGGATGATCACAGAGATTTGAACGACGCGAAGATTCTCTTCATCCGTTTGAGTTCCCTGGGAGATCTCATCCTCACCCTTCCTACCTTGAAGGCCATCAAGGGCCGATATCCCCAAGCCCACGTCACCTGGCTGGTGCAAGACGCCCTCCAAGATGTTCTTAGCGGTAACCCATATCTCGATGAGATCATACCGGTTGACCTCCTGTCGGTGACTGATAAGTATGCCACCCCCAAGACATGGCTGCGGGGAGGGGGCAGATTGTTCCGCAACCTCGGCAAGGCCTACCGCATCTTCCGAAAGAGAAAATTCGACGTCGTCCTGGAATTCCAGGCCCTCTTTAAGAGTGGCATCTTCGCCTCATTAAACAGGGGGGCTGAAAGGTATGGTTTTAAAAACGCCAGGGAGTTGAGCCATCTCTTCCTCAACCATCCTATCTTTGTACGGGATAAGTCAAGACATGCCGTCGAGAACTACCTGCAGTTCGCCCGCCATTTCGGCTGTCCCACCGAGGAGGTTGAGTTCCCCATCTATATACCACCAGAGGATGAACATTACATCGAACAACTCCTCCTCCAAGAGGGGATCAAGCCAGGGGATTTTACCGTCTTCGTCAGTGCCACGGCCCGTTGGCAAAGTAAATTCTGGGAGCAGGAGGCCTTTGCCCGTCTCTGTGATGAACTGGTCCGCCGATATGGAGCCAAGCTTATCTTCTCCGGCCTCCCTTCGGAGGTGGATTATCTCCAGGGGATCAGAGAGATGATGCGTGAGCATGCCCTTATCATGGCGGGCAGAACCACTATTAAACAGTTCCTCGCCTTGATCAGACGTTCACGCCTCTATGTCGGGGTGGATAGCGGATCTATGCATGCTGCTGCCGCCTTCAGGGTACCGGCAATTGCCCTCTTCGGACCATCCAATCCCAGTTGGATAGGACCCTATGGCCAAGAGCAAGGGATCGTCAAGGTCGATCTCCCCTGCTCGCCCTGTAATAGGCGGGAATGTTCCGATAGAAGCTGTATGCTCATGATAACCCCAGAAATGGTCCTGGAGAAGGTGGAAGAGCTCACCCCTGTCTTATTATAGGGGTTCGCCCTGTTCCTTAGATCTTTCTTGTGAAAGCCTGTGATACTTGCGCAGGACTTTATCGGCATACTCGGTGGGTAACGGCATGCCCAGTTCTATCCTCTCTTTTATATAGGTAGGCCCGAAGTTGTAGGCGGCGAGGGCCACCTTGAGGTCTTTAAATTGCAGGATGAGTTGGGAGAGGTAGTAGAGGCCTAACTGGATG
>MGQF01000002.1:0-5207 GCA_001797745.1 Deltaproteobacteria bacterium RBG_13_52_11
GCCTCCATCTCGGCCATCAGGCGATCGTCAAGCGGGCCATCGAGCGGGCCAGAGGCATAAGAGGTGAAGCGGTAGTCCTCACCTTTGAACCCCATCCCGTCAAGTTCCTGCACCCCGAGCTTCAGATCCCCCTCATTACCCCCTATCGAAAAAAGATGATGCTCCTGGAGAGGTTTGGGGTTGACGTCACCATCAACCTCCCCTTTACGAGGGACCTCGCTGAGATGTCCGCGGAAGAGTTCATCCAGGAGATCGTCCAGAGGCGTATCGCCCCTTGCTGGGTAGTCGTGGGGTTCAATTTCTCTTTCGGGAAACAGGGAAAGGGGACGGCCGCGGAGCTGAAAAAGCTGGGGGGAAGGTTCGGCTTCGAGGTGGAGATCATGCCCCCTTACACCATGGCCGGCGAAGTAGTGAGCAGCACGCGGATCAGAGAATTAATCGCGGGCGGGGAGATTGCAAAAGCCAACCGTATGCTGGGCATGGACTTCTTCATCCTGGGCAAGGTCATCCACGGACACGCGCGGGGGAAGGGCTTGGGTTTCCCAACCGCCAACCTCGAGATTACCCAGGACCTCTACCCCAAAGACGGGGTCTATGCCGCATCGGTGACTGTGGATGGAAAGGCATATCACGCGGTGGCGAGCATCGGGACCAACCCCACCTTTGACGATGCGAAGTTTGCCGTCGAGGCCTTTATCTTCGACTACCAGGGAGACCTCTACGGAAAGGAGTTGCAGGTCGCCCTGATAGATAGGATCCGGGATGAGCAGACCTTCCCCTCCGCTGATGCACTGGCGCGCCAGATAGAAGGAGATATCAAAAAGGCAAAGGAGATCCTGGACAATCAATGAAACAGTGGAAGACCTGGATCGGATGTATCATCAGCGTAGTTATCATCTATCTGGCCTTTCGCGGGATAGATCTCCGGCTGCTGCTCGCAAACCTCCAGGAGGCCAACTACTTCTATCTGATCCCCATCGTTGCCATCATCTTCCTCTCCATGGCCCTCAGGGCCGTGCGGTGGGGCTATCTCCTGCGCCCCATCAAAAAGATCGGGTTCCACAGCCTCTTTGAAGGCATCCTGATCAGCTTTATGGCCAATAACGTCCTGCCGGTGCGCATGGGTGAGTTTGTGCGGGCCTATATCATCGGTCGCAGCGAGCGGATCAGCAAGAGCGCCTCATTTGCCACCGTGGTGGTGGAGCGGCTCTTTGACGGCTTTACCGTATTAGGTCTGCTCGTAGTAGTCCTGACCTTTATCAAACTCCCCCCAGGAAGCATCCCCTTTAAAAAGGGGCTGCTCATGGGGGGATACATAACCATGGCCATCTGCGGCCTTGCCTTTGCGATACTCGTGATCATTAAAACCCAGACACAGTGGTTTCTCAAGATCGCCCTTTTCTTCACCCGCCCCTTCTCTGCGAAGCTGGCCAAAAGCGGTAGCTCGAGCATCAAATCCTTCAAAGAAGGCCTCCTCTGTGTGGAGAGCGCTCAGATCATGGCCATCGCCTTCCTCTACTCCCTCGTTATCTGGGCAATCTTCGCCTACTCTATATATCTCATGGGGCTTGCCTTCGGGCTCAAGCTCTCTCTTTCCGCCGCGGTGATGGTCTTGTTGGCCATCTGCCTGGCCGTAATGATACCCTCAACCCCAGGCTATATCGGCCCCTATCACGCCGCAGTAGCCTACACCCTCGTCCTCTACAACATCCCCCTGGAGAAAGCCCTCAGCCTCTCTATTGTCTTTCACGCCACCAACTACATCCCCATCACCGTGGCCGGCTTTCTGTACCTGTGGAGACACCACCTCACCCTGAAACAGATACGAAAAGCGGAGAAATAGAAAACCCGCAACGACCTCAAAGTCCTTTTTGTCTCCTGTTCCCCATCATAAAACGGTGTACTGCTTCGCTCGGCTGATCCCCTTGAAACACCCCAATGAATGCACATATTATATATACGCATAAACCAGAAGGCTTATAACACCCCTATAGGAAGATATGGGTGGGGCAGAAAGAAGGAAGATATGGCAAGGACCAAGACAAATTTCCCTGATAAGGCGGACAAGAGATATATCATATGCCCCTGGTGCAGGGAAAAGGTACAGTATTCGCGCAGGAGAGGGCACAGCTGTTTCAAACTCTATCTGAGCGAGATCGAGAGAAATGTCCAACAGATGAATAGGGAATAGCGATAAAAGTCAACCGGGGACAATGAAGAGACGTCTAGGCGGTTTCACCATCTTTCCTTGGCGCACACCTACCTTTTTTCTCAGACGGGGAAAAACCCGTCTATGAGAATGAATCTGGTGTTAAACACCTCCCCTCATGATCCAGACGGGCTCAGCAACACAACCTGCATACATTTTTTATAGTTGCACGCTTAACTAGTCGGCCACATATTCGAGACCGAGTTCCTTAAGCTTCTCTCTGGTTGGTGAACCGGTATTCAGATCCCAGTTCCTTGCTGTATAGTATTCGTCCAGCATCTGTTTGAGATCATCTTTGCTGATGAAGTTCCCCTTGGATGCGCCTTCTTTCAGGGGTTCGGTCAACAGCCTTTCAGGGAGGGTATCGTCCGCGCGGGTAAACCCCTCCCGGACATTGAAGGCCCTGGCCAGATTATTGATGCGCTCCCCCACCTTCTGGACCTCTTCAGGGGTGTAGGTAAGCCCCGTAGCAGCCTCCATTAAGTCAGCCGTATTCTGGGTAGCGATAGCGGGGACAGCCATATCCAAGAGAAAGGCGCACATCGTGGGGCAGTCACAGGTAGCCATCCGCACATCCTGGTTCCACTTGGTCAACTTCCCTTTGCCTTCCACGGCAAATCTGTCCACGGCATAGGGGATGGGAATCCCGAAGATCTCTTGAAAGGCATATCCCCTGTTGTGGTCTGCACCCGTATAGGAGGTGGCATAATTGAGTCCATGGGCCTTGGCACCCCGCACGTCATAACCAGGGAGTTCCAGGCCCTTGACATGCATGGCGTATCGCTCTGCCCCTTTGCCTATCTTCTGTGCCGCTGCCTTAACCCCATCGGAGAGGAGGCCACCGATCCCCTCCCGATAAGCCATCAACCTGAGCAGCGTGACCATGGCCTCATGATTGCCAAAATGAAGATCCAAGCCTCCCGTGTCGGCGCTGCTCAGGATCCCCTTCTCAAACAACTCCATGGCAAAGCCAATGGCGACACCGGCAGAGATGGTGTCCAGGCCAAGTTCGTCTGCAAGGCGATCGGCAGCAATAATACTGTCTATGTTGTCAACACCTGTCTCTCCGCCAAAGGAATACATGGTCTCGAACTCAGGACCCTCGGTCAATATGCCTGCGTAAGGGCCGGTGCGTGCCAGCCTTAACTGGCTGCACCCTACAGGGCACCCGTAACAGTGCTCCCTGCCCACATTGCGCGTGTTCTGGGCCTCCACCCCAATCTGTTCAACAGGGGCGAATTCACCCGTCGCTGAGAAATTCTTAGCAGGAAAGATCCCAAGGGCACAGAGGGCATCAACCACCATGGGCGTTCCCAATTTTGAGAATGCCGAATAGAGGACAGGGCTTTCCTTCATCGCCTTGCCAAAATTCCCCTTTGCAATCTTCAATCGCTCCTCGGAGGTCACAGCAACAGAACCAGTACCCCGCACCGCGATGGCCTTGAGGTTCTTGGACCCCATGACAGCGCCAAGTCCCTTACGCCCCGCAGCCCTCATCTCATTGATGATGCAGGCAATCTTACTCAGGTTTTCACCAGCAGGGCCGATGCAGGCGATTCTGACATTCTGGTCGTTGAGCTCATTCTTGATGACCTGCTGGCAGTCCGTGGTCTTCATCCCCCACACAGTGCTGGCATTGCGAAAGTGAACTGTGCCATCTTTAATCCAGAGATAGGTAGGCTTTTCGGCCTTGCCCTCGATGATCAAGACATCATAGCCTGCAAACTTGATCTCCGGGGGGAAGTAGCCCCCTGACAGGGCCATGCCAACGGCGTTTGTCAAGGGAGATTTGCCGGTAACCGCTATCCGGCTGGCACACGGTACAGAGGTGCCGCAAAAAGGTCCCGTTGAAAAAATCAGCTTGTTCTCCGGCCCCAAAGGGTCCGTACCTGCCCTGAGCTCATCAAAGAGATACTTAATCCCAAATCCTGCTCCCCCGATAAAATCTTTGGCAACATCGAAGGGTAATTCTTCTTCTTTTGCGATCTTATCGGTAAGATTGACCCGCAAAATTTTTCCCGTATATCCACCCGTATACATTTTCCCCCTCCTTTTTTAGATAAAGTTTGTAAAGAAATCTAACTCCTTCACCTGACCTTTTTTATAACATGCTATGAGTGGACTACTTTCCCTCCCTTACCATTTATTATAGCATAATTCACTCTACCAGCATAACATTCGGCACCTCATGATACGGTACTTGGGTTTAACGATACATTTTGAGTCCATGCTTGATGATCAGACGCCAAAAAAATTTTTACGAAAATTCTTTCCCGAATTCCCCGTGGCAAGCCGAGGGGGGGGTCACCTGGTCTCACGGATCTGAAACTGTTTCAGGAGCAGGTACCCGCCCCACGCAAATGCCCCGAGCATGAGCATGATGCCGATGGCGTACGAGAGAGAGGCCAACATGTGGTCGTACTGCAATAACCCCACTTTCCCGAGGATGTATTCCCAATCGTGATAGTCAACGACGTCTTTCCCGGTCACGCCGCCCAACAATGGCAGATCGAGGGCCCGGGCATCGTTGATGTACGGCGCAATATCCATGAAGTTTTCCCCGAGCCACCACAGGGCCACTGAGGCCCCGAAGGTATCCCTGGTCTTGACCAGGAGGACCGCACAGCAGACCAGCGGCATGAGCACCTGTCCCAAGGTCCCGCCCAGGACCTGTATGAACTTCCCGAAGGGGCTGAAGATGATGTGCCCGGCCTCGTGAAAGGGGAGGTTGATGAGGTGCATGAACGATTGGGCGGTATAGTTGCTCTCCAGAGGGGTGAGGATAAACCGCCACCCCCAGATGAAGATGACCAAGAAGACGATGACCCTGCCGCCCAAAAAAAGGGGGTTAACGCCGGGCTTCACAAAGAGGAAAAGCTCTTTGAGGTAGCTTCCGGGAGATGGTCTCTCCTCTTCAGAGGCCAGCACCTCGCGCGGCTGATGCCTCTCCCCATCACGCTCAGGGGCCGCCTGCAGCGCGCGGTATTTCGCAAAGACG
>MGQF01000002.1:5372-9746 GCA_001797745.1 Deltaproteobacteria bacterium RBG_13_52_11
CCTTGAAGTATGCCTCATCCTCTTCCGTCGAGATCCCCTTGCGTATTGGCATGAGGGCCCCGGATGCGTAGGTCCCGCCGCTGACCTCGATGGCGTCGATCCCCGCCTCTTGCAGCATGACGCCTGCGTGTACTGAATCCTCAAGTTCGAGACCGCCTTCCAGAAAATCACGGGCATTCATCTTGATCAGGACGGGATAATTCTGCCCCACCATCTTTCGTATGCCCTGCAAAACCTCCAGCAGCATCCGGGCCCTGTTCTCTATACTGCCTCCATAGGCATCCGTTCGATGATTGAAGGCAGGGGAGAGGAATTGGCTCAGCAAATAGCTGTGGGCCGCATGGATCTGGATGCCGTCAAATCCGGCCTCGCAAGCGCGCTCGGCAGCATCCCCAAAGGCCTTAACCACTGCATTGATATCCTCCAGAATCATCTCCTGAAGGGGAACCTCAGTCAACCCCTCGATGGCTGACGGCGCCAGGGGCGCCCCGCCGGTGAGCTTTGGATTGGCACGGAGCCCTGAGTGGGCGAGCTGAACAACTATCCGCCCGTCTCTTTCATGCACCGCATCAACCATGGCGCGCAGGCCGGGGATGAGCTTGCCATCGTAGATACCGAGCTGCCACGGCGTTGCCTGCCCTCTTTTGGCGACATAGGTATGGCCGGTGATGATGAGCCCCACGCCTCCATCGGCCAGCTCTGCCATGAGGTTGATCAACCGGGGGGTACATACCCCATCCTCCGTCGCCATCCCCTCAGCGGTGGCAGACCTGACAAACCGGTTTTTCAGGGTCATGCTATTCAGTTGAGTGACGTCAAAGAGTTTTAACATGGGGCCCTCCATTTCCCATCTTAATGTCGTGAAGAGTAGAGAGCTTGCAGAACTGTTCAACAACCGAGTTCAGCACACTTGGGCCTGCCGAAAGATAATGATTAGACGATTATATTTATTCTATATTGTCTTTATACCATTATCTTAGAATTTCTGATGTCTTTCTGACGTCGCCAGTGCGGTTGGTCTGCAGCAAGTTTTGGGTATACTCTACATCTTATCAACGCCACCATGCCTTTCGCACATTGCATCAAGAATCAATGCGCGCACCTGGTCTCACGGAGAAATCGGTGCCGAGGCTTCCCACTGCAAGGTGTGTACTGCTTTCCGCCCTGCCCACAAACTGAACTAACGTTTCGCCCGACATGTCTCTGGTAGCATCGAAAACAGCACGCGTGACAATCTTCCCTGGCTCGGAAGGGGAAAGGACATAGTCCTTGCCCGGCTCCAGCCCGCCTATCGACACAACAACACCTGAACGCTGTACAGTACACCTATGGATACCAATCTTCGTTTGAACGAATCCGCTTGCCAAATACTCACGAGTTTCACCTGCATGCGCACGATAGACATGTCCCTCCAGTATATATACAGCCTCACCTGGTGAAATATCGTGATCACACTCATACAATAGGCTCATGTCTACTAGTTGAATTCGACGTAGAGACTCCTCTTTTACACCCTGCAGCAGCTTTTTATCTTTTTCATGACTGCGGTGACAGTCAAGGCACAGCCGTAGAAGGTTGTGAGGGTTGTTACATCTTGAATCTGGCCACGGGCGAATATGAGCATACTCATAGTTTGGCTTTTGATCTCTGCACAAAGCACATCCACCTTCGGCCTCATACGTCAGATAGCGTTTCACGTAGTCTGGTGGGTCGAATCTTTCTGTGCCAGGCCAGGGTGCATCCAAATGCCTTTGAAACTCGTAAACCTCAGATAGCTTAAATTCGTACGCTGAAGGGTCTTTCCCAGCGCGCTCGAGTTTCCTGCTATTGAATTCGAATGAGACGAAGTCGCGGATGAGGAATTCAGGCAGGCCTAAGATGATACTTGTTTCGTGGATCCTGATGATATCCATAGCCTATTGCGATTGTTCATCCCGTCGTATACCCAACTTGTTAATAGATAAAAAACTCTCTGTCTTTCACAATTATAGCACGTACTCCTATTCTCTGACTAATCACCTGATAGCTTTTTAAGCGCCTCCTCATAGGCCGGAAGGGTCTTCCCATCGAAAAGGATAAAGCGCACCAGCTCGATCTCCTGGGTGAGCAATGTTCACCCTCTGGTTTAGTATAGAGGGCTGGAAGAGCTGCCGACAACGCAGCTAAACAACATCAAAAAAGCAAAGCTTTTGCAATTCCTGCTTCAGCCGCTGCTTAAGAGTGATCTCCAAAATCGGCAATGTACCGGCATTTCGGGTAGTTTGCGCATCCAAAGAATTGCGATCCGGCGTTCTTCCCTTGACGGGCAGTTCTCGGCAGGAGTTGACCACCGCACTTAGGACATGCTGTTGTACTGGCATGCCTCTCTTTGAGCGACTTGAGGTGCTCTGTTTTTGTGCTCCACCCTTTTGGAAGACGTCCCGTTGAGATTGCTTCACAAATAGTCTTAACTTCCTCGTCCGTGAACAACACATTAGTCTTGCTCTTGATGTAGCCCGTATATCCAGTGTTCAAAACGTTTTCTGGCATCGGTGTCTTGAACTCGCATTCACTCCAGAACATGACTAATGAATGTATCTTGCTCTGGTCAATTCCCAAAAACTCAGCGAGTGCTTTTGTATGCCGATAGTTCTGAAGCAGGGGATTTTGAAACTTGTATTTCTTTCCATATAGATTCTGAGTCCATGACGCCTGTTTCTCACCACCATAGATCCAACCGTTTATATTCTTGGTCTCAATTACGAAGATACCAAATTGAGATACTATGATATGATCAATTTGTGTGGTTCCATTGCTTGTCTCTATGGTTACGTTATTAAAATCATGGTAAACTTTCGCGTCTAAAAATAGCTTTTGGAGTAACGCACCTTGAATTTCTCCCACCCAACCTTTAAATGATGAAATGAGCGACATATTCACTCCTAAGTTGTCAATAGATAAAAAATTTTCTATACATTGCACGTAATCCTATTCTCCGACTAGCCGTTTAACTGATCCTCTCCGAAAAGCCAAGTATCTTTGTTCATCTCCAAAAATTCGGTGACCATCTGTGCACTGACAAATGCGTTCAGAAAAGCATCATTCTTGCAAATCAAGTTGAGTCGAGCAAGCTGGTTCTGAGTGGTAGTTGTCACGCGCTCATGGAACTCTGAGATAAGCCTATCTACACTCTCTCTGTCCCCCTTATGTATCCAGTACATGTTCAAATACAACTTGCTTGCAAAATCCTTTGCTTTTTCCAGCGGCATTATGCCGAAGTAATACCGCCAATACTTCCTGCCAACTTGACAATAGCTCATCAAGCTCAGCGTAGAAACGTACCTTAATGCTTCCTGCATGGTGGTATTTGAGATGTGCAGCAACCCATCATCCGATCTGTAGATTGCTAGCACCTTGTCGAAAGAGACAAACCTGTCCACAACATCCAAAAAGGGCAATACAGGACGCACGGCGTCACAGATGTCCTCCTTTTCTTTCAGAGGACAGAATGAACACCTTTGAAACTCAACTGCCCGTTTCACGCTTGGAGGGATCTTGTCAGGGTTCATCCAATACTTCAAGGTGACCTCTTCGATATTGTCTCGTGTAAGGGTCAGTCGAGTCGAATCCTTGAGGACAAGATAGAGTCCCGGCTGCTCATAACCATCCAAATGCACACTCGTTGTCGTCTGTTTCATGGCCTACCCCCTTAAGCACATGCTCTTCGCTAGCCTAGCCACTCAATGAAAGCTTCCTATCTTTTCTTTCTGTATCCGCCAAACTTATTAATAGCTGGAAAATTTTCTTTATATTACATTATAACATGTAATCCTATTCTCTGACTAATCGACTGGTAACATTTTAAGCGCCTCCTCGTAAGCCGCGAGGGTCCTGTTATCGAAGAGGACAAAGCGCACCAGCTCGATCTCCGGATGATTCTTGAGAAAGTCCGCTACTGTCTTGAGGGCGATGGGGGCTGCCTCATCCAAAGGATAGCCGTATGCCCCGGTACTGATGGAGGGGAAGGCGACACTCTTGAGATGATTCTCGCTTGCCACTTCCAGGCTCCGGCGATAGGCGCTGGCCAAAAGCTCAGCAGCCCGCTTCCTTGCCCGGTGGTATACAGGCCCCACGGTATGGATCACATGTCTGGCCTTTAGTTGATACCCCTTGGTGATCTTGGCATCACCAGTCTCACAACCCCCGAGGGTCCTGCTTTCTGCCAACAGCGCTGGCCCTGCCGCCCTATGGATGGCCCCATCCACCCCACCCCCTCCCAAGAGTGTAGGGTTGGCGGCGTTGACGATGGCGTCAGTGGCCTGCTGCGTGATGTCCCCCTGCGCCATTTCCAGGATCGCCTTATTGATGGTGATCTGCATTGCCTTCTCCTTTTTT
>MGQF01000002.1:9775-10045 GCA_001797745.1 Deltaproteobacteria bacterium RBG_13_52_11
ATTGTTATTAACAATTTATCATTATTATTCTAACCGTGATAATCCGTGTCTTTCCGTGGTAAACTATTGTTCTTCACACAATGTAAATGCTCCCAGACCTGTTGGGCAAGGGTGCTGTTCATCCCCGGAGCCTCAGCCAGCTCCTCAGGTGTGGCCTGTCTTACCCCCTCCAACCCCCCCAGGTGTTTCAGGAGAGACCGCCTCCTTTCCAGACCTATCCCGGGTATCTCATCGAGTACGGAGGACAACGCCGCCTTGCCCCGCAACCGC
>MGQF01000002.1:10110-10907 GCA_001797745.1 Deltaproteobacteria bacterium RBG_13_52_11
GGATGCGTTGCGCAGGGGGATAGGCTCTTTTCTGTTGGGGAGGAAGACCTTTTCCTCCTCTTCAGGCCCGCGCTTTTTGGCCAGGCTCAGGGCATCTACCCCCTCGATCTCCAATTCTTTGAGGACCTCCAGGGCCACATTGAGCTGCCCCTTCCCTCCGTCGATGAGGATGAGATCGGGGAGATCATCCTCCTCCCTGGCCCGACGCAGCCTGCGCAGGAGGACCTCGTAGGTCATGGCGTAGTCGTCCATACCCCCAACGGTCTTGATCCGGTATCTTCGATAGTGGGCCCTGGCCGGCTCCCCATCCTCGAAGACCACCTGTGAGCCCACGGCCAGCCCTCCCCCCAGATTGGAGATGTCAAACCCCTCGATCTTCGCAGGGATATGCGTAAGCGAAAAACGCTTCTGCATCTCCTGCAGGGCGTCCTCCCCCTTGAGCTGACCGCGGAGCTTGCCTTCGGCATTCTCCTGGGCCATCTGGAGGAGGTCTGAACCCACCCCTCCCTTACGGGGGTGTCGGATTTTAACCTTCCCCTTTGTCTGCTCCCCCCACACCTCCTCCAGGACAGGGGCGTCCTCCAGGGGCACGGGGCAGAGGATCTCCTGGGGGATGAACCGCCCCTCCTTGTAGAACTGGCGCAGGAAGGAGGATAAGATCTCCTGGTCAGGGAGCCCTGAATCCTTGATGGTGAAGAACTTTCCCCCCAGGAGCCTCCCTCCGCGGATGAAGAGGACCTGGATCCCTGCCTTTCCCCCTTGTCTCGACAGCCCGACAACATCTCTATGGGAGGGTT
>MGQF01000002.1:10916-11649 GCA_001797745.1 Deltaproteobacteria bacterium RBG_13_52_11
CCACTTTCTGCCCCTCTATGACCCGCTCCAGCGCTGCGAGGCGATCCCTGGTCCTGGCCGCTTCTTCGAATCTAAGGGCCTCGGCCTCCTGATCCATCCTGCGTTGCAGCTCCTCGGCGAGATAATCGCTCCGTCCCTCCAGGAAGAGGCGGACCTCGTGGACGACCCGGTTGTACTCCTCCTCGCTCACCTTCTGACAGCACGGGGCCAGGCATTGCCGTATCTGGAAGTTGAGGCACGGGCGCGAGCGGTGGGCAAACTGCGTTGCGCTGCATCTGCGCAAGGGGAATACCTTGTGGATGGCCTTGAGGGTCTCGCGCATGGAGGTCGCCGAGGGGAAGGGGCCGAAGTAGAGGGCGTTGTCCTGCCTGATCCGCCTGACCACGGAGAGACGGGGGAAGCGCTCCCCCACGCTGAGCCTGAGCAAGGGGTAGCGCTTGTCGTCCCTGAGCTGGACGTTGTAGCGGGGGTGGTGCTCCTTGATAAGGGTGTCCTCCAGGATCAAGGCCTCCTTCTCCGTCTGGGTGGCGATGTAATCGATCTGCCCAACCTTGGAGAGCATGATGGAGGTCTTGATATCCTGCTCTCGCCCCTGCAAGTAGGTCCTCACCCGCTTGCGCAGCTCCTTGGCCTTGCCGATGTAGAGGATCCCCCCTTTCGGGTCCTTGAAGAGGTAGACCCCCGGGGCCTGAGGCAGGGCATCTGCTTGTGCGTGGAGATCCGCCGCTTTCAT
>MGQF01000002.1:12152-12716 GCA_001797745.1 Deltaproteobacteria bacterium RBG_13_52_11
CTCGACCCGTTCCTTAATCTCACCCAGGAGGTCGTCCACCTGGTTGCGCGCCGGCTTTACCTCGATGATTGGGTCCATCAACCCCGTGGGCCTGATGATCTGCTCCGCCACCCTCCCTGCGCTCCGGGCCAATTCATACTCCGCCGGTGTGGCGGAGACGTAGATGATCTGCCTGGCCCGCTCCTCGAACTCCTCAAAGGTGAGGGGGCGGTTGTCCAGAGCCGAGGGGAGGCGGAAGCCGTACTCCACCAGGTTCTGTTTGCGGGAACGATCACCGTAGTACATCCCCCCGAGCTGAGGGATGGTAACATGGGACTCGTCGATCATGATGAGGGCGTCCTGGGGGAGATAGTCGATCAGCGTGGGGGGAGGCTCCCCGGGCTGGCGGCCGGTGAGGTGTCGGGAGTAGTTCTCGATCCCCTTGCAGTAGCCGATCTCCTGGAACATCTCCAGATCGAACATGGTGCGCTGCTCCAGACGTTGGGCCTCCAGGAGCTTGCCCTGTTTTTTAAAATCTGCCAACCGCTCCTGTAGCTCTACTTTGATACCCTCCATCGCTAGTTG
>MGQF01000002.1:13161-14758 GCA_001797745.1 Deltaproteobacteria bacterium RBG_13_52_11
AGGGTGAATTTCGCTCCGATCTCAGACGTTCCTTTTTATATGCTATCATAAATTTGCGCTGATATTAAGCAGCCCCCTCCGTGAAGAGGGCAAAGACCATCGTGCGGTGGGAGGTCACGTGCTTTTGTGCGAAGGGGCGGGGTTGAAAACCAAAATTTATCTTGCCCGCCAGGTCGTCCCTTGCGGGCCATCCTCTAGGACAATCCCCTGGGAGGCGAGTTGGTCCCTGATCTCGTCGGCCCGGGCCCAGGCCTTGTTCTGACGGGCCTCATTCCGCTCCCTGATCAATTCCTCGATCTCCTCTGGGGTAATGGTGAGCGCTTGGGCCTTTCGCTGCCGCTCTCGCTCAAGAAAGACATGGGGGTCCTCCTGGAAGATGCCTAATACCTTCCCTGCCAAGGCAAAGACCTCTTTCCCCTTGCGCAGGATCTCCGTTCTATGGGCAGAAGGAGTTTGCAGAATCCGGTTGAGATCATGGCTTATCTCAAACAGGGGGGCGAGGGCTGCTGCGGTATTGAAGTCGTCATCCATGGCCTCTTCAAATCTCCGGGTGAATCCATCCACCTTTTGAAGGGCCGCCGTTTCTTCCGGGAAAAGCCCCTTATTTTCAGCAATCCCTTCCCCTTTCGTATGGAGCACCTCGTCGATCCCCCCTAAGGTCTGATAGAAGCGTTCCAGGCCTTGGCGCGCCTCCTCCATCCCCTGGCTCGAGTAGTCGATGGGGCTACGGTAGTGGCGGGAGAGGAGAAAGAGGCGCACTACCTCCGGGTGATATTCTTTCAGGATATCTTTTATCGTCAAGAAATTCCCGAGGGACTTGGACATCTTCTCCTTTGCGATGTTGACGAAACCGTTGTGCAGCCAGTAGCGGACAAAGGGCCTGCCCGTGGCCCCCTCGGCCTGGGCGATCTCGTTCTCGTGATGGGGGAAGATGAGGTCTCTGCCGCCGCCGTGGATATCCAGGGTGTCGCCCAGATACCGCTGGCTCATGGCGGAGCACTCGATGTGCCATCCCGGCCTCCCCTTGCCCCAGGGGGATGCCCACGAAGGCTCCCCGGTCTTTGCCCCCTTCCAGAGGGCGAAATCAAGAGGATTGCGCTTTCGTTCATCCACCTCCACTCGGGCGCCGGCCTGCATTTCATCCAGGGTCCTCTTGGAGAGCTGGCCATACTCAGGAAAGCTCTCCACCGCATAGTAGACATCCCCCTCTACCTGGTAGGCAAGACCTTTTTCTATAAGTCGCTGCACCATGGTGATCATCTCGGGGATGTGCTCGGTGGCCTTGGGCTCAATGGTCGGCTTCAGCAATCCCAGGGCCCCCATGTCGGCATAAAATTCCTGGATGTACCTCGTGGCGATCCCCTCGGTGCTGACACCTTCCTGCTGGGCCCGGTTGATGATCTTGTCGTCCACATCGGTGAAGTTGCGCACATAGGTTACTTCATACCCCTTGTACCTGAGATACCGATAGATGCCGTCGAAGACCACGGCGCTGCGGGCGTGGCCGATGTGGCAGAGGTCATAGACCGTGACCCCGCAGGCATACATGCCGATGCGTCCCTCATGCAGGGGGATAAGCTCCTCCTTTTTCTGAGTC
>MGQF01000002.1:14795-15058 GCA_001797745.1 Deltaproteobacteria bacterium RBG_13_52_11
CTATCTCAAGACTTGAGCCAACCTCTCCAGGATTACCCGCTTCCCCAAGAGGGGAATAACCTTCTTCAACTCCGGCCCCTCCACCCTGCCGGTGAGGGCTGCCCTGATAGGGGCAAAAAGCCCCTTCCCTTTGAGCGCGGTTCGCTTTTTGAGCTCGACGACTATCTGGGGGAAATCTGCCTCATCCACCTCCTCCAAGCCCCTCACCACCTCCTCCATGGCCTTAACTGCCGCAAGGGCCCCATCCACTGCGAGGACTGATC
>MGQF01000002.1:15071-20983 GCA_001797745.1 Deltaproteobacteria bacterium RBG_13_52_11
CCCCCGGTTCAGCCAGCGGAGCTTCTCCAGGTCGAATGTCGCAGGGCTCCTGGCGATCCCCTCCAAGGAGAAGCGCTGGATCATCTCTGCCCAGGAAATGATCTCCTCACCACCTGGTATCCCTCCCCCGAGGAGGACAAGGTAATTGGCCACGGCTTGGGGGAGAAACCCCTCATCCCGGTAGGCCCGCACTGAGACCGCGCCATATCTCTTGCTCAGCCTCTCCCCACCGGGGGCCACCAACAGGGGGTGATGGGCGAAGCTAGGGGGGGGGAATCCGAGGGCCTCATAGAGGAAGATCTGTCGGGGGGTGTTGGGGAGGTGATCCTCCCCACGGATGACGTGGGTAATCTCCATCAAGGCATCATCGACCACCGCGGCGAAGTTATAGGCCGGACTGCCATCGGAGCGCATGATGACGAAATCTCCCATCAATTTGTTTTCGAATACCTTCTTCCCATGGATGATATCTCGCACCACCGTGACTCCGTCTGTGACCTTGAAGCGCAGTGAAGGCCTCCTACCTTCTCCCTCCAACTCCCTCGCCTGCTGAGAAGAAAGCCCTCGGCACCTGCCGAGATAACGGGGCCTCTCCCCTCTGGCCAGCAATTGCTCGCGCATCTCGGTCAGCTCTTCGGGGGTGCAGTAGCATGGATAGACCTTTTCCTCCTGAAGGAGCCTCTGCGCGTACTCCTGATAAATCTCCTTCCGTTCGGACTGACGGTAGGGGGCGTGCTCCCCTCCTACCTCTGGCCCTTCATCCCACTCTAACCCCATCCAGCGCAGGTCCTCCATGATGGCGGCCTCGGCAGCAGGATCAAGGCGCACCACATCGGTGTCCTCAATCCTGAGGATGAAGGCCCCGTCATGTTGTAGGGCAAAGAGTTTATTATAGAGGGCAGTCCGTGCGTTCCCGATGTGCAATAACCCGGTCGGGCTCGGGGCAAACCGAACTCTCACCCCGCGTGTCATCGCAGCTCCAAAAGCACGACGGCATAGGCGGCGATCCCCTCACCTCTGCCTGTAAAACCCAACCCCTCGGTCGTAGTTGCCTTGACGTTCACCCGCTCCTGTTCGACCCCCACTGTCGCCGCAATCTTTTCTTCCATCGGGGAGCGATAAGGGGCCAGCTGAGGGGCCTGGGCCACAATGGTAGCATCGATGTTGGTTATGCTAAAACCCTTCCGCGCTACCATCTCCACCACCTTTCTCAAGAGCACCAGGCTCTCTACATCCTTATACTGAGGATCAGAGTCGGGGAAGTGCCTCCCGAGATCCCCCTCGGAGATGGCCCCAAGGAGGGCATCACAGATGGCGTGCACCAGAACATCGGCGTCCGAGTGCCCCGCAAGCCCCCGCTGGTACGGGATCGTTATCCCCCCCAGGATTAAGGGGCGACCCTCCACCAATGGGTGTACATCATACCCCATTCCCACCCGGTAGCCTGGGCCTTTTTTCTCAACCATGCGCCTTCCCTGCCCGCAACGAGGGCTCCTCGGAGATAAATTCCTCATCCCTTGGGCGGGCGAAGATCATCCTGCCAGCCGTGGTCTGTAAAACGCTGGTGACTACGACATCGAGCTCTTTGCCGATGATCTTTTTCCCCTCCTCCACCACGACCATGGTGCCGTCATCTAGATAGGCCACCCCCTGGCCTGGTTCCTTTCCCTCTTTGAGGATCTGGATGTGGATGGTCTCTCCGGGGAGGACGACGGGCTTCAGGGCGTTGCTCAGCTGGTTGATGTTCAAGACCGTCAACCCCTGAAGCTCGGCCACCTTGTTCAGGTTGAAGTCGTTGGTAATGATTTTCCCAGTAATCCTCTTGGCCAGTTCGATCAGCTTGGCATCGACCTCTTGTATTTTTGGAAAATCGTGATCCGTTATCCTCACCTCCAAATCGCTTTGCTTTTGTATTCGGTTGAGGATGTCAAGCCCCCTCCTGCCTCGATTCCTCTTGAGGGGGTCGGGGGAATCAGCGATGTGCTGTAACTCGCGCAGGATGAACTGAGGGATGATGAATGGCCCCTCGACAAATCCCGTTTCGCAGACGTCGGCAATCCTCCCGTCGATGATGACACTGGTATCGAGGATCTTGGGTATCTCGCCATGGGGGCCCGTCTTGCTGAGAATTCTCCAGCTCGCCGGGTTAAATTCCTTTCCCTTCCAAACCCCAATCATGACCCCCAGATATCCCGCCAGGATATAGATAAGGGAGTAGAGATGAGTTCCCCTCCAGCCGGGAGGGATGGAGATCGTCGCAATGAGATGGGTAAGGCAGAAAGCCGTCACCAGCCCGATGAGTCCACCGACAATCCCTTTGCCCGAGGCCTTTCTGATGCCGATCTCCAAGAAGATGACCGCAGCGGCGATCAGACCTCCTCCGATTCCTCCCCAGAGGGAAGCGTGAGAGGATTGCACCAGTTCCGGCCCAATGTAAATCCCTGCAAGGCAGCTAAAAATAAAGAGGAATATCCGCACTATGCTCAAACCTATCCGCTCCATATGACACCTCCTGGCCATCCTATGATGGCAGCCGAGTTGCTCTCTTTATTTAGGCGGGATGGGGGGAAAGGAGATCTACCGACACGTATCCGCTCGGATAAGATGAGCGGATAAAAAAATATAAGGGGAAAAAAGTATGATAAGGCCTTCCTTTTACTTAAGGCAAGATGCCTTGGATTTCCTCCCCGACGTCCGCCTCTTCAACATCTTTCGAGATGGCCAGCTCCTTAATGAGGAGCCTCTTAGCCGTATCCATCAATTTTCTCTCCCCAAAAGAAAGACCTTTCTCGCTTTTCAAGGAGTAAAGATCTCGGAATACCTTGGCCACCTCAAATATGGAACCGCTCTGAATCCTTTCCATATGGCCGCGATATCTCTGATTCCACGGCTGATGATGGATAGGGACCTCCTTGCTCTTCAAGATTTCATAGACCTCTGGGATCCTTTCCGGATCGATCACTTCCCTCATGCCAGCGATACAGGCGCTCTCCATTGGAATCATGATGGTCATTTTTGTGTCGAGTATGCTGAGCACATAGAAGTCTTGCATCTTTCCCCCCATATCCATCTTCTCGATGCCCTCGATGGCGCCAACTCCATGACCGGGATAAACGGCGAAGTCCCCTATCTCAAACATCTCGTTCAGTCCCTCCTTGGACTTTTGTTAACTTTGAGGAAGTGGTTTCACCACAGCGTCCACCTGAACTCTTCCCTGTATCACCTGGGCTACTGAAGCATCAATGCCAAACAGTCTGGAAACCTGTATCCTTCCAATGGGATTCACTCCTTTGAGGTCTCCTGCAGGATATACCTCCAGGAGGTCACCCTTTTTAAGACCTGTCTGATAACCCGCATTGAGATAGACCGTATCCCCCTCAACCAAGGCGATCCGCGTAAGCCAATCCATACCATTTATTTCATCGACGACCTGCGCGATGATGTTATCTATGGCCAGATCTATCGCCCTGTATTTGGCCTTCTCCTCACTCAAGACCCCAAATTCTTCGCTGCCGGCAAGAGGATTGGTGGCGACAAAGTCCCTCACAATGCGCCCCTCGGCAGGATCGATAAACTTCGCATTTATTCGTACAATGGCCATAGAAACCTTTTCATCTTCGACTGGAGTTGCAGTAGTGACAAAGGGACCATAAACCGCTCCCACGATGACCCCCTGAACTCCCAACGCTTTGTTAAGCAACTTCGTCTTTGCAGGGTCTTTGAGATCCGCAGGGGTGAGGCCCAGTTTTTCGAGGTTAAGCCTGACCATCTCCCGATCCATCACAAGGGAAGTGAAGACCTCGGTCTCCATTTTCTTGGCCAATCGATCCGCTATGACCTCCCCGAATTTTTCAAAGGTAAACGTGGTGCGGTCTTCAAAGGGGAGGATAGCTATCTTGCGTTTGAGGTAAGGATGGTTGAGGCGCCTTGTGGTAGCGGGAGGTGTCCCCTTTTCTTCCGTTTCTTGTACCGCTACTACCTCCTCTTTCTCTTTGTCAGTCTTTCGTTCTACCCCTTTAAGTTCCTTAGCTTCTTCCCTCTTTACCCGCTCCGCCTCGAGCGACAAAGGCTCTACCTCTCCCGCCAAGTATCTGTCCACCCTTACATAGGTAAATTTAACATCCCCTTTTTCATCTTTTTCCAAGGGGACTTTGACATACTTTTCCCCGTCGATGACATATATGTCCTTGTCCGATAACCTGGCCAACTCCTCCCTTGTGTAGGACGAATGGGATTTCTTCCAGGGCAGGATAGAACATGCCATCGATGAGGTCAAAAAAATCGGTAGCAGCAATCCGACGATCGCCTTGAATCGTACTATTCTATTATCTGGCATGATATATCTTATAGCAGAAAGCCGAGAGAAAAGCAAGAACAAATCTTCATCTCACCCCCTATGCAAAGGTTACAGGTCAATTTGTCCCCCTTTAGTGCCGCAGGCTTTTCTGTTGACAGGGAGATTCCTGCCAAGGTAGAATTTAACAAACAAATCGATGAGAGCTAGTAGGGGGGCGATGTTAAAAAAGGTCCTTTTGTCTTTACTCATAGTCTCTGCCTTTCTCACCATAGCTTCTGCTCAGGGTAATGTTATCTATCTCCTCAAGATTGATGGGATTATCAACCCCGCCTCAGCAGGATACATCGTCAAAGGAATTGATAAGGCTGAGCAGGAAGGGGCCTCCTGCCTGGTAATTGAGATGGATACCCCAGGGGGACTCATGGAGTCAATGCGCTCCATTGTAAAGCGGATCCTCAGCGCACGCGTTCCCGTCATCGTCTACGTCGCGCCGGCCGGTTCCCGGGCTGGGTCAGCAGGGGTCTTCATTACCATGGCCGCCAATATAGCGGCCATGGCCCCAGGGACCAATATCGGTGCGGCCCACCCCGTGCAAATGGGGGAGAAGGAAACAAGCAAGGAGATGGAGGCCAAGATCCTCAACGACACCGTTGCCTATATCAAGACCATCGCAAAGCAGAGGGGGAGAAACGAGCAATGGGCCGAGAAGGCAGTAAGGGAGAGCGTTTCGGTGAAAGAGGATGAGGCCCTCAAGCTAGGGGTCATCGATCTTGTCTCCCCCAGTTTGAAGGACCTCTTGAGCAGGGTCGATGGGAGGCGCATAGAACTCTCTTCTGACAAGGTAGTCGCCCTCAAGACTGAGGGACTTGAAATAAAGACCCTTAAGATGTCTTTTCGGGACCAGTTCCTCTCCATCATATCGAATCCCAATATCGCCCTGATCCTCTTTTTATTGGGTGTCTACGGACTCTTACTCGAATTCTGGAGTCCAGGGGCGATCTTCCCCGGGGTCGTCGGGGGGATCTGCATCATCTTGGCCTTCTTCGCCTTTCAGATGCTCCCGATCAACTACGCAGGGATCGCCCTGATCCTCTTGGGGGTCATCCTGTTTATCGCGGAGATCAAGATTACGAGCTATGGGATACTTTCCATTGGGGGGGTGATCTCCCTTCTTTTGGGTTCTATCATGCTCATCGATAGCCCGGCGGAATTTCTGAGGATATCCTTTGTCAACGTTATTTTGCCCGTCGTGGTGGTAAGCGCCGGGTTCTTCCTCTTCGCCCTGACCATGGTGGTACGGGCCCACCGTCGCCGTCCCACCACCGGGAAAGAAGGCCTCATCGGCAAGACCGGGGTCGCCACGATTGATTTGAAGCCGGAAGGGGTCGTCGAGATCAGGGGCGAACTCTGGAACGCCGTGGCGGAGGAAGAAATCAAGGCCGGTGAGAAGATACAGGTAGAAGAAATGGAGGGAATGAAGGTAAAAGTGATAAAGATATAAAACAAGGTCAAAAGAAGGAGGGAAATTATGGCAACGTGGGTAGTTATACTAGTTATTTTCATTTTCATCATGCTGTCCTCTGCCGTCAAGGTCTGCAAGGAGTACGAGCGGGGC
>MGQF01000002.1:20996-21330 GCA_001797745.1 Deltaproteobacteria bacterium RBG_13_52_11
TGGGGAGGCTCGTCGGGGCCAGGGGGCCGGGGCTCTTTCTCATCATCCCGGGGATCGAAAAGATGGTGAGGATCACGCTGAGGACGGTGGTCCTGGACGTCCCCCCCCAGGACGTCATCACCAAGGACAACGTCTCCATTAAGGTCAACGCGGTGATCTACTTCAGGGTGATGTCTCCGCAGGACGCAGTGGTCCAGGTGGAGGATTATCTCTATGCCACCAGTCAGTTGGCCCAGACCACCCTGCGCAGCATCGTGGGTCAGGCGGAACTGGATGAGATCCTGGCGGAGCGGGAGAAGATCAACCACAAACTCCAGGGCATCCTCGACAAGCA
>MGQF01000003.1:0-1295 GCA_001797745.1 Deltaproteobacteria bacterium RBG_13_52_11
AAGCAGGTGGCAGGCTCTCTTCGTCTGGACCTGGCCCAATATCGGGAGATGGCCGCCTTTGCCCAGTTCGGCAGCGACCTCGATAAAGCGACCCAGGCCCAGCTGGCCAGGGGTGAGCGCCTGGTGGAGATCTTGAAGCAGGGGCAGTATCAGCCCCTGACGGTGGCCAAACAGATCCTGGTTGTCTATGCCGGGGTCCATGGCCTTCTGGACAGCTACCCCGTGCATGTGCTGCAACGGTATGAACAGGAACTGTATAAATATGTTGAGGATAAACACCCCGATATCCTCAACGAGATCGAGAAAAAGAAGGCACTGGATGAGGCGCTCGATCAGAAGATCATGAAGATCCTGGAAGGGTTCAAGCAGGTATTCGTCCCATAATAAGAGGAGTGAGCTGATATGATCGGCCTTAAGGCCCTGCGTCGCAGGATTGCCAGTATCAAGAGCACCCAGCAGATTACCCGGGCCATGAAGATGGTGGCTGCCGCCCGGCTGAGGCGCGCCCATGAGCGGATCATCGAGGCCCGTCCCTATGCCGATAAGATGAGGGAGGTCTTGCAGAGCCTGAGCCTCAGGACCGATCCCGAGGCCCACCCCTTGCTGGTCCGCCGTGAGATGCGGCGGGTGGAGCTGCTGGCCATCACGACTGATCGGGGGCTGTGCGGGAGCTTCAACCAGAATGTCTTCCGGATGGTGGAGCGGTTTATGCGGGAACATCGCACGGCATATGCGGAGATCTCCCTCACCATGGTGGGGAGAAAGGGGCTGGACTACTTCCGCAGGAGGAACGCTTCCATCATCAGGGACTATGCCGGCAGATTTCGGGAGATCGACTATCAAGCGGCCGCGACCATTGGCAAGGACGTGGTAGCGGATTATACGGCCGAGGCCATTGATGGGGTCTTTCTGGTCTACAACGAGTTTCGCTCTCCCCTGGTCCAGCGGGTGATGATCAAGGCCCTCCTCCCCATAGAGCCCCTGGAGGTGGAATCCGATTACTACCCGGTTGAATACATCTATGAGCCGTCGGCAGACGCCATCCTCTCCGAGCTTCTCCCCCGATATGTGGAGGTCCAAATATACCGGGCCTTGCTGGAATCGATGGCCGGGGAGCATGGGGCGAGGATGACTGCTATGGGAGCTGCCACGGATAACGCCCAGGAGATGATGGAGAAGCTCGCCCTCGTGTATAACAAGGCGCGCCAGAGTGCTATCACCACGGAGATGATGGAAATCGTCGGCGGTGTAGAGGCCCTGAGATAGTATCGAGAAATAAACTATCCCGCCAAAGG
>MGQF01000003.1:1305-1694 GCA_001797745.1 Deltaproteobacteria bacterium RBG_13_52_11
CCCCTTTCCCGCGAAACGCGGGATTGAACCCTTGTGGGAAAAAGATTGAACTAAAGTCTTCGCCTAAAGGCAAGGGATTTACGCCCAGAATAAGACAATAAGGAGGAAGGTTGGGAAGATGAAGAAAGGCACGATGAAAGAAGGGAAGGTCATACAGGTAATCGGACCGGTCATCGACGTCGAGTTCAAGGAAGGAGAACTCCCCTCCATCTTTAACGCCGTCAGACTCACCAATCCCCGGATAAACGATAAGGAAGGCAACTTGGTGGCCGAGGTGGCCCAGCACATCGGGGAGAACACGGTCAGATGTGTGGCCATGGACACCACCGACGGCCTGGTCAGGGGGATGAAGGCCGTTGATACCGGCGCCCCCATCTCCATACCCGTGG
>MGQF01000003.1:1844-2023 GCA_001797745.1 Deltaproteobacteria bacterium RBG_13_52_11
TTAAGGTAATCGACCTCCTGGAGCCATACCCCCGCGGCGGCAAGGTCGGTCTCTTCGGCGGCGCCGGGGTCGGTAAGACGGTGATCATCATGGAGCTCATCCACAACATCGCCACCCAGCACGGCGGGTTTTCCGTCTTCGGAGGCGTGGGAGAGCGCACGAGGGAGGGGAACGACCTC
>MGQF01000003.1:2098-2259 GCA_001797745.1 Deltaproteobacteria bacterium RBG_13_52_11
GCCCGTGCCCGGGTGGGGCTCTCGGCCCTGACCGCTGCCGAGTATTTCCGCGACGAGGAGGGGCAGGACGTCCTCTTATTCATCGACAACATCTTCCGCTTCACCCAGGCCAACTCCGAGGTCTCGGCCCTGCTGGGCAGGATGCCCTCGGCGGTGGGGTA
>MGQF01000003.1:2322-6464 GCA_001797745.1 Deltaproteobacteria bacterium RBG_13_52_11
CGAAGAGCACTATGGGGTGGCCCGGGAGGTCCAGCGTATCTTACAGAAGTACAAGGACCTGCAGGACATCATCGCCATCCTCGGCATGGACGAGCTCTCCGAAGACGACAAGCTGACTGTGGCTCGGGCCAGAAAGATCCAGCGATTCTTCTCCCAGCCCTTCTTCGTGGCCGAGGAGTTCACCGGCACAAAGGGGAGATATGTGAAGCTGGAGGATACCGTTAAGGGGTTTAAGGAGTTGGTGGAAGGCAAACACGATGACGTCCCCGAGCAGGCCTTTTACATGGTGGGGACCATCGAAGAGGCCCAGGAGAAGGCCGAGAAACTGAGGGCCGCTGAGTAGGAGAGGGAGCTATGGCAAGTAATTTCCTCTTGGAGGTGGTAACCCCTTATGGCCTGGTCCTGAGCCAGGAGGTAGAAGAGATCACGGCCCCCGGGGCAGAGGGGGAGTTCGGGGTCTTGCCCGGGCACACACCCTTTTTTACCACCCTGAAGATCGGCGAAATCATGTACCGCGCGGGGAAGGAGCAGGGGCACATGGCCGTGGCCTGGGGGTTCGTGGAGGTCCTGCACGATCGGGTCACCATCTTAGCCGAGGCTGCGGAGCTACCCACGGATATAGACGTGGAGCGGGCCAAGCGGGCCAAGGAGCGGGCCGAACGGAGTTTGAAACAGCTCAGCTCCGAGGACAAGGAATATTACACCTACGTGGCTGCTTTGGAACGGGCCATGAACAGGTTAACGGTGGCAAGCAGGAGGAGATAAAAAAAAGAAATATCTCCTCTCCCCTCGTCCCACTCCGCATTAACGAACAATATAAAGGATGGGATGCCACAAAGTGGCAGGGGAGAGGATTAAGGTGAGGGGGAAAGTAGTCTTTCCCCCTTTTTTATTTTATATACTCTCACCTTCTTGATTTTTAAGGGATTTTTCCTTTTCACCATTCTTAACGTGTGCTATAGTGCACCCGTATCAAGAGCAATCAGGAAATTCGTGTATTAAATGTTAACTTAAAATCGAGAAAGTATATTTATGACAGAATTTAACAAATCACAGTGGGCAAAGCCCGAATTTACACAGGAATACAGGGATAGTGCTGATGTCTACATTGTGGAGCGGAAGAGACTGCTTGAAACTTTGAATTCTTTCTATAAACATTTCATCGGCAATAAACCTAATAGCAATATTCTTGACCTTGGCTGCGGAGACGGAATTGTTATATATGAGCTTCTAAAAATTGATAATTCAATAGAGGCCACTTTGATAGATGGCTCTGAAGATATGCTGAATAAGGCGAAAGACCGGATGAAAGAGTTTGGAAACCTCCATTTTGTACGAGCAAGTTTTCAAGAAATTATAAATAAAAACATCACTCTTCAAAGGTATGATTTTATAGTTTCTTCGCTGGCGATACACCATTTGACTATGGAGGAGAAAACAGCCTTATTTAAAACCATCTATTCCCACTTGGATGTTGACGGCTACTTTTTGAATATTGATGTTGTCCTTGCTCCATCAGATGCACTTGAGCAGTGGTACCTTTTACTTTGGAAGCAATGGATTGATGAAAGAAAATCATTTTGGGGGATTGAGGGCAGTCATTATAACGACATTATTAAGAGATATAAAGACAACAATGACAACAAGCCTGACACTTTGGCTGCGCAACTCAATGCATTGCTGACTATTGGCTTTGAGGATGTTGATTGTTTCTATAAATATGGAATATTTACGATGTATGGTGGAAAAAAAGGTTAACAAATCACTCGTGCGGACGGGCATTTGCCCGCCGCACAGTTCAGGCGTTATATAGATTTTGCTAAGGTTGATCGAAGCCTCTGAAGAAGACAAACACTAGAACCCCCGGAGGTGGCTCTGACCAAAGGGTCACCTTCGGTTTAGCCTTTGAATCGTAGAATCCCGTGTCGCCCCTGCTCTCCCGGATGTGTCAGGCCCGCTCTCTGGACTCACGAATTGCTTCCAATATTTCCTTGCGGGTAATATCTTTACGCAGGCCGCCTACATCAAAGGGAGAACGCCGAACACGAGATTTCGGCACAATGGCAAACAAGTCTCCTTTGCGGCGACGGATAACGACTTCCTCGGTTTTGGACTCTTCAAGGATGTCTGCCAGCTTTTGCCTGGCTTGAGAGTAGGTATAAATCTTCATAGTTCACCCCACCACCTTTATTCCAAGTTTTCTTGCTACCTCACACATGCGCTCGTCAAGGCTCATGAGCGGCAGCCTGTTCTCAAGGCAACACTCCACATAGTATGCATCGTATGCATAGATATTGAAGCGAGTAGCGATTCTTAGGGCGTCGTGTATTTTTACTGAGACCAATCTAACGGCTATGCTCTGTGCGACATCGAAGGCCCAGAGAACCTCTCGATCGGTAAGGCGTCCTTTCCTTTTAACAGCGATTAATGCGTTACCGATCTCATACGGCAGAACTTCCGGTGAAATAATGCCGCATCCAGAAGTCTTCTCGATAACCCACTCGCGATCAGCCTCATTAAGGGCAACCGCAAGGAAGGCGCTCGCATCCGATACAATGTCCATGATCTAATTGTACAACTGACATCGTGAATTGTCAATATTTTTTGGCAGTTATTTAACTACCTTCAGCCTTCCCCCGCGCTTCGCGGGGTCCCCCATTTCATAGAATATAAATTAATGGGGGGGACTTCCATCCTCTATTATTATTATTTAACTACCTTCAACCTCCCCCCCTTCTTCCCCTTCGGGCCTTCTTCTTCAGGTCCCTTTTTTGTCTCCCCTTGTTGCCCTGCCGCGATGTGGTGGTTGAAGAGGTTGTTCTTGGCAATCACCCCGTTGATGATGAAGTAGATGATCACCGCCTTTTCCCATTCCTTGGTGGGCTCGAACCGGAAGAATCTGTCCAGATACAGCTTCCGCAACTGCGTCAGGGAGGCCTCGTCCAGCGCAATGATCTGCTCCGCGATCTTATCCAGGGCCTTCTCCAGCATATCTTTCCCCTCCTTCGTTACACGATCAGCCAGGGGCGCGGGAGGAATATCCTCTCGTAGAGATTAAAGGCGTATCGGTCCGTCATCCCGGCCAAATAATCACACACACACGTGTCGACGGTATCGTAGAGCACATCCCTCCCTATCTCCCTCAAAAAGAAGTCGACATCCGCAGTGAACCGCTCATAGAGTTCTATTAAGATCTTTGATGCCTTTGCAAAGTCGCCGTGAACCATCTCGGCGTCATATACCCGATCGTAGAGGAAATCCCTGAGCCTCACCATGGCCTCCAATATCGGTGGGCTCAGGGAGAGTGCGGTCCCATCGCCCTGAGAGGAGAGGGTAGTATAAATAACATCTTTCACCATGGTGTCTATCCTTTCCCCGTGGGTTTCACCAAGGATGTGGGAGCATTCCTTGGGAATATCCTTCTCATCGATCACTCCTGCCCTCGTGGCGTCATCCAAATCATGATTTATATAGGCGATGATGTCGGCCACCCTCACCACATGCCCTTCCAGGGTTGTGGCCCGCTCCGAGGGGTCAAGAGGGATGACATCTCCCTTACCCTTGGAGTGTTTGACGATCCCATCCCTTACTTCATAGGTGAGGTTTAGGCCCCTCCCCTCCCTCTCCAGCACATCGACGACCCGCAGGCTCTGCTCGGTGTGAGAGAATCCATGGGGGGCAATCCCATCAAGGACCTCCTCGCCGGCGTGACCGAAGGGGGTATGCCCAAGGTCATGCCCGAGGGCGATGGCCTCGGTGAGGTCCTCATTGAGCCGGAGGGCTTTGGAGATGGTCCTGGCGATCTGAGAGACCTCCAGGGTATGGGTCAACCGGGTACGATAGTGATCGCCGGTGGGGGAGAGAAAGACCTGGGTTTTGTGCTTGAGGCGGCGGAAGGCCTTGGAGTGGATGATCCTGTCCCTGTCCCGCTGAAAGGCGGGACGAAGGTCACATTCCTGCTCCTCCCGCGCCCTCCCCTTGGTCTCCATGCTCAGCCGGGCATGGGGGGAGAGGATCCGCTTTTCTATCTCCTCCAAGGATTCACGGATCGAGACCATAACGCTCCATACGGCTGGGGATTTTTGAGGCTCATGCGATCAATCAAGGCGGGTGACAATATCCCCTTTATAAGTATCGAAATC
>MGQF01000003.1:6573-14550 GCA_001797745.1 Deltaproteobacteria bacterium RBG_13_52_11
AAAGGCCTCTCGGCCATCATCCTTTTCTCGAAGATCTCCTGGCTCCTCCCATCGAGTGAGAGGCGAAATTCCCCCAACTTTTCGGCAAGGAGCTGCCTGAGCTCTTTATCCCCCAGCCGTTCATCGATGGGGGCATGGGCTGCTGGCAGGAGATCTCCGAAGGTGGCCCTGGAGTCTTCCCCCACCCGGGTATCGAGGGAGATATCCGCCCCCTCCATCCGCTGGCCCATGGAGACCACTTCATCCTCTTTTACGTTTAAGTTTTCAGCTACCAGTTTGGGGATGGGATCAAAGCCCATCCGCTCAAGCCTCTCCTTTTCCTTTTTCAGGTCGAAGAAGAGCTTTCGCTGAGCCTGGGTGGTTCCGATACGCACCAGACTCCAGTTGTCCATGATGAACTTCAGGATATAGGCCCTGATCCAGAAAGAGGAGTAGGTGGTGAACCTGACGCCGCGGTAGGGATCGAATCTCTTGACCGCCTGCATGAGTCCCACATTGCCCTCTTGGATAAGGTCTAAGAGGTTGGTGGTCCAGTAACGGTGGTGTTCGAGGGCGATCTTCACCACCAATCTCAGATTGGCGATGACCAGCTTCCAGGCAGCCTCCTTGTCCCCCAACTCACGATACCTGATAGCGGTTTCTCGCTCTTCTTCCTCACTGAGGAGGGGTGAGAGACTGATCTCGTGCAGGTAGCGGCGCAGGGGGTCAAAGGGCGCTAATTGATCACCCCTCGCTTTTCCCACGATCTGGAATTCGGCGGGCTCTTCGGTTACGGACTTCTTGGAGCTCTTGGGTGCCTTGGCCATTCTTTCTTTCCTTAGTAATCCATCATGACGGGGCGTCACCCTCTGGCTAAAGAGCCACCTCCGGGAATCCCGCCAATGGCGGGAAAAATACTATTTATCCCCCTCTCCCCGAGGGGAGAGGAATCGAGAGGTTGTATTATTCTAGGCAATTGTATGTTAATCCCATCAGAAGGAAATGACAACCCCCGCAGTCCCCGTCCCATTAGGGGCTGGATGGCAGTACGTTCCCAGCCTCTTTTTCTTTGCATAGAAGGGACCTTTGTGGTATAAAGAAACATTATCCCCACAAGAAGTAAGAGAGGCGTATGGCAAAGGCGAAGATCCTTGTAGTGGATGACGAAGAGGGGATCCTCAAGTCCATTGTAGGCATCCTGCATGATGAGGGGTATGAGACCATTACCGCCCGGGACGGGAGGGAAGCCCTAAAACTGTATCAGGCGGAATCACCCGATGCCCTCCTGCTGGACATATGGATGCCCGATATGGATGGGATAGAGGTCCTTAAGGGATTGCAGAACATAGACGTTGATAGTGCGGTTGTCGTCATCTCTGGGCATGGGACCATCTCCACCGCCATCAAGGCGGTAAAGTTAGGGGCCTTTGACTTCATCGAAAAACCCCTGTCCATGGATATCCTCTTGGTCATTTTGGAAAAGGCCCTCGAACACCGCAGATTAAGGTTGGAGAGCAAGCGCCTACAGAGGCTCCTGAGGGACAACGAGCGCAGGCAGCAACAGTTCTCTTTCGTGACAACCTCGGAGGACGAATCGGCCAAGCCCCTCCCTCCATCCCTTGCGACCCCATTGGAGTCAGGAGTTCAACCTCAGCGCACCCTCAAGCAGAGCATGGTCCTCTATGGTACCGGCCTTCACTCCGGACTGAAGACGGGAATGATCCTGCTGCCCCAGCCCCCCGGGAGCGGCATCGTCTTCTGCAAACTCTCTGAGGACCTTAATGTGCCGGGACATTTGGACTATGTCCTTTCCACGGAGTTTGCTACATCAGTGGCAAAGGGGAGAACCGTTATCAGGACGGTGGAGCACTTCATGGCTGTCCTGCACGCCTACCGCATCAGCAATCTCTTGATAAAGATCAACGGTGAGATCCCCATTATGGATGGTTCTGCCCTCGACTTTTGCCGGATCATCGAGGAGGCGGGGATTGAGGAGCAGATGGCTGGATACGAGGAGTTGGTTGTTGATCGCCGCTATCAGGTGGGAGAGGAATCACCGGAGGGCAAATACATCTACATCGAACCCGCCGATACCTTTGGGGTGCGATATCGGCTTAACTATCCTCTCCCTATTGGGGAACAGGAGTACAGTTTTATCTTGGACGGCACAGAGCACTTCAAAGAGGAGATTGCCCCTGCTCGGACCTTTGGTTTTTTAAAGGATGCGGCAAAGCTCAGTAAGATGGGCTTAGCCGGTGGAGGGCACCTACACAACATTATCCTCTTGGATGACAAGGGAGTGGTGAATACCAAGCTGAGGTTTCCCGATGAATTCGTCCGCCATAAGATCCTTGACATCTTTGGGGATTTCTATCTCCTGAACCGTTCCATCAAGGGGATGGTTACCGCCAACATGACCGGACACAGCGAAAATATCGCCCTTTTACGGGAGATCAGGAAGGGTATGGGGCTTTGATCATCACGTCACCTCATTAACTGCCCCCAATCTTCTTCCCAAAAATCTTTCGCCTACCTTGATAAAACGTTTCGCATTATCGGTGACATAGAATTTATACGATCCATCCCTTTTCCCGGGGGTGGCAATCCCTTGCTCATTCAAGACCCTTTGTACCTCCTTGGCAGTTTCCTTGCCGGAGTTGACCAGACAGACCTCATCACCCATGACCTCTCTGATGACCGTTTCCAAGAGGGGGTAATGGGTACATCCGAGCACCAGGGTATCTATCTTCTCCTCACACAGCGGGCTGAGGTAGCTTTGGGCCGTCAGGCGGGTCACCTCGTTATCCATCCAACCCTCCTCTGCCAGGGGGACAAAGAGGGGGCATGCTCGACTGATGATGGCGATCTTTTGATCGATCATCTGGATGGCCCGCTCATAGGCTCGACTTTTCACCGTCCCTTCGGTTCCGATGACCCCAATCCGCTTGTTTTGGGTCACCTCGGACGCACGCCTGGCCCCGGGCTCGATCACCCCGATGACTGGTATCTCATTCTCCTTCTTCAGAGAGGGGAGACTGACGGCCGATGAGGTGTTGCAGGCCACCACCAGGATTTTGACCCCCTGGTGCAGGAGAAACCTCGTATTCTCCTGCGAATACCGGATGATTGTCTGGGGTGAGCGGGTCCCGTAGGGGACCCTGGCCGTATCCCCCAGGTAGATGATATCCTCATGGGGCAGGAGGGTGATGACCTCTTTAAAGACCGTCAGCCCTCCTACCCCTGAGTCGAAGATTCCAATGGGAAGCCCTTTTTTCTTCATGCTATCGATAAACCCAAACTTGTATGATCTTCTCCCCCCTTGGGGAGAGGGATCGGGTGCGGGGGTATATTGGATTTTTATCGTTCGTGGTTAATGCATACAGCATAGATAGAAAGTACTAAAAAATTATCCCACCCAAGGGTGGGGGCCTCCCTCACCGGTGCTTGGAGGGAGGAAGGAATTATAACACTCACACCGACTATAGGTGATCGCCCATTATCCTGGATAGAAAAAAGTGAGGAGGAGGACGCCCAGCACGATCTGGACAGCGACGATAATGAACGTCCCGTAATTAATCCCCATGTGGACCGAGGCCAAACGGTCAGTCCCCTTTTTCTTTGAAAGCAGGAGGCCGAAGGAGGTCCCTATGGAAAAGAGTATAAGGATGAGAATGCCCACAGAGGCATGCAATCCGGTTGTCAAGGCAGGGCCGGTCTTGTATAAGACATACCCGATCCCGATCAGAGAGCCGATCCAGAGGAGGATGATGAACCTTCTTCCCCACCGGATGTGCCGCTGCCACGGGAAGGCTGAGGCAGGGGCCTTGCCGCGCTTGTACTGAAACCGCTTCCATCCGAGAGTGCCGGTATAGATCCCACAGATGACGGCTGCCAGTATTACGAGGGGATGGATGAATGCCATTTTCTCACCTTCTGCTCACTCGGCATTCCACGAGGCTACCAACATATCGGGTCTCCCTGACACTTGATAGGCCAGCGTTGCCTTCACCTTATAATCCTTGCCGACCCCAGGAGGAATCGGGTAGCTATATTTTACGGTCTTGTTAAAAGGCACTCCATTGTCTTTCTGCGATGAAAAGACCTCTTCCTTAGAGACGACCTCTTGGCCACCTGAGTCCAGGACCTTCGTTGTGAGGACCATGCGATAATCGCCATATTTCCCGGTGGGCATAGTATGCCCTGCCCCCGTATTGGTCAGGGATATCGTGACTGATCCTGTTCCCTTTTGGCCGGTGATCGTAGCCGCCCCCTTGATGAGTCCTTCGGACATCTGGAGGTGCTGCCCTACCATCCTCTTGGGGGCCAGCGCAGACAGCGGGAATACCGTAACCAACTTTCCCTCCGCCCGCGGCATGTGGCACTCCTGACACTGCTTTTGTGAACCGCTTGCCTGCCACTCCTGATAGGTGGGCATGTGGCATCCTGAGCAGAATGCCGACTTGAGCATCGACTCATCTTGCTCTGACTTGTGTTTGGCAACGAGTTTATAAGGACCATAGATCATATTATTGCGGAGGTGGCAGGTGGTACAGTTGACCCCTTCCTCCTTGTGGACCGGCCTCAGCTTGAGGGCATCCTCTTGCGCAATCTCCTGGGCGGTATGGCACGCAAGACACTCCTGCCTGCTGTAGGCGTTAGAGGCCTTTTTGAATGGGTCGTTGACAAAGGCCTTGGAGTGGAAGTCCTTTGCCCAATCCGCATAGATCGCCTTGTGGCACTTGTTACACTGAGATGATGGAACCGTCTTCTCACCCATCTCGAGAAACGCGTCGTACGAGGCAGCCACCAAGGCGAACAACCCAACGGCCAATCCTGCCATGATAAGGATCTTTTTCATACTATCCCCCTCCTTTACGCCTTACGATAAGCAACAGCGTAGAGATTAAAAAAACCTTGTCAACCTTATGCAACTGTAAGCGAATTGTCAGATCGTGTCAAGGGGTAGAAGCGCAACGGCATGCACTGTTAACGATAGGAAGATATCAGGCATGCACCGTTAACGATGGGAAGATATCAGGCGGTTTCTTCCACGACCCAGCACTGCGGATCATCGGCAAAAAGATCAGGTTCCCCTTGGGCTACAGAGTAGGCATACGCTACAGCCCGACAGCCTCGGCACGATGGCCAGTGAGGGCACCGTCCGCACTTTCCGTGATAGCTTTCCTTCTTCCTTAACTGCCAGAGGAGATCGGAGCTAGCCCAAATTGCACGGAGCGGTTTGCTCTTCAGATTGCCCGCAACCAAACCAATCCTCCGGCAGGGCATGACAGTGCCATCGCTCGTAATGGTCACACCGGAAAAACCCGCACTACAGCCAGAGAGGGTAAGGTCATCTTCCACGGGAGTGTCAGCATCGACGAGTGTTCCCGTCAATGGATCTCCTGAATTAACCTCATAGGCAGGACTATCCAACGATATAATCTTTTGATACGTGTGCCTGAGCTCTTGGGGGCTGAGGAGGCTCTCTACCAATGCCTTACCCCTTCCGCAGGGAACCACGCGGGAAAAACCGATACCGTGGCAACCAATAATCTTTGCAACCTCCGTAGTCTCTTCAATGAAATCCACATTGAGACGAGAGAGGGTCACGTTGGCATGCACCCGGTTGCCAGCTTCAACCAACGTTGCTACTCCTTTGGCCGCAGCAGCGAAGCTTCCTTTGCCGCGGATGGAATCGTGAATGCCTTCCTGCCCTTCCAGGCTCACCTGAACGTCGGAGATGCCGAGGAGGGATGCCCGTTGAGCATCCTCTGCTGTAATGAGGCACCCATTGGTCATAATTGCTACCGTATACCCTTGTTCTCTCGCATAGGCAACAACATCCCAGAGCCCTTCATAGAGAAAAGGTTCTCCTCCTGTAAAATGAATCGACGGGGCAACCTTAACGTCGTACCCCGCCTCCCAGGCCTGAAACATCTCGGTTGCCCCGTCGATCTCGTGCTTTACCTCTTCAGGCGTCATCTCATACGGTGCTATCCCTCCTTGATAACAGTGGCGGCATCGGAGATTACATCTCTCAGTGAGATGCCATTGAAGAAAAAAATCAAAGGTCTTTATTGCCGAACCGGCAATCATTTACTTTTTCAGCCCTTGCAGCTGAGGCATTTCTTTCCCAATCCAGCACCCCGCATCATCATCCAGAACTTAGCTTCCAGGTCTCTCGCATCCTTATGTAACATACCTTTCTTTTGAGGCTTCATAGTATCCCCCCTTTCCTCAAAATTTAGCCTGGGCACTAACACAGTATGAGATGATAATTATAAATAAATCTTATAGCAAATCGCTGTTTCAATAAAAATTTTAAATAGTAGATGATGAAATGTCAAGAGGATTAGAGGGGGATCTTTATCCCATTGCTCCTAGCTGAAGAAATTGGAGAAAATAGGGCTGCCTCTCCACACCCCATTCCCGCACACAGGGGCTTTGTATTGTCCGGGGAAAGGGGATGTGATAGATTATGCTGCAGAGGGGATTGCCGCCGTGGCGAGACAACAGGGAGGCTGATGGTGCACATGTTTGCAAAAAAACGCTTCATCTACCTTATAATAATAATTCTCTTGCTGATAAGTGCATGTGCCGTGGCGTACATCCTTGCGATGCGTTCGCCGGAATCAGCCGCAACGCCCCGGCCCGGCCATTGGGCAAGGCTCATCCAACGGGAAACCCTGCCGAACCTCCACCAGGTGACGCCCACCCTCTATAGGGGCGCTCAGCCGACAGCCGTTGGCATGCGCCAGCTCAAGGCGATGGGCGTTAAGACGGTGGTCAACCTCCGCTCATTTAATGTAGCATTATTTCTTAATTTATTTACAGCACCATCTTTTGCCGCGCAGGCCGGCCTCGACGATTCTATCTTATTTCTGGATAAGCACGAGACGAATAGCGCCGATAATTTCGGCGGTTTCACGGGCCAGCCCTGGCAGACCGAAGAAAAAGAAAAAGTCCTCGGTTACCTGAAAATCATTCAGGAAAAGGCGCCGGGGTTGCTGCGAAGGGCCACTATCTACCGTCAGCTCAAACTTTACCGTCAGAACACCATGGGTAAACTTATCATAAGCCCGAACTTGCGCGCGGAAAACGCCATAGTCTTTACGGACCTGTTTTTTCAGGATCCCCGCGGGCTCAAGATAGTCGTGCACGAAACAGCCCATCTTGCCGATAGCAGCCTGAAAGTTGCAAACAGCAAGGAATGGGTGAACCTTGTGCGGCCCAGAATAGAGAAAGTAAAAGCGCGCCTGAAGAAAGAAGGCCTGACGCTTATTGAGGCCATCTGGGTCAAGCAGGTTAATAGAGAGGATTTGGCGCGCGAAGAAGGATTGCCGAGTCTGTACGCGGCAAGCGACGAAATGGAGGCGCTGTCTGAATATGTCGCTAGTATTGTTACTGCAGAATCAGTAGCCGTGCCTCCGCCTATTAAAGCCTTTATTGAGTCAAGGCTCCTGTCCGCATCAGTCAAGCCGGATGAATCAACGCGCTATTTCCATGAGGGCCTCTCATGCCTTGTGCTTAAGCAATCCGATAATGCACTCGCTTCTTTTGACCGCGCGATAAAGCTCGACCCGTGGTTTGTCGCGGCATATGAAGAGCGCGCCAAGGTCTGGCTGCAGAAGGGGGATCCGGACAAAGCGATCTCAGATTTATCTCAGACGATTAACTTAGGCTCTGTAAAATCCGAATCCATGCGATATGACCGCGCTGAGTTGTTGAGCAAGAAACAGAAATGGGATGAGGCGATCGCCGATTATAGCACGGTCATAGAACGCAATCCGGCCTGGTCATACCCTCTTATAGGGAGGGGCAAGGCATGGACAAACAAAAAAGAGTACGATAAGGCCATTGCAGATTATGATGAAGCCATTAAGGCTAGCCCGGAGAATGCCTATGCTTATCTCCTGCGCGGCGACTGCAAGCGTTTAAAGAAAGACGTTGACGGCGCAATAGCCGATCTTTCCAAGGCAATAAGCATTAAGCCCGACT
>MGQF01000003.1:14587-17778 GCA_001797745.1 Deltaproteobacteria bacterium RBG_13_52_11
AGCAAAGCAGGACCCCTTGAGCGCAAAAAAGGATCTCCAGGAGGCCCTGCGGCTTGAGCCGCAATTAAAGAATAACGTCGAGCCGCTGCTGAAGGATATCGACGCCACCCTTTCTAAGCAGAAGGCTGTAAATGATTAAAGCTTATGCCACATTGCCGTTCCAATAAAAATTGTAAAAGAAAGCCCGCTGTTCAAATGATCGCGAAAAAGCGCTTCACCGTCATTGCAATAATTATCTTATTGATGAGCGGCGCGGTTGCCGCAGCCTACATCCTCGCGAGGCCTGCTGCAGACTCAACCGGCATCACGCCCCGGCCCGGCCATTGGGCAAGGCTCATCCAACGGGAAGCCCTGCCGAACCTCCACCAGGTGACGCCCACCCTCTATAGGGGCGCTCAGCCGACAGCCGTTGGCATGCGCCAGCTCAAGGCGATGGGCGTTAAGACGGTGGTCAACCTCCGTTCCTTTAATTCCGACAGGGATGAACTCGGTGACACCGGCCTGGGATACGAGCACATCTGTATGAAGGCATGGCATCCCGAACAAGAAGATATCATCCGCTTCCTGCGGATCACGACGGACAAGGACCGCACCCCGGTGTTTGCCCACTGTCAGCACGGCGCAGACCGGACCGGCCTCATGTGCGCGATCTACCGCGTGGCAATCTGCAACTGGACCAAAGAAGAGGCGATCCGGGAGATGACCCAGGGGGGCTTTGGGCACCATACTATATGGAAGAATCTCATCAAATTCATCGAAGACCTCGACATCGAGGGGATAAAAAAGCAGGCTGGGATTACCACAATGGGCATACAATAACCTGCTTTATGGTGTTCTCTTCTCGCAGCGCCTCTGCCTTCCTGGTTTCCTTAATTTTTAACACCCTCCTTTGCACCCCCCCTCATCCGGCAATTCATTAAAAGTACCCACTTTCTCATTTTTCCCCTTGACAAGGGGCTTTACTGGTAGTATTACTTTGTAATACAAAGTACTTTGTGATAAATATTTACGCTATACAAAGTGGAATAACTCTAAATGGAACTGGATGGTTTTATCCTCGGAGTGAGCAGCGGTGTCACGTGTGTGGCCTTTTGCGCCCCCGCCCTTGTCCCTTACCTCTTGGGAGAGGGGAAAGGCATTTCACAGAACGCCCTGCTCACTGTCCAATTTCTCCTGGGGAGGCTCTTAGGGTATCTCCTCTTTGCCGTTCTTGCCTGGGGGATCAACAGATCTATCCTGCAAGGAATGAGCAAGCCCTCTCTCCTTCTCCTTATTGGCGCAGCCTACGTTGTTTTTTCAGTACTCCTGATCTATTACGGTTTTTTCAGGCAAAAGACCGCCTGCGCCATGACGCGGACGAATGGTCTCCGGAGCAGATTAATGACGCAATGGCCGGTTTCAATTCCTCTCGTTGCAGGATTTGCCCTGGGCCTGAGTTTTTGCCCCCCCTTTCTTCTCGCCTTTAGCAATGCCCTTGAAAAGACAAGTCTATTGCAAACTATGCTCTTCTTTTTTGCTTTTTTTCTGGGGACCGCCATCTTTTTTATCCCAACGCCCTTTGTCGGGATATTTCGGGGCTTCTCTGCCCTTAAGATAATAGGCAAGATGGCTGCCGGGTTAATAGGGGTTTATTACCTCTATTCCGGGATAGTGATGCTGATAGGAGGTATTAAGATATGAAAAAAGATGCGCCAGGTGGTCGGTCTATACCAATTAAGCGGAGTCTGTTGAAGACATTTCTCCTCTGTCTTCCCATGATGCTCTTGACTTTCATGATGCTTACACAAGGTTCTATACCGACTGAGGGGGGGCGTTTATTCGCCCTTGCAGTGACCTTTTTCTTTTTCAATGTTTTATTCTTCCTCATGGTGCGCACGGAAAAAACGGACAGATTCAGATCCATACTCTTTGTCACCCTTGCGGTATGTTTTGTTATCTCCTTCGTCTCAAACCTCATCGAGGTCAGGGGGAGTATGGCCATAAGCCGGGCCGACATGATAGAGGGGGAAACCCCCTTTTGCCATCTCGTGATTCCCATGACCATCATCCCTGCAGTCCTTACAAAAACGATAATCTTTCCAGGAAAGATACTAGGTGACCATGCTATTGCAGGAATGTTTGTCCTCTGGATAGGGATATCTCTGGCGCTGGGGCGCGGCCTGTGTAGCTGGTTCTGTTTTTTCGGAGGGTTGGAAGACGGGTTCTCACGGATTCTCAAAAGGCCCCTCATAAAGAACATCAACAAGAAGTGGACGTATCTCCCGTATGCAGTCCTTCTCGTGGTGGTTCTGATGGCTGCCCTCACGCTCTCACCGACCTATTGTGAATGGTTGTGTCCGTTCAAGACGGTCACTGAATTTGTGGAAATCACTTCCGTCAAAGTCCTTATGCAAACGATCATCTTTGTCTCCCTTTTCATCGGCCTCGTCGTTGTACTGCCCATTCTGACAAAACGGAGGACCCAATGCGGGCTCTTCTGCCCTCTCGGCGCGGTTCAGTCCGTTACCAACAAGACAAATCCCTTTGAGGTACGCATCGACCAGGGGAAATGTGTTAAATGCAATAAATGCGTTTCGGTCTGTCCGACATTCTCCATTGATGAAGAGAGTCTCGGCCGGGAAAGAGTTAAGACCTCCTGCACAAAGTGCGGCAAATGCGTTGATGCCTGCCCCCAAAAGGCCTTGTTCTACCATGTGAAGGGAGCGTCGTTAACCAGCGGCCTTGATAGATACCGCTTGCTCTTTCTCTATCCGGCCTTTGTCGTCCTTGCCACTATGGCTGGGGGTTTCGTGCAGGATGCAATCGTAAAGACCATTAAGCTGATTTCTACGGGAAGCATGATTTAATATGAAAAGGGAGGATCTATGAATAGAGTAAAAGGGATTCTGGGCTATATCTGGGCTCTTCTCACCGTCGTCATCGTGCTTGCTACATTTGCAGGAAATGATTACTTCAGCGGGAAATTAGCCTCCGCAACAGACATCAAAATCTCCCCCTGGTTTTCAGGAGGAGAGATCGTCAGAACAATCGATCATGGCGCGTACAAGACATTGCTACACCGCCCTGTCTTTGACGCCTTGATTGGTGTGAGGAAAGAAGGCTTCATTCAGCTCAACTGGGAACCATTGGCAGGGTTACCCCCTGTGATCCAGGAAAGAGTCGATTATGATGGCGACAGCAACGATGACTTT
>MGQF01000003.1:17813-17996 GCA_001797745.1 Deltaproteobacteria bacterium RBG_13_52_11
ACTTACCGCCTATCATACCAACGTTCTCTCCATCGAAAAACCTGTTAGGCTGAAAAAAGGCTGGGCAGTGAGGGTCCTTCTCCAAAGGCGATAGGATGCAGTGTGGAAACCAGAGGTGATCGCGCCATATTCATCGTCATATCTTTGAACCATGTTAAACGATTTATGCATAAATAAAATAGG
>MGQF01000003.1:18036-18179 GCA_001797745.1 Deltaproteobacteria bacterium RBG_13_52_11
AGCTACCATCCTGCTCAAGAGGCGGCTCTACCCCAAGCCTGAGGTGGTTTCCTATCTTTCCCTATTTTACGGCCGCTTCTGGGTCCTCGCGTGGACGGCCATAGCAATCTGTTTGGCATTCCTGTTGTTGTATCATCAACACC
>MGQF01000003.1:18194-19922 GCA_001797745.1 Deltaproteobacteria bacterium RBG_13_52_11
TCTGGAGAACAAGGGAACAGTAGCTATGGCAGAGATACTCAAATCCAAGGCCAGGATAGATATCTTGGCCCTCTTGTCCGCGGTGATAGAGGCGGAATTCCAATACGTTAAAAAGCGACTAAACCTGAGCGACGGGAACTTAAGCTCCCACCTCACGGTGCTTGAGGAAGCCGGCTGCGTTAAGATCACCAAGACCTTTATCGAAAAAAAACCAAAGACCTACATCCGGCTCACCCCCACGGGGGAAAAAGTACTCCTGCGCTATCTGGATGAGTTAAGCCGCCTGATGAAGAAAGACGCGCACTGAGAAAGGAACCATGATGCCTTCACCTGTAATCAGCATCAACGGCCTCGTAAAGAAGTACGGCGAACGGGTAGCGGTCCAAGGGGTGAGTTTCTCCATTACGGAAGGGGAAATCTTCGGGCTCCTGGGACCGAACGGGGCAGGGAAAACTACCATCCTTTCAATCCTGTCGACCCTGTTGGTCCCCGACGAAGGGAACGCGACCATTATCGGCCACGATGTGGCCCGCGAGACCAAGCGGGTCAAGCCCCTGATCGGTTTCGTCCCCCAGGAACTGGCCCTTTATCAGACCCTCAGCGCCTGGGACAACCTGGTCTTCTTTGGACGTATCTATGGAATGGGGGGCGCAATCCTCAAAGAACGAATCACAACGGTACTTGCGCTGGTAGGATTGAGCGACCGGGCTGGTGACCTTGTGCAGACCTTTTCCGGTGGGATGAAACGCCGTCTCAACATCGCCGCCGGCCTCATCCACCAGCCGCGCATCCTCTTCCTGGATGAGCCCACCGTTGGGGTGGACCCGCAATCCCGTAATTTCATCTTTGAGCATGTGGAGCGTTTGAACGAGGGAGGGATGACCATCGTCTACACGACGCACTACATGGAGGAAGCCGAGCGACTGTGTGATCGAGTGGCCATTATGGACCAGGGACGTATCCTTGCACTCGATACGATGAAAGGTCTGGTCGACATGCTTGGCGGGGGGGTCATTTACGTGGGTCTTGTTCAAGCATCAGTGGAAACGCTTCTCCCTTCCCTTCGCTCCCTGCCTCATGTGCGCATGGTGGTTGAGGAGGAGGGGCGCTTAAAGATAGAAACAAGCGACTCCCATCTCGCATTGTTAGAGCTGATTGAATTATGCAAGGTCAGTAATGTCTCCATTCTCTCTCTTGAGATGCTACAACCAAATCTGGAAAGCGTCTTTCTACACTTAACAGGCAAAAGACTACGGGATTAGGGGGGCGCGATGTTAAAACAGATCTTAGCTATGACGTGGAAAGACCTCAAGATCTTCTTCAAAGACCATAGAGGCGTCGTGGTAATTTTCGTGCAGCCATTCATCTTTATCGTGCTGATGAGCTACGCCCTGTCCGGGCTCTACCGCACTGGCGACCGTCCCATCCAGATCCTGGTTGTAAACCAGGACAAGGGAACCCAGGCAACTGCTATCCTCCGTCAACTGGGTGAGATGAAGGCATTCAAGGTAGAAACAACGTGGGAAGGCCAACCCGTGACCCGCCAAAAGGCAGAGCAGCTGATCATCAGTGGCAAACGCACTTATGCCCTGGTCTTTCCGCCTGACTTCTCTCTGGTGCTGGAACAGGGTCCGACGGCCCAGGCTCGTGGGCGTCAAACGACGAAGGTCCTCTGTATCGCGGATCCCGCAACCTCCACCCAGTTTGTGGAGCCTATACTGGGGACCC
>MGQF01000003.1:19957-26652 GCA_001797745.1 Deltaproteobacteria bacterium RBG_13_52_11
ATGATACCTAAAGGAGTCAACTACATCTTCGACCAACTGGCTCCTAAAATCCCGGCTGCGCAGCGAGAGGGCTTCAGGGCCAGGACAAAAGAGGCGGTGTCAGGCGGCCTGAGCAGCGCCCAGGGGCCTGCAGCCACTGTGGAGCGAGCCGCGCCAGCCGGTATGCAGGTAAAAAAGTCACCAAACGCCTTCCAGCAGAATGTACCTGGCTACACCATCTACGGCATCTTCTGGATCGTGAGCCTTCTGGGGCTCTCGGTTCTGCGAGAAAAACGGGAGGGCACCTTCCGCCGATTACTGCTGGCGCCCATGAGTCGGACGGTCCTGTTGGCAGGCAAGTTGATGCCGTACTTTCTGATCAACATTGCGCAAATTGCGATCATGCTGGGGGTGTCGAGCCTGCTGTTTAAGATGAGCCTCGGCAATTCATTGATGGGGTTGGTGCTCGTGAGTCTGGCAGCGGCAGCTACAGCAACCGGCCTCGGCGTGCTGGTGGCCGCCCTGGCCCGCACCGAGGCCCAAATAGGCGGCCTCACCATCCTCGTTCTGCTGACGCTTTCCGCCGTGGGTGGCTGCTTTGTCCCCCGGTTTATCATGCCCGAGTGGCTGCGCACAATCGGCCTCGTGACCCCCCATGCCTGGGCCCTGGATGCCTACCAGGACCTCTTTGTGAGAGGGTATGGTGTGCTTGAAGTGCTGCCCAAGGTAGGTGTCTTGGCCGCATTTGCGGTGGCCTTCTTCGCGATCGGTGTATGGCGATTCCGCTTCGAATAAGCCTCATCCCTCCTCTTCCCGTGTGTTCACCCTTTCTGTGAGGACATTAAGACTCATAGGGGAAAGGTCAGGCAAACCAGCCTTTCGTACCATGTCCATTATTGACAAAGGTAGTACGTTTGTTTCATAGTTTACCAAGAGTCGGATGATTCGCGGCTCTTAATGATTGCTGACAAGACGTACCAGCAAATCATCGATTCATTCGGTAAACTATAAGAGGATCGTTGTCATCATGATCATAAAAGCGCCGGCATTAAATCGCGAAGAGCACGCCACGAACGAAAACATCGCAGAAATTGTCAGTCGTCTTGAAGGGAAGGATCAGCCGTTTGCTATCCTGAAAAAAAATGCGACGTCCTTTATACAGACTCTGTGGACCCCTCAAGGGTATGCCCTTGCATACCAGGAAAATGATATTCTCCATATTTTCAGGGCCAGAGGTTATATTTCTCAAGGTGATGCCATTTGGGCCTTGCAATCGTATCTCAAGGGGGACGTGTCTTGGAAGGCGAAATTTTATTTTGAACATAAAACAATTGATAATCTAACGAAGCTTGCTTACAAAATCGGAACTATCGCAGAGAAAATCACAAAATTTGTACGAGGAAAGTAATCGTAAGACCGTGCCATGGCAACAACGTATTCGCCGGCATTCCGAGACTACAGCCCGGCATTTGAAAATGCCGACGAGCCTTTTCTTTTCTCCTATCGGTTTGAGGACGACGGTACCGTTTATCCTACGAAGGACGTAGAGATAACCACAGGGAGGTCAGCAATGCCTGAGGGGGAAGGGTAACAGAAACCCGCCTTCAGTATTTTGCTCTTTCGATATAGTGACAATTATTGACAAATATATTGATTTAGCTTCATAGTTATAAACGATAAACTTTTCCCCTGCGAATAAACTGGCGAGGCAACCATCTATGAGATTAAAAAGCAAGGTGGCAATTATTACCGGCGGGGGGAAAGGCATAGGCAGGGCCATCTCCTTGGCTTTTGCCTCAGAAGGGGCGAGCGTGGTGATGGCAGCCCGAACCCTCTCAACACTGGAGGAGACAGCAGAAGAGATCCGGGCCCTGGGAGGTACCGTAAAGGCCATACAGACCGACATCACCGACGAGAAGCAGGTAGAACGCCTGGTGGCAGAGACCGTCCATGCATACGGCAGGATCGATATCTTGGTCAATAACAGTGGTATTGCCGGACCTACTGCCCGGGTGGCAGATCTTGATTTAGCAAAGTGGAATGAGGTGCTCGCCATCAACCTGACCGGGAGCATGCTCTGCGCGAAATATGCGCTCAGGCACATGATCCCGCAAAAAAGCGGTACCATCATCAATATCGTCTCCGAGGGGGGGAGATCAGGCGATGGCAGATCAGGGTATCCGATGCGAAGTCCTTACTGTTGCTCCAAGTCAGGTCTCATCGGCCTCACCGAGACACTTGCCGTCGAGGTTGGTGAGTTTAATATTCGCGTCAACGCGATAAGTCCTGCAGCCGTGAGGGGAGAACGGATCATGAATGTAGTCAAAGGAAGGTCTGAAGCCACAGGTGTACCCTTTGAGGAAGTCATGGGCAAGCTGGTCGAGAATTATTCGCTCAAAAGACCGGCTGAGGAATCCGAGGTAGCGGCGGCGGCCGTTTTCCTCGCCTCGGACGATGCGAGCGCCATGACGGGCCAAACACTGGTCGTCAATTGCGGCCAGCACATAATTTTTTAGCAAAGGAGGTGCCATCGTGCAATCATCTCTCGAAGCCAACAAGAAAGCCGTTCAAGAGTTCTACGACCGCGTCATTAACAAGAAAGACTTTAGCTCTGCTTCAAAATACATGGGGAGCAGATACAAGCAGCACAATCCCCTGGTGGCAGACGGCCCGGAGGGGCTCAAGGCCTTCATTGAATTCCTCAAAACGAATTTCCCGGACGCACGAAGCGAGATCAAGAGGGCCTTCGCGGATGGGGATTATGTCATCCTCCATGTACACTCCATACGCCCCCCCAATATGCGAGGCCGCGCCATCATCGAGATATTCAGGCTGGAGAACGGCAAGATCGACGAGCATTGGGACGTGATCCAGGAGGTTCCGGAAACATCCGCCAATCCCAACGGAATGTTCTGATTGCGTAATCTAATTATTGCTTGGGGCAAAGGGCAACAGAAACCTTCTCAAACTAGGGATTGACGTTTAGGCGTTTTATCGCTATAATGTTATAGCTACATAGGGAGGTGATATTATGGCGACAGCGACAAAACGCGCTACCATCTATATAGATCCTGAACTGCACAAGGCATTGCGGCTCAAGGCCGTGGAGACCTCTCGTTCGGTGTCGGAGCTGGTGAACGATGCCGTGCGGGAGATCCTTTCCGAGGATGCCGAGGACCTTGCGGCATTTCGAGAAAGGGCCGGCGAACCTCTGATCAGTTATGAGGAAATGGTCAAGAGGTTAAAGGAAGATGGCCGCATATAAGGTCTTCTTCAAAAAATCGGTATGGAAGGATTTTGAGGCGATCCCAAAAAAGGATTTGCGAAAGATCCTCAAACGAATCGAGATGCTCGGCGATAACCCCCGCCCATCAGGATGCGAAAAGCTGACAGGGGAAGAACGCTATCGCCTGCGGCAAGGAAGATATCGCATCCTCTACTCGATTCAGGATGATGAGCTCTCAGTATGGGTTGTTAAGGTGGGGCATCGGAAGGATGTTTATCGTTGAGGCGGATCAAAAGCTGCACAATGATTGCTCGTCCCTCGCGCACCCCTCACAGCACGTTCGAAGTAAAAAATCAGTATTTCGCTTTTTCTATATCATGACAATTATTGACTCATTCGGCTAGCTAGAGACACTGAGTTTATCGAAGTACTGGGTAAACCCTGAGCCTACGGCCTTCAGGCCAGGGCGTAGATGGGTTGACAAACTTATTGAATTTGTTCCATAATTTTGCAGTAATATAAAGCTGTATATAGGCAGTATAGTATAAAGTTCGGCAATATGAGAGAAAAAGCATCAAGGAGGCGGAATACATGAGCAAGACTACCGAAAGCAAAGCTAAGCACTCATGGCTTAAACAAGCATTTGTCCCCATTCTGGCGGCTCTTGTTGGCGGGTTGGTCGGGGGGCCACTATTATTGGATGCACTGAGGGCCACGCGTGAAGCTAGAATATGGCTGGATGTGCCTAAGAGCAGACAAGAACTCTCAGTCCCTTATGATTTTGTCGTCCAGTTTCGGAACCGACCTAAGGATAAATTCATCTGCGCCTTTTTGCGAGGTTCCGGAGAGCGCCTATATTATCCTTTGATTCCGGACAATCGCATCACTGACAAGAATGGTGAGTGGAAATATACCGTTAAGACCATGGGAACTCAAGCTGACAATGGTGTGCCCTACGAGCTTGTTTTTTGTCTCGCCAACGATTCTGCTTACATCAAGATCGAGGATGTCTACTTCGGCAAGACAGCCAACGATTTTTGGTGTCTTCCTCAAGGCGTGGAGGAAGAAAAAAGGATAACGATCTTTCGGAAAGGTCCATGATACATGTAGATGTCGAACCAGTGCATTGAGTTCGACTTCGAGTTCAGCACGCAGAACTCGAAGCGCCTCATGTTCAACGTGCTAACCAAGCTGTAATAGTACAGTCTTTGCAACTACTGTTTCGAGAGGATTAAAACATAGATGGACCAGTTTCCTGAACACCTTATTCTGCCTGACAGGGTTTATCAACTGTCTGTGTCGGGGGCAAATGGACATCGTGCCTTTATGCGGGGTCTGGTCGACTTCCACGTTAAGGGCATAAATCCTTTATCTACCTCTGATACATGGAGTACTCTTCTCGGGATGAGCGAGGAGTTGCATGAAGACTATCCCAGCTTCAAGCAATCAATTCCCCTCACTTGGCTACTGTTTAGGTTCCTATATCATCATGTCCGCAGTAATTCCCTGGACATCCTATCTGGACATGGCGGTGAAGTTCTTACAACAAAGACTTTTCAAGATTACTTAGGCAGGGAACCCGGTGATCATAGCGCCGAACAGATTTTGCGCGCGATACTTGGATCATGGGTGCGGGTTTTCCCGGAGAAGCCAGTGGCACTTCGTGACATATACGCATCCACCGATTTGCTGATTGAAATACTCAAGCGAGCCATTAATTCGCTTAAATTCTCAGGTCACATTGAAGATAAGGGTTCTGACGAGTACATAATCAAACCCGGCATTTTCTCCACCTTACCACCTTCTGTCGGCACAGTCTCCCTTGATAGAAAGATTAATCGATACTACCAAGAGGTTGACATACAGGCCATAGAACCGTTTTGTTTTGTTATAATGCCGTTTCGTGAAGCGGAGTTTCCGCAACGAATCTACACAGACATCATCAAGCCTTTAATCGAAGATGTTTTCAAAATTTCTTGTTATCGAGTCGACGAAGATCATCTTCCCGATCGTATTGACAATAAGATATACACCTATCTGCTAAGAGCATCATTCATCATCGGCGAAGTCAGCACTTTGAATCCCAACGTCTTCTATGAACTTGGATTAGCGCATATGTTAGAAAAATCCTGTATCATTTTAACCCAGATGCCAGTGTCGCAGGTTCCGTTTGACATCAACAGAATTAGAGCTGAACATTATGATAATGATGAACAACTGGTTCAAATACTGAAAAAATCGATTTCTGCTCTCGCGTTTAAAATTAAATGACGCGGGCGTTTATACTCGCCAGATGATCAAAGTACACGACGAGTACATAACAACTCAATTTATGCGAATGCAAAGATGTTTCGTTGACTGGGGCGAAAGGATAACAGAAAATCTCCTTCGGAGGTTATGATGTCAAATATTTCAATAGAGGCGACCGCAGCAATCATTGGGGGACTAGCAGGCACATTGGCTGCATTCCTTGTGAACTCCCTGAAGGAATCTTGGCGTATTTGGCGCCGCAGGCGGAACATTGCATCTGCTCTCGTTTATCACTTTCGACTGTTCCGGCGGCACCTTGTACACAACCTCAAAATAGCAGAGGAAAAGAATAATATCATATTTGATGCTGGCTACCCTGATTCCTTCTACGTTTCAATCCTGCCGGAATTGCCTGATTTCGGCCCGGAGCTTTTCTTAGGTGTTAGATCGGTATTCAGCCAGCTTAGACAAATTAACTATCTCAAAAAGGAAATGCAACATCACATGCAAGCTGGAACCCCCGCCGGCAAGAGGATTAACTTGATCCCTGCTTATATTGCGGCGCACAAACAAGCGGTCTGTGCTATAGACACAGCACTAGAGCATTTGCGAAGTAAGGCGCAAAGAAAGACTTTTTGTGCAGACCTGCCTGAAATAACGGAATTGTCGGAACTTGAGAAGGAGTTGCTCGCCGATGTGAATTCACCCTAACAAGTTGTCAAGCTGGATGAAACATAAAATTTGGGGTTAAATAACTACAAAACTAGCAAATCACCTGCAGCACTTCATCAATCTCCCCCAAGGCCTTGATGATGCCTGAGGCAGTGCTCGGGCTTAGGCTCCTTACATCCATACCGGCTACCAAGGCAGCCACATTGTCGAACGCCCCCTTCACATCCAAATCATCGTCCAGCCGCTCGCGAAAGGCATCCGTAATCTTCCGTGCAACATCCGTGTCCGTATCCGTGGTAGGACCCGCCCTGCCCTTGATTTTCTTTATCTGTTCCTGAAACCTCCGCAGCTTCTCCGTTGCGGAGCGCATCCGCTTGTCTGAATAGTTGAGCCTCTGGCGATAGTGACCGTAAATCAGGAAAAAACGTATTTCACTGAAGTCATATCCCTGCTCCTGTAAGGTATCGGTATAAAGGATATTCCCAATGCTCTTGGACATCTTTTTTCCGTCCACGTGCAGGTAGTGGCAGTGGAGCCAGAACCGCGCCATGGGATAGGGTCTGATCGA
>MGQF01000003.1:26670-27473 GCA_001797745.1 Deltaproteobacteria bacterium RBG_13_52_11
GTAGTCGTGGTGGCGAAAGAGGTTGTCGATCCCGCCGCAGTAGATGGAGAGGGTCTCATTGAAATACCGGCTGATCATGCTCGGGTCCTGGATGTTCCATGCCGGCCTGCCCTTGCCGATCCTCGTATCCCAGGAGGCATCTTCCCCCTCTTTGTATCCGTGCCATAGGACAAAATCCCCTCGGTTCCACTGCATGCCCGGATAGGTGTCTCTATGGAATCGCCTCCGCTTGGTCGGCCACTTTTTCATGTCGAGGCCGTAGAGCGCGCCAAATCCGGGATATCGAAGAGGGTCGAAGTAGCAGTTGCCTCGGTGCCAGTAGGCGATCTTGAGGTCGACAAGGCGCTCGATGATCTCAACGGCCCTGGGGACGGCCTCAGACGCCCGCGGTTGAAAATCAGGGGCCTTCATCCGCAGCGCCTTCATCTCCTGGGCAAAGCCCTCGATATTCCGATCGGTGAGCGCCTTGACGGTGACCCCCCGTTTTTCAGCCTCTGCCATCGCCTTGTCCTCTATGTCGGTGAAGTTCATCCCCCTCTTGACCTGATGGCCCAGGTACTCCAGATATCGGACTAAAATTTCTTCAAAGAGAAAAGTCCTGAAGTTGCCGATGTGGGAGCGCTGATAGACCGACGGGCCGCAGGTGAATACCGATACGGGATCATCACGCACTGGCTGAAAGGTCTCAATGCGTTTGCCAAAGGTATTAAAGAGCCTCAACATGAGTCTATTCCTCCAGTATCTCCTCTCCCTTTGGGGAGAGGATGCAGGTGAGGGGGAACCCATGTAATATATCCACCCTC
>MGQF01000003.1:27479-28146 GCA_001797745.1 Deltaproteobacteria bacterium RBG_13_52_11
GCCCTCTCCCGCCAGCGGGAGAGGGAGAAATTTTTGATAAGATAACCATTATTAATCCACCTGCAAGTGCTTCCACCTCCCCTGGTGAAAGCGCCGCGCCATGAGTATCCCTTGCATTGTCATGGAGAAGATCATTGCCAGCCAGACCCCCGCTGCCCCGTACCCGAGGATGAGGGCAAGGAGGACGGCCAAAGGGAGGCGGATAAGCCACATACTGATGACGATCACCCACATGTTCCCCCTGGTATCCCCGGCACCCTGGAGGCCGCCCCCCAGGATGAGGCTCAGCGCCATAAATGGCTCGGAGAACATCATGATCTTGAGATAGCGTGCAGTCTCGGCGAGGACGGCGGGCTCCTTGGCCAAGAGGGAGGCACAGTATTCAGCCCAGATAAAGATGCAGATGGAGATGGCACTCAAGAGGATAACACCCACCCACGCGATCTTCCACCCCACTGCCTCCGCTCGCTCAGGGTTGTTCGCCCCCAGGTTTTGCCCTACGAGGACCGACGCGGCCATGTTGAAGGCAAAGGCAGGGAGATAGATGATGGCCTCTATCCTGAGGCCGTTGGTGAGCGAGGCAAGGGCGGTTATGCTTGCATCACCTAACCGGCCGAGGATGTTGTAGAGGACGATGCTCCCGGCATTCCAGGCGATCTGCAGCAGG
>MGQF01000003.1:28268-37365 GCA_001797745.1 Deltaproteobacteria bacterium RBG_13_52_11
CGTTGCCGCGATGGCAGTTGAAAGGGCGATACCGAGATATCCCAACTTGGGAAAGGGCGGGATGCCGAAGACCAGGCAGAAGTCCCCGATGATATTGATTGCACTGAACACGAACATGGTCGCAAGGGGTTTTTTCACTTCGCCGCTGGCGCGGAATACGGCATTGGAGATGATGAGGAGGTAGTTCGGACCCAGGGCAAAGGCGAAGATCCGCAAAAAGGCTTCGCCAATGGCGCTGATCTCCGGGGGAAACCCCGCAGCAGCGATGATCTCTTGATGGAAGGCGAGGGCGGTGATCGTCAGCACCATGGCAACGAAAAATCCGAAGATCAACGACTGCTTGGCGTTCGCTATCGCCCTGGTAAAATCGCCTGAGCCGACGTTTCTGGAGACCAAGGCCACTGTTCCGATGCTGATGGCATTGGCGACGATGATGAGGAGAAAGTAGAGCTGACTGATGAACCCGACTGCGGCCTGGACCTTGGGGTTGATGAGCCCGGCGACGTAGATATCGGTGAAGCCCACCATGAAGTTGAAGATCATGATGAGCAGCATGGGCCAGGAGAGCTTCCAGATAGTGGACCAGAGCCCTCCTGTGGTCAGATGGGTGGTTTTGGTTTTCAAGGATACGGAATTCATCTCACATAAAGAAAAAAAGTGGGGAGTATTGTACCCCTTCTTTAATGAAAAAGGGAAGGTTAAAGATTGGACTGCCCTTTTCCCTATAGCCCCCTGCCCCCTTGCACAGAGAGGCCTTATGGGGTATTCTGAGACCCTATGGATCTGAAAACGGGAAATACGATACACTCAAGGAGTGAGGTATGGCTCACGTAACAGAAGGCGTTTCTTTCATCTCAGGACAGGATGAGTTTATCCCTGACTCCCACGTCTACATAATCGGCGATCCCGCCTCCAAGGATCTCTCCCTCATCGATGCAGGTCTCACGGGCAAGGGGGCTTACAAGGTCCAAGCCATCCGCCAGGCGGGGATTGAGCCTTCGGCCATCAAGCGGATCATCATGACCCATACCCATCTGGACCACATCGGGTGCCTGGCTGAGATCCGTGAGCAGATCCCCGGGGCCGAGCTGTGGGCGCATAAAGAAGAGGCCGAACCCCTGGAGCAGGGGGATGAACGGACCGTCTACGGTATGGATATGTTCCGGGAGATGTGCCAGATGCAGTATGGCCTCAAGCCCGGTCAGTTCACCTTTCAGGTGCAACGAAGGCTCGAGGGGGGCGAGGGCCTGGATATCGGCGGCATGACGTGGGAGGTCATCCATATCCCCGGACACTCCGCAGGGGGTATCGCCCTGTACCATCTGCCCAAGAAGATCCTTATTCCGGGGGATGTAGTCTATGCCGATTATGCCATCGGCCGCTTCGACCTCTTTGGGGCCGATGCCTCTGAACTCAAAAACTCTCTCATGCGCCTGGCCGAGTTGGAGGTGGACATCCTGCTCCCTGGCCACAATCAGATCGTCACCAATCTTCCTGCCGGCTATATCAGCCAGACGGCCAAACAGTGGGGGCCGTACCTGACGTGATGCGCACATGGGTGAGAGGAAATGCTGGAAATTTACCTTCTACGCAAAAAAAGGAGGGAACTGATGACTCTCAGAAGGTATAGCATAGGTCTACTGCTCCTTGTTTTCATCATGCCCTTCCTGTGGGGATGTCCCTATGAATCAACAGTACCCTTGGAGAAGAGCTGCAAGGCAAAGATCGATACGGAACTACTAGGGGAGTGGAAGAGCACAGAAAAAGGGGAATCGGTCACGATGACCTTCCAACAGTTTAACGACCATGAGATCCTCATTATGGGCACGGAGGATGGAAAGATACAGCGTGAGGTGATACGGGCCTTTGTCACCGTTGTGAAGAATGAGCGGTTTCTGAATGCCCAAGAAATCAAGGCATCCAGTGAAGCACGGGGCTGGTATATTGTCCACTATGCTATTTCCGGAGAGACCTTGACGGCACAGGTCGTCGACGACAAACTCATCACAAAGCCCTTTACCTCCTCAAGGACGCTCTACAAGTTCGTCAAGCACAACCTGCAAAACGAGGCCCTCTATGGTGATAATTCCGCAATGGTCTATCAGCGCGTCAGGAAATAAACGTTGGGGATTTTGGGGGTGGTTTGTACCTCCTCCTTCACTTCTCTGATATCCCCACCCCAAAGCGCTTTCCGTATATTCTCCGTCATGCTACTGTAGTATAATCGTGAGAGGAGGTGCCGACATGAAGATAAGTGCGCGGAACGTCTTTAAGGGGAAGGTAAAAAAGGTGGCGCACGGGATGGTCAATACAGAGGTCATTGTTGAGCTCCCGGGAGGAATGGAAATGGTATCGGTGATCACTAAGGCCTCAGCTGAAAATCTGGGCCTGACAGAGGGAAAAGAGGTCTTGGTCGTCATCAAGGCGACCAATGTGATGATCGCGGTGGAGTAATCCAGTAGGTCCCCCCTCATCGACAATGGAACCCGCCGTCGTACTGAGCGGGTAAGGACCGTAGTCTCCCTCTCCCCCCACGAATTCGAACGCTTATTGCCTGAATTCCGCTCAATACCATCCTCTCCCCCAATGGTATGGTGGAGAGGGGATAAGGACAAGTATTGATTAAGAAAGTTGTGAGGGAAGCCCCTGTGGACGCTATCTCCCCCCAAGCATTCGAGGCCCTGTTACCCCTGGCCTGTGCATGGGCCGAGGAGCAGGAGCAGTTGATCCTTGCAAGAGGGGTGCGGCTGACCGAGGCCCAGATGGCCGATGCCCTACGCATCGGGATCGCCTTTTCTGATCGCGTCCGCCTGATGAAGACCGACCAGATCCCCCTGCCCAAACACCCGGAGCTGCGGTCCGTTGCCCAGGAGACCGGGCTCCTCTCCCCTGACACAGTCGGCCTGACGGTGCGCTACGGCATCTATATTCATTCCACTGCCTGGGGGGCGCGGCAACTCGTGGTCCATGAGCTGGTCCATGTCAGACAGTATGAGCAACTGGGGGGATTTGACGCCTTTCTCAGGAAGTACCTCGGAGAGTGCGTCACGATAGGCTATCCCCATGCACCTCTGGAACAGGAGGCACACGTCATCGCAGCAAAGATCTGTCCTTGACAGGCTGTTGAAAAACGCCCATCTGTCCCGCGCTTCGCGGGATTTCTCTCATCCTTCGTCGTTGTGGCGTACGCCCAAGTACGCCTCACTCCTCAGGATTTCGAGGGCCTTGCATCTAGACATTTTTGAACAGCCTGCGGGAAAATCACTTCTTCAACAACCTCTTAACTTTAGAATAACCCAAAAAAATGCTTGTCATGGATGCGTGTTGGAGTATAGTAAAATAAGGATTCGAGGGGTCGAGTACCGCCTTTTGCGGGATTGAATCCTTTTAAACCGAGGAGATGAGGGCATGTCTGAGGGGTTGGACGTAATCATCGTCGACGATAACAAGAACCTCTGCGCGGTGATCGCCGAGACCATCAAGCGGTTCTACGTATGGGGTGACGTTATCACCTTTACGAAGGTCGATGAGGCGGTAGCGTATTGTCTGAGCCGGGAGGCCAGCGTCGCCATATTTATCCTGGACGTCTTCCTCGGCGATCAGAGCGGCTTTGCCTTTCTCGACACCATCAAGGACAAATTTACCTCGGCCCCCGAAGATACCATCATAATGACCGGGAACGCGAGCGAGGATGTGGTAAACATGTGCGTGGCCTCGGATGTCGCCCATCTGCTGGAAAAGCCCATCAAGCCGTACGAACTTCAGTTGTCGGTCAGGGCCATCGTGGCGAAGTATATGAAGTTTGCCAGGAAGGTCCTCCATGACCCTGATTTTGCCTCACTCGTGGCGAAATTTGCATCGGCGGGCATCGCCGGAGGCAAGGCGTGATGTTAATCTATTTCACCTGCCCTTTAGGCCGTGGAACAAAGAGAAATTAAGGAATCAAGTTCAACCCCCTGCTCATCGCGGTCTTCGACGTCGTTCAAGGAGAGTTGCCATCCTCGAGATCCTCTCTCCCGGCTACATCAGCGCCGACCCGCGGGACGGATATGGTAATTATGAACTATCATTGCTTTCCAGCAACAAAACCAGAGGAGGTGAAAAAAAGACTTGCGAAATCTATAAAAGCTGCTATAAGAAAGTAAACAATGCCCCTGAAGAAGGGGGCGTCTCGACAAAAGGAGGAGGCAGAACATGGAAGCTAAGGCATCACCCGACAAACCCCCGCAACGAGGGAAAAATGGGAAGGCCAAACGAAAGTTCCTAGGACTTGACCAAGACGTCGATGACCACGTGCATCCTGATTGGTGGCGCAACATCTTTAATCATCTTTACCTGAAGGCCGATATAGAAACCAAAACCCCACCCGACAAACCCCCTATGGAAACCAAGGCATCACCCGACAAACCCCCTATGGAAACCAAGGCATCACCCGACAAACCCCCGCAACGGGGGAAAAATGGGAAGACCAAACGAAAGATATTAGGGCCCGTTCAAGACCTCGAAGAACACGTCCATCCTGATTGGTGGCGCAATATCTTTAATCATCTTTACCTGAAAACCGATGCAGATGTCGTGGATGACCAGAATATCACCCGGCATGAGGTGGATGACCTCTGCGAGATGTTTAAGCTATCTCCAGAGGACAAAATACTGGATCTGTGCTGCGGGCAGGGGAGACACTCCCTCGAACTGACACGGAGGGGATATAGAAATATCGAGGGTCTGGACCGGTCCCATTACCTGATTCAAAAGGCCAAATCGACTACAAAGGCAGAAGGTCTGAAGGCCCGATTCCGCGAAGGAGATGCGCGGAAGATCCCCTATCCCCCTGATACCTTTGACGTGGTGATGATCCTGGGTAATAGTTTAGGATACTTCGAAGCCGCGCAAGAGGACCTCAAGGTGTTTAAAGAGGTATTGAGGGTTTTGAAACCGTGGGGCAGATTTATTATCGATATAGCGGATGGTGAATATCTCAGAAATAATTTCAAAATACATTCCTGGGAATGGATAGACAAGAAGAGGTTTGTATGCCGTGAGCGCTCCCTCTCCGCTGATGAAGACCGCCTCATTTCACGGGAGATGATTAACCACGTTGAGAGGGGTATTGTTGCAGACCACTTCTATGCGGAAAGACTCTATACCCGGGAGGGACTGTCCCGGCTGCTAAAAACGGTAGGCTTCAGTAACATCGACTTTCATGCTGAAATTGAAACGAACTCTCAGCGAAATCAAGACCTGGGCATGATGGAGCGTCGCCTGCTGGTAACGAGCGTAGTGAAAAAGGAATGGACGCCTCTCAAGCGAAGGCAAAGAGGGGCAGTAAAAAATGTGGTAGTGATTATGGGTGACCCCAGCAAACCGGACCCATTAAAGCCTCTCCGCATCTTCGATGATGACGATTTCTATACCATTGATCAGCTGAAGGCAGCCTTGCGGGAAAACGATGATTACAGTTTTACCTACCTGCATAACCACGATATCATCGTCAATGAATTGATGAAATTGATCGGGAAGATCGACTTTGTATTTAACCTGTGCGACGAAGGATATAATAACGATGCCCGGAAGGAGCTCCATGTCCCCAGCTTGCTGGAAATGCTCGATGTCCCCTACACAGGTTCTGGACCGCAATGTCTCGCCTTTTGCTACGACAAATCCCTGATCCGTGGTATCGCGAAGGAAATGGAGATCCCCGTGCCCGAAGCCTTCTTCATCAAGCCTGAGGATAGCACCTTTGAACTTCCCCCCTTTAGCTTTCCGGTGATTGTAAAACCCAACTTTGGAGATTCCAGCTTTGGCATCACCCAGAGGAGTGTGGCTACTACTATTGAAGAGCTCGTCAACGCCATCTCAGAGATTAGGGAGAAATTTGGCTATGACAAACCCCTTCTCGTTGAGGAACTTCTCACCGGAAAGGACATCACCGTTGGGATCATTGGAAACCCCCCGGAGTCGTATACGGTCTTGCCCATCCTCGAGGAAGATTACTCGGCCCTTCCGCCGGACCTTCCCCGGATCTGCGGCTATGAGGCCAAGTGGCTTCCGGAATCACCGTACTGGAAAATCAAGTCAATCCCTGCGCAGCTCCCTGATGAGACACAGAAGTTCGTCGAGGAATGTTGCGTGAAGTTGTTTGAGAGGTTGGAGTGCAGAGATTACTGCCGGTTTGACTGGAGGCTCAATGCCGAAGGCACCCCCAAGCTCCTGGAGGTAAACCCCAATCCGGGGTGGTGCTGGGACGGACACCTCGCAAAGATGGCAAGAATCGCGGATATGTCATACAAAGATCTGTTAAAGGCCATCCTGCACGCTGCCGAGCAACGGCTCGGAATTCAAGCAGACGAGCAACGCCCCGGAATGCAAATAGAAGAAGAACAGATCGCAAAAGGGGCTTCTTAACGCATACAAGATTTCACCGTGCTCCGTCCACGGTTCGTCCTTTACAATCAAAGAAAATGTGATAGGTTTTCCTCTCTCCCGTCAGCGGGAGAGAGGAAAACCTAGGGAGTGTCGTCACTTGCAGAGAAAGAACCCTGCTTTGGGGAAATGTCTTGCTTTACACCCGAGTATTTCCGTGCCTACCTTCAAATAAAAAAAGAGGAGTCTGCCGCGACGAACATTTGACAAACCACGACTTCTCTGGTGGAATAGGGCGATTGATACCGAGCATGGAGAGGGGGATGGAGGTCATACGGCTTGAGCAGCACGATGGAGTCGCCCTGGTAAAGCTGGACAGGGGGGTCATCAATGCCATCAACCCGCAGGTCTTGCAGGAGGTGGGCGAGGCCCTGCAATCGTTAAAGGATGACGCCGGGATCTGCGGCCTGGTGTTGACCAGCGCCAACGCAAAGTTTTTCTCCATCGGGTTCGATCTCCCCGAGATTTACCCCCTCCCTCCTCAGGAGTTTGCGGCCTTTTTTCGGACTTACAACCTCCTCTGCCTGGACCTCTTCGCCTTCCCTAAGCCTGTGGTCAGTGCTATAACAGGACACGCTACAGCCGGCGGGTGTATCATGGCCCTCTGTACCGACTATCGCTTTATGGCCGAGGGGCGCACGTTGATGGGGGTGAACGAGAGCAAGCTGGGGGTGCCCATCACCTCTTTGGCCGATGGTATTCTCAGACAATTGGTGGGTGAGCGTCAGGCCCGTGACGCGATCTCTTCCGGTGATCTCTATGGTCCTGAGGAGGCCCTCCAGATGGGGATGGTGGACGGGGTCTTTCCGCTGGAAGAGGTGGTCCCGGCGGCAATAAAGGAAGTCAGGGCATTAGGTGAGATATCCCCCTCTGCCTTTGCAATGAACAAAGGCTTCCGGGTGCGGGGTCTCGCGGCCCAGGTTCTCTCCCACCTGGAGGAGGATGAGCAGGCCTTCATGGAGCAGTGGTACGCGCCCCTGGCCCGCCAGCGGCTCAAAGAGGTCATGAAACAATACACACCGCGGGGGGAGGAGGATGGCTAAGGAGAAGACAGTCTTCATCTGCCAGACGTGTGGCTATCAGACCCCCAAGTGGTTGGGGAGGTGTCCTGATTGCCAGGGGTGGGGGACCCTCGTGGAGGAACTCATCGGTGAAGAGGCCTCTGCCCAGGGTGTCCGGCAGCGCTGGGCTACTGAGGAAATCCCCTGTGCCATCGGTGAGGTGGCTGAGGAGGAAGAGGGGATGCGGCTCTCCACCCGATTGGAGGAGTTTAACCGCGTCCTGGGCGGAGGGATCGTTAACGGTTCGGTGGTCCTGCTGGGTGGGGATCCGGGGATCGGGAAGTCCACCCTTATATTTCAGTGCCTCCATGGGCTCGCCTCCCAGGGCAGGAGATGCCTCTACATCTCCGCGGAGGAGTCTCTCAGGCAGACCAAGCTGCGGGCCAAGCGCCTGGGGGCCGTGAGCGACGAGCTCTTCGTGGCTGCCGAGACCTCCCTGGAGCGGATTATACAGGCAGTTGAGGAGATCAAGCCCCTGGTCCTGGTGATCGACTCCATCCAGTCCATCTACACCTCCCAGTTGGGATCGGCCCCGGGAAGCATCAGCCAGGTTCGGGAGACCTCGGGGAGACTGACCTATCTGGCTAAGGGGTTGGGGGTGGCAACCTTTCTGGTGGGGCATGTGACCAAGGATGGGGCCATCGCCGGCCCCCGGGTCTTGGAGCACATTGTGGATACCGTCCTCTACATGGAGCACAGTGCGGACAGCCCCTTCCGCATCCTGCGGGCCGTGAAGAATCGCTTCGGTTCCACCAATGAGATCGGGGTCTTCGAGATGAAGGAGGGGGGGCTGCAGGAGGTGATCAACCCCTCGGAGATCTTTCTGGCTGAGCGGCCCACGGGGACCTCGGGGAGCGCCGTGATGGCGAGCATGGAGGGTACCAGACCCATCCTGGTGGAGATTCAGGCCCTGGTCTCCCCCACGGCCTTTGCCGTCCCTAGGAGGATGTCCATTGGGGTGGACTACAACCGGCTCTCCCTCCTGGTAGCTGTGCTGGAGAAGAAGGTGGGGATAAACCTTTCGCATCAGGACATCTTCGTCAATGTGGCCGGGGGGTTGAGGATCGAAGAGCCCGCCGTCGATCTGGGTGTGGTGGTCGCCGTGGCCTCCAGCCACCTGGACAAGGTCATCCCGCCAGCAATGGTGGTCTTCGGCGAGGTGGGGCTGACCGGGGAGGTGCGGGGGGTGAGTTTTGGCGAGCAGCGGATCAGGGAGGCGGCCCGCATGGGCTTCAAGGAATGTATCCTTCCCCGCAGCAGCGCCCAGGGGATAAAGCCTCCTGAGGGGATAGAACTCATCACGGCGAGGGACCTGCGGGAGGTATGGGAACGGTTGTTCTGAGGGGCAATCAGTGTTTTTCCCCACTCCGTTGTCACGCTGGGATGTTTTTGGAAAATGATGACCAAGGAAGAGTTAAGGGAGGCCATCAACCGCATCGACAACAGGGGGTATAAGGCCTATAAGGCAATCGAAGGTGAGTACGCGTTCGGCCCTTATACGCTCATCATCGACTACGTCCAGGCAGACCCCTTCGCCGCCCCCTCCCGGGTGCGGGTAAAACTTCCCCTTGAAAGGACCGGCTTCCCGCAGGAACTCTGGAAGAATCGTGCCC
>MGQF01000003.1:37407-40067 GCA_001797745.1 Deltaproteobacteria bacterium RBG_13_52_11
TCTTCTTTGAAGAGATCCCCCACATGGTGGAGGGGGCCCTCTTCTACCGGAGCATCGATCCCGAAGAGGTCCGGCAACACGTCGACGTGGCAGAAGACCAGGAGGCACTGAGGGGGCTTTTGGCAGAGCAAGGGCTGGTGGCCTTTGTGGCCGACGGGGCCGTGCTCCCCAGGCGCAGCGGCGTGGACGAGAGGCCCCCAGGCTCAGAGGCCATACCCTTCAAGGGGCCCCTCGATCTCGAGGTAGAGCTGGAGCTCCCCCATCAAGGCAGGGTCACGGGGATGGGGATACCCGAGGGGGTGACCCTCATCGTCGGCGGTGGGTTTCACGGAAAATCCACCCTGCTGAACGCCATCGAGCGCGGGGTGTACAACCACATCCCCGGCGATGGAAGGGAATACGTGGTGACCAACGAGGCGGCGGTAAAGATCAGGGCGGAGGATGGCCGCCGGATCGAACGGGTGAACATCAGCCCCTTCATTACCAACCTCCCCTTCGGCAAAGACACCGTGCAGTTCTGTACCGACAACGCCAGCGGCAGCACCTCGCAGGCGGCCAACATCATGGAGGCCTTGGAGATAGGGGCCGAGCTGCTGTTGATCGATGAAGACACCTCGGCCACCAACTTCATGGTACGGGATGAGCGGATGCAGGAGCTGGTGGCCAAGGAAAAGGAGCCCATCACCCCCTTCGTCGATAAGGTGCGCACGCTCTTCACCGATCAAGGGGTCTCCACCATCCTGGTCATGGGGGGCTCCGGCGACTACTTCGACGTGGCAGACACCGTCATCATGATGGACAGCTACCAACCCCGTTCCGTTACGGAACAGGCCGCCCAGATTGCTCGGAAGCACGCCAGTTGCCGGGCCGACGAAGGAGGGGGTAGCTTCGGTGAGGTCACCTTGCGGCGCCCCCTCAGCGCCAGCTTTGACCCGAGCCGCGGCAAGCGGGAGGTCAAGATAGACGCCAAGGGTCTGAGGACCATCCTCTACGGGACCACGGACATCGACCTCTCGTACCTGGAGCAGCTGGTTGATATGAGCCAGACCAGGACCATCGGCCTCATGATCCACTACTATGCTGAGAAGTACCTGGAGAGGGCAGGATCGCTGAAGGAGGGGATGGAGTTGGTGATGAGGGCAGTGCAGGAGGGGGGACTGGACTGTCTCCTCCCCTACATTGTGGGGGACCTCGCCCTGCCCAGGCCCTTTGAGGTGGCCGGGGCCATCAACCGCATGCGCACCCTGAAGGTGAGGTGATGGAGATCAAGGTTCCCTATGGGCAGGAGTGGGTGACAATCGACTGCCCTGCGGAGAATCTTGCGGGGATCATCTTCCCCAACGAGATCCCGCAGCGAGAGGAGAAAGAGGTCCTGGAACAGGCCCTGGCCAATTCCCTCGACGCCGAAACCTTCGGGGCGTTTTTGGGCGATGGAGGAGAAGTCCTCTTTGTGGTCAACGACGGTACCCGCCCCACCCCCACGGCGCGCATCCTCAACCACCTGGCAGCGGAGATAGAGGGGCACCCGGTGCGCTTTCTCGTGGCCACCGGCTCCCACCGCCCCCCCACTGCCGCGGAGTTCAAACAGATCTTCGGCCCCTGGTTGGAGCGATTTCAGCAGGCGATCTTTGTCCACGATGCCCGGCTGGAATCGGAGATGGTCCCCCTCGGGGCTACCTCTCGGGGGACACCCCTTGCCCTCAGCCGACGGATAGTTGAGGCCCATAAGATAGTGGCCCTCTCGTCGGTGGAGCCCCACTATTTTGCTGGGTATACAGGGGGGAGGAAGTCCTTTTTCCCTGGTGCGGCTGCCTATCGGACCATGGAGCACAATCACCGTTTGGCTTTGCAGAAGGGGGCTGCCCCCCTGACCTTAGAGGGGAACCCCATCCACGAGGACCTGGTCGAGGCCATGGGGGCCATCAAGGGAAAGGAGATATACTCCCTCCAGGTGGTGTTGGACCGCTCCCATCGCATCTGTGCCGCCTTCGGCGGCTCCCTCGAGGGGACCTTTGCGGCGGCAACGAAGAAGGCCGAAGAGGTCTTCTCCACTGAGATCGAGGGGCGGGCAGACGTGGTGGTGACTGTTGCCCCCTTTCCCATGGACATCGACTTCTACCAGGCCCAGAAGGCCCTCGAACATGGCAGGCTGGCCCTCAAAGAGGGGGGGATCCTGATTCTGGTCTCCCAATGCCCCATGGGCATCGGGAACGAGGGGTTTTATCGGCTCTTGTGCAGGACCACTGACCCCAAGGAGGTGTTCTCTCTCATCGAGGGCGCGTTCAATCTCGGAGACCACAAGGCGGCCAAGATCGCCGAGCTGGCCACGCGGGCCCAGATATGGGGGGTGACGGACCTGGATCCATCGATTCTGGAGCATTGCTTTATGAAACCGTATGCCGATCTCCAGGAGGCCCTGAGGGCGGCCATCGAGGAGAAAGGTCCTTGTGCTCAGGTCCTCTTTCTGATGAACGGGAGCATGACTGTACCGAAAATAGGAGGTAATTCCTGATGGAGAAGTTAATCTACGAGACGCGTTTCCCCGGCCTCACCCTGCTCAAACGGGGCAAGGTGAGGGATGTCTACAAGGTGGCAGACAACCTCCTCATTGTGGCTACTGATCGGGTGTCCGCCTTCGATGTGATCATGGCCGACCCCAT
>MGQF01000003.1:40082-47031 GCA_001797745.1 Deltaproteobacteria bacterium RBG_13_52_11
GATATTGACCGAGATCTCGGCGTACTGGTTTCGAGAGATGGAGGATATTGTTCCCCATCACGTGATCTCCACCCGGGTGGAGGACTACCCCTTGCCGTGCAGCAGGTATGCAGAGGAATTGGAGGGAAGAAGCATGCTCGTTTGCCGCGCTGATCCCGTCCCCATCGAATGTGTGGCCAGGGGGTACCTGGCGGGTTCAGGCTGGAAGGAGTACCAGGAGAGCGGAGAGGTGTGCGGGATCAGGCTCCCCGATGGATTGGTTGAGTCGGCAAAGCTGCCCAGCCCCATCTTCACCCCCGCTACCAAGGAGGAAGTGGGGAGCCACGACATCAACATCACCTTTGAGGAGATGGAGGGGAGGATTGGGGAAGGGCTGGCCAAAAGGATGCGCGAGGTTACCCTCACTATATACGAGCGCGCCCGCCGGATTGCCGAGGCCAAGGGAATCATCATCGCCGACACCAAACTGGAGTTCGGCCTGCGAGATGGCGAGATCATCCTCATCGATGAGCTCCTCACGCCTGATTCATCCCGCTTTTGGCCTGCCAGCGAGTACCAGCCGGGGGGGGCGCAGCACAGTTTTGACAAGCAGTTTCTGCGGGACTATCTCCTCACCCTCGACTGGGATAAAAGCCCTCCTCCCCCTCCGCTGCCCGAGGATATCGTGGCCAAGACGAGGGAGCGGTATGAAGAGGCATTGCAGCGGCTGATTGGTGAGCGGTCTTAAAGCCTCCCTCGCCCCTTGCGAAGGGAAAGGCTTCAAGGGGTTTTGGGATTTTTGCATGTAAGAAGCAACTCTCTTACTTCCGTAATTTTTCAGTCAAGGTATAGAATTATTTAAAGATGTCCCCTTTTTGCCTTTTTCCCCCTTTTCAAAAATTAATCTGTTTTTAATTTCTTTTTAATCGTCCTTTAATCTTCCTCCGGTACAATGAAACCAAAAAGAAAGGCCGAGGACGAGGATGTTTTTCAAATTGGTGATGGAAGGAGGGCATGTTGGAGCGGGGAAGAGCTACGATATGGTGAGATATTTTGAGGGGGATGATATCTTCTGCGTCCTTGCCAAGTCCCTCAAAACCCCTCGCTTTAAGAAGAAGGAGTTCGCCAGGGGTATAAAGCTTATCACGGAGATCTCTTGGAGGGCATATCTCAAAGGTAAGAGGATAGAGAGAAGAGACCACTATCTAAACCGCCATTGATCTCTTCACACCCTTACGTCCTCCATTGACCCTATCAGACTACCTGAAAGAACAAGCAGCGTGAGCGCAGGAACCGTTACCTTGCTATTCAACCAGCTTGAGCATATACTCTGCAGGAGGTAGCAGAAGATGTTGTATAAGAATGCATTGTGTGTGTATCCCCATCAGGCAGGCGTTCCAGAGAAAAAATATTGCCCTCCGCTTGGGTTGGAATATATTGCCACTGCCTTAGAGGATGTGGTTGAGCGGGTTACCCTTATTGATATGAGGTTCGAGCCGGACCTGGGTGATTTTATTGCAAATGACCATATAGATTTAGTCTGCTTGTCTGTAAATTGGGATTACCAGCGCGATGCTGCTATAAACATTATCGCTCGAATTCCCTCTCCTATTAAGGTCGTTGTCGGAGGAAGATATGCGACGACGTGTGCTGAAGAGCTCTTTTTAGCAGCTCCTCATATAGATGTTATCGCGAGAGGAGATGGAGAGGAGATTATTCGGGATATAGCCTCAGGGTTTCCCCTTAAGGACATCGCGGGCATTTCTTACCGTGAAAATGGCAGCATTATGCATAATAAGATTCGTGACCTCTATTTATCGGAGAATACCATCTATCCTAATAGGAAGTTGCGGCGGGTTAAGTATAGGCTGTTATATAAAAACATAGATCTAGGTCACGACGTAGACTTCATCTCGACTTCCAGAGGGTGCCCTTATCATTGCAAATTCTGTACGTTTACCAATAATCCCCTCGGCCAGAAAAGAAGGTGGAGCGGGAGGTCAGCCGCCTCAGTAGTTGAAGAATTGAAGACCATTGATGCCAAGTTTATCTTTGTTGTAGATGACAATTTTGCTGCGGATATAAAGAGGGTCGAGGAGATCTGTGATTTGATCATTGCCGAGGGCATTAAAAAGACATTTGCGGTTGCCCTGAGACTTGAGATCTATAAGCATCCACAGATATTAGAGAAGATGTTCGAAGCCGGTTTTAAGATACTGACCATAGGGATTGAATCGGCCAAAGATAAGACCTTACAAGCGATGCAGAAAGGGTTTAATACTACCTTAGCTGAGAAGGCATTTGCTGAGATCAGAAAGACAAAGCTTTACATTCACGGCTATTTTATTGTCGGCTGTATAGAGGAGACCGAGTCAGACATGCTGGAGATCGCCCCTTTCGCTAAAAGGCTTAAATTGGATACGATCAATCTCAGTCTATTGCGGACGGAGAAATATTCACCCCTTAATGAAGTGATCGCTAAATCCGACGGCTATTATGCGAATGAGAGCAACATAGTGTGTTCTGCAGAATACCCCGTAAAAAGGTTGCGGGATATTAGACATCGTATCGGGAGAAGCTACTATACTATTCCTACTCTTTCAAGAATAGCACGGAAGATGATTGCTGCACGTTTGATAAGCCTTCCTTATTTGACTAAATCCGTATTTATTTTGTTTTTTAAGATACTATTAAACCACGGTAAAAAACTGCGTTTTCAGGTTTATAATAACGTGGCAAAGGGAGAGGCAAAAGCCTAGTCAAGGCTCTCAAATATCAGCAGGATGCCTTCGCCATCCGGTAAGAGTCCGCCGTCAAGTCCAATAGAACATGAGTAATTTTTCAAGGGAAGATAAGACCGGAACAAGGTATGATCTTATGGATGCCTCCCCTGCCTCCGATTCCAACGAACAGCAGTCGGAGGATCGACGTGGCCCAACGAACTGATCAGAACCCGCGCTTTTTGGCGCGAAGGCTGCGGCGGCTCCCCTTTGGTTTAGATCCTCGTGGACCTCGTGGCCGTGTGGATGGCCCGGCGCCAGCATAATTCGTTGAGCGGCGCTGCCGCTCCTCTGCTTGGCTCACACGGAGATTCCTCCCGTGTAACGGGTGGCCGTCGAACTTCGCAATAGCCTCTGCGGCAGCCACCTCCTCGGTGAACTCGACAAAGCCAAATCCCCTTGGACGACCGGTGATGTGGTCGAATGGCGCAGACACCCCTGCCACGTGGCCCACTTCAGAAAAAAGTTTGTCGAGCTCGTCCTGTGTCGTATCATAGCTCAAATTCCCAACAAATACCTTCGTGCTAATGATGACCCCCTTCCAAGTCGCTTGTCGATTGCTCCCGCCTCGTGCGGCCTGACTTATTAGTATTTGAATGGTCATACAGTAGCATTTTTGCCATCGGATCAGCTCCTCTTGTTTTATGATCAGCGTGATCGGTGGGTATTACTGAGGGAGGATCTAAGCGGAGATAGACCAAGGCAGCAAGTAATGAGAGGAGGGAAAGGTACTGAAAAAAGATGAAAAAATGATTAAAAAGGGGTATCATTACATGTACGAGGGGGATGCTCGAATAATAAACAAGGAGGTGAAGCATGCTGCAAGCGATCTTAGAACAGATGACCAATTCTATGAGTGGGTATCTTCCCAGCCTCATCGGGGCCTTTGCGATCCTCATCCTCGGATGGATCGTGGCCCTGGTGATCTCTGCGATCGTGCGTATCGTGGTGCGACGTACAACCCTGAGTAAGGTACTGGCCCGTTGGATTTGGGGGGAAAAAGGCAGAAAGGAGAAAGGCAGGATAGTTGATGCGGAGCGATGGATGGGCAGAGGCGTATTTTATCTGATTATGCTTTTCGTGCTGATTGCCTTCTTCCAAACGCTCGGCCTTGCGCTCATAACCGAGCCCATCAACCAACTGTTGATCCAGGTATTTCAGTACCTTCCCCGGCTGCTCGCGGGAGGGCTTTTGCTGCTCGTAGCCTGGATTATTGCAAGTGTGTTGAGATGGGTCTTTTTTCGGACACTGAGCGCCGCCAGGCTCGATGAACGGCTGGGGCGCAGCGCGGCATTTGAAAAAAAGCAGCGTATTACTCTGACAAAATCTATTTCTGACGCTGTCTACTGGCTTGTATTTTTGTTCTTTTTGCCAGCAGTGCTGAGCGCCCTCCAAATGCAGGGGATCCTTGAGCCGGTGCAGGGGATGATCGACAAGATCCTTGCGTTTCTACCGAATATCTTTGTAGCTGCTTTTATTGTAGTGATCGGCTGGTTCCTCGCTCGCATTGTCCAACAGATTGTAGCCAATCTCCTGGTGGTTGCGGGTGCCGATCGTCTCAGCGAGAGGATAGGATTGGCCCCGGTGATGGGGGAAAAGCGACTCTCCGGTGTTGTGGGGCTGATTGTCTATATTTTAATCCTCATCCCGGTATTGATCGCTTCTCTCAACGCCGTGCAACTGGACGCCGTCACGCAGCCGGCGAGTAATATGTTAAACATCATGCTCGCAGCGCTTCCTGCTATCTTTGCCGCCGTTCTGCTGGTGGCGATTGCCTACATCGTTGCTCGGGTCATGGCCCGCTTGATTACCAACCTGCTGACCGGCGTCGGTTTTAACTTGCTCTTTGTCAAACTGGGTCTGAGCAAGGAGCCGGCTAAGGGGAAGTGGACGCCATCTTCTATTGCCGGGAACATCGCCTTGGTGGCCATTATACTCTTTGCCACCATCGAGGCATTAAGGCTGCTCGAGTTTATTGCCTTAGCTGATCTGGTGACCCGGTTCTTGGTTTTTGCTGGCCATGTCATTCTGGGATTGATCATCTTCGGCATCGGCCTCTTCCTGGCAAATCTGGCTGCACGGGCGGTGCAGGCCGCCGGAACGGAGAAGTCAGGTCTGCTCGCTTTAGTCGCCCGAGTATCCTTCATAGCATTAGCCGCAGCAATGGCCTTGAGGCAGATGGAATTGGCCAATGAGATCATCACCTGGGCTTTTGTTTTGGCACTGGGGGCCGTTGCAGTTGCTGCCGCTATAGCCTTTGGCATGGGAGGGCGTGAAATTGCAGCGCAACAGTTGAGAAAATGGACAGGGACAGTACAGCCTCGGGCAGCTCGGAGATCGAGGGTAGCCAAAGTAGCGAGGAGATCAAAGGTATCTAAGAGGCCGAAGAAGTCTAGGAGATAGCCGTTGCTCAACAATGTTCCAAGGTTCGAGCATCCCCCTTTGCGTTGAGCGGGTTCAAGACGAGCGATAGAGCTAACGAGCATATAGAAAAAATTTAGCGGAACAGGCTCTTTGGGTCTTCACAAACACATTCTGAAGTTTCCCTTTGAGGCTTGAAGATGATGAGGCACGGGGGCATCCATAGAATTATAGATGCCCCCTGTTTCGTCCCGGCTACTGTCTCAGTTCTTCCAAGGTCGGTCCTAGGCTCTTCCACGTCAGATAGGCAAGAAACTGGATATACCAACCCTCGTCGGTATCCTCCTGAGGCTCCTCTGACTGCAAATCCCCCTGCCTAACCAATTGTTTCGCCTTGGTTATCTCGTTACGCTCCTTGTAGAGGAGGGCGAGATAATAGTAGCTGTCCTTGAGTTTAGGATCGAGCGAGATGGCCTTTTCATAACTCTGGATGGCCTTGCCATTGTCGCCGAGGCATTCGTATGCCCCTCCCATATTACTGTAGGCCTTCGCGTATTGGGGATCTAGGGAGACGGCCTTTTGGAACTCCTCGACCGCCATCCGACAACTTTCCTGATTTTTCTGTTTATCATTGCCCGAGCCCTTCCAGTGGTATGCCAATCCCAGGGCCTTGTGAATCTTGGCTGATTTCTGGTCCAAGGCAACAGCGGACTTCCAGTGCTTGATGGCAAGGTCCCATTCCCCGGCTCCGTAGGCCTCGATGCCCTGCTGGTAATACGTCTGGGCATTCTGCGCCAGGCACGGGCTGATTAGAAGAAAAACCATCACGGCGCCGACAACACACGCATGCGCGGCACGCCTTATGTCACCAGTCATAACCCCTCCTTACTAAAAAGGCTCTGAAAAGCCTCTTTTTTGATATAAATATACCCTTTCAAATGAGGCACGTATAGAGAGATTTTTCCGCCTAGGTAAGGCCTCCCTCTTTTCTTCGCTTTTGTACTCGATACGGCAGTATCCCCGCTTCTGCCGGACGCCGCAGCTCCGTTTCTTCGTCCGCAAGCCGTCCGTCGGAGAGTCTGATGAGCCTCCGGGCATAGTGTGCATACTCATTGCTGTGCGTCACCATGATCACCGTTATCCCTTCGCGGTTCAACATGGCGAGCAGCTTCATGATCTCGGCACCGGTGTGCGTATCAAGGTTGCCCGTCGGTTCGTCGGCAAGGATGATGGGCGGATGGTTGACGATCGCCCGGGCAATAGCGACACGCTCCTGCTCGCCGCCGGAGATCTGATTTGGCAAGCGGGTTTCCTTGTCAGGGAGGCCCACGCGTGCCAGCGCTTCAATGGCTGTGGAAAGCTTTTTTTTCTTGTTCATCTTCACGATGGCCAGTGGCAGCATGACGTTTTCCGCGAGCGTCAGGTAGGGGAGGAGGTGAAAGTTCTGAAAGACGAAGCCTATGGACCTCTTTCGAAAATCGGCGCGCTCATCGGACGTGAGGGCGTAGACGTCAAGCCCGTCCACGAGAAACCTCCCCGATGTTGGCGAATTTAGGCCGCCCAGCATGGAGAGAAGGGTCGACTTGCCGGAACCTGACTCGCCCATAATGGCCACAAATTCGCCTGCGTCGATGCCGAGGGTGACGCCGCCGACTGCGGTGATTGTTGCTTCTCCAATGCCGTACTGCTTAATCAGGTTTTTTGCATTTATGTAACTCATGATTTTTCTCCTTACAGTGCCCTCAGGGCTTCGTTAGGGTCGAGCCGCGACGCCATCAGGGCCGGATACAGGCTTGCGGCGATCCCGAGCATGATCGAGGCGAGGAACG
>MGQF01000003.1:47045-49180 GCA_001797745.1 Deltaproteobacteria bacterium RBG_13_52_11
GTCCGCTCGCGGACACTCCCCATCATGGTGACCAGTACCATGAGGCATCCGACGAGTAGCACCAGCGCTGAGACGCCGTATGAGAACTTCTGGAAGTGGCCGATTGTTTCCATACGTCCTTTGACCACCTGCTGGATGGCCATAACGTTGCCGCTCGGCAGCACCGCGGAGATCTGTTTCACCATCTCGGGGATGGGGCATCCGGAGCAGAGCGCAGCCACCTCCACCATGGAGATTCCGCCCTTTTTGCCAAGAATGCTCTGGGCGGTCGCGAGCGGTGCGAAGATGAGCCCATCGTCCTGCGATCCCGTAGCCTCAAGGATGCCCGTCACGCGCAACTCCTGCCCCCGGATTTTCACCTTGTCACCAGGCTTGAGGCCGGTTACCCGCGAGGCGTCGGCACCGATAATGATACCAGTTCCCTCGGTGGGGATCTTCCCCTTCACGCTCCACCAGGGCCTGAGAATCTGTGCGGCCGTGAAATCGATCCCCGCCATCATGACACGATGTTCTCCCACCGCGATGGGACCGAGCACCATGGGTCCCACCGCGGCCACATTTGCAGCGTTCTTGATGGTCTTGATCTTTGCAAGTTCCTCCTGGCGTATCTCCTGCATGTCAAAGGAGATGCCGCCCAACGACATGCCTCCATAGGTAAGGGAGAGGTTCTCAGTCTTGGGGACGATAAGGATATTGGCACCGTACATCTCCAGCTTGTGGTTGATGTCATTCTTCATTTCCTGGACCAGGCTGATGAGTCCGACGACCGTCGATACGCCAATGAGCAGTCCCGCGAGCACGAAGAACGCGCGGGCCTTACGTCGCCTCAGGTTACTGATCACTATGTTTTTAAGTGTCATCGCTTCACCCCCCGGAAATCGAAGTAGTGCTTGCCCTGGAGAATGTCGCCCACTTGGATAATGACGTTGCCATTCTCCACCTTCCGGTTGAGAGGGGCTGGGTTGCACCCGCCGCGGACTTCATTGATGCGCGTGGATGGGAATCGTTTGCCGCAGTTGTTACAGACCATAAAATCGCCCTTCTGGGAGTAGCCCTTGTTTTCCGGCCAGCAGACGTTGCAGGCGTCAAAGGCAGCACGGATCACACCGTCGGAGCTCTTAAGGACGAAGTAGCGGATGGCCACGCCGTCATCAGTCTTATAGGTAAAGTGGCGCGCCTTTCCATCGGCAAATGTCTTCTCGGGATAGGTGACCTGGGTCGCCGGGACGGCACGTGCCGCTGTCGGTAGAGTTGAGACCACAAACATGCAGTATAACGTCGCCAGCATAAAAGCTGAGGTTATCCGGGTGAACATAATTTTCTCCTTTCTAATCATGTGCGTCATGGCTGCATAGCGCAGCCCATAGGATCAGCCTTGTGGGTGCAGAATACCCCCTAGGCCGCTGTATTGGTCTTCTGAGGATGAATGCTGATTAGCAGCGGAAGGTTAGATTGACAAGGTAAGACAAGGTAAGGGGTGGACCGGTTCCCGTCCATCTCCCAACCGACTTCAAGGCCTGGGTCAGGAGAGAGATCTGCAAGCCGGTAGCTGAAGCCGCATACAGTGGAGGAGCATAGTACTCTCCACCTGATATCGCGGCGAACGCCATATCAGGCAAAGCTGCCGTGGCTCCTTGTTGCACATCGCAGCAGCAAGATCCCACTTCTCCGCAGCAACACTGGTGAGCCTGTGACGACGCGGACGGTACCAAAGACCCGGCACCAGGTACACAGGTAGCTTGGGGGTTTGCGAGGATGGTAGATGCCTGCGCTACCAAGAGAAGCACTGCCAGGAGTACCGACGCAACCCTAAAGAACATCTTGCGTAGTGCGTTTATTCGAGCCATATACATCATTTCGCGATAAAAATAGTATAACCATGCCTCATTCTATTGTCAATCGGGATAGTTATTGAATTATTGTCCCATTCAGAAAGAAAAACCCTATGCTTTTAGGCACTAGTAGGTTACTTAAGGCCGATCCTCTTTTTTTGCTCTCGTCAAATAGTCACCGGGATCTCTCCTGTCTGCCGCTGGCAAAAGGATGCTTATAAGAAGGGGGCGGCATTACGGCCGCCCCCTGGGGATGACTTCCGATGGGAAACCTGATTACTTGAGGATCGTGAAATCCACGCG
>MGQF01000004.1:0-6177 GCA_001797745.1 Deltaproteobacteria bacterium RBG_13_52_11
GTTCGTGATTTACCGCGAGACCCGCTTTTAATGGAACGAGTGAAAGGGCTTGCCAAGGATATTGACATACCTCTTGTGGTAGGGGCATCGGAGTTTTTTAAATTCTCCCGCGTGAAGGAAGATGGCGGCGCACAATTCTCAATAGAGCAACGGGCATATAATTCTGCCTACTTTATCACACCCAATGGGCCTCATGAAGAGCCTTATAGAAAAGTGAAACTTGTTCCCTTTGGAGAATACCTCCCCCTTGAGTCCCTGGTGCAATGGCCTGCTTGGCTTGTTCCCAGGGTATTTCAAGACATGCCGGGAGATAGGCCCAAACAATTCAAACTGATGGAAGACATCTGGTTTACAGTAAGGATCTGCTGGGAAGGTGTCTTTGCCGATTTTCTCAGGCCATCGGTGAAGGAGGGCGCCCAGCTTCTCGTGCAGATCAATAATGCGAACTGGTTCGGACGCACAGCAGCAGAACCACAACATAACCTGGCCTCGGTATTTCGCGCTGTCGAGAACCGCATCCCCGTACTCGTTGCCTCGAATACCGGCCCGTCCCTCATTATCGATCCATACGGCCGTATCCTGACCAGACTACCCGATTATTTTGCCGAGGGAATGGCTATTGCAGAGGTCCCCGTGGGGAATGTATTGACTTTCTATACCAACTTCGGTGATGTTTTCGCATTCACCTGCATAGGCTGTGTGGTCCTGGCCCTGACGCTCGCCTCGGTGGATATGGTGAGAAGAAAAAAAAGAATAGGTATAGTGAAACGATGAATATCCTGCTGATCATACCCGCAGCACCAGGGGATCGATGGGTTGATGGTCCGATATACCTGCCATTCCCACAATTAGCAATGCCAACAGTGGCTGCCGCGACACCCCCGCAATTCAAAGTAAAGATTTTGGATGAAAAGGTTGAACCGATTGGAGATGCTCCTGACGCCGACATCGTTGGTATTACAATCGATACCACTGTTGCCAATTACGCCTATAGCCTCGCCCGCAAGTTCCGAGAAAGGGGTTCTTTTGTTGTGTTGGGTGGACCGCATGTATCGGTTTTACCTCACGAAGCTGTTTTCCATGCGGATGCAGTGATTGTTGGCGATGCCGAGGATACATGGCCTCAGTTTCTATCAGATTTTTCTAGCGGCCGATCAAAAAAAATTTATTATTCAAACTATCCATCTCTCTCTCGGATCAAACCACCGCGCCTCGATCTTCTAAAACCAGGCGCCTATCCTACTCTTTCCATCACCCATGCTAGTCGAGGCTGCCCCTATCATTGTGAGTTTTGTTGTATTCCCGCCCTTTCTGGAAACTGCTATCGCCACCGTCCAATCGAAGAAGTGGCAAAGGAAGTGGAAGCCCATGACGGATTGCTCACGATTTTTTGGGACGACAATCTGACGGCTGACCGGAAGTATGCACGCCAGTTGTTCACGGCACTTAAGCCGCTCAAGAAGCGCTGGATCGGACAGGCAACCATCCTTTTCGCACTGAACCGCGCCTTAGTCAAACAAGCAGCAGGAGCTGGTTGTATCGGCCTTTTCTTGGGAATCGAATCATTCTCCACCGAAAGCCTGAAAGAGGCCAAGAAGGGTTTCAATCCGACTGAAAGATATGGCGAAGGGATACGGAACCTGCATGACCACGGCATCGCGGTAGACGCTGGAGTCATTTTTGGTTTCGATCATGACGATCCCGCGGTGTTTGAACGAACGCTCGATGCGGCAGCGTCACTCCGTCTTGATTGTGTGAATTTCAACATTCTCACGCCCTTTCCGGGCACGCCGTTGTATGTTCGGCTTAAGAAAGAGGGAAGATTGTTGACGAGAGATTGGTCATACTTCCAACCCTATAAGAATGTCGTCTTCCAGCCCAAGCAGATGACCCCCCATCAATTATTTAACGGATACCTTCGGGCAGCAAAAAATTACTACCGAACCTGGCCAATTCTCAAAAGGGTTTTTTTCACCCCTTGGTTTTTGAGTACAAAAAGGTTGTCCTGGTTCATGAACTTTCAGCTTAGGAAAAATATACCTCTTACTTTTTCCGATGCCTTTCCAGCAGATGGAGCAACTAATAATGAAGGTCTGATTGAGAAAAGAGGTCAGATTGAAAAATCCATAGGAATTCAATCAGACCGCACATAGAGAAGGTTAGGGGCAAGAAGGTATGCGTGGATCATTAAGGCGTGCAATAGAAATAATTTTGAACCTTTTTGAGAGGAATGGCCACTCATAAATAAAAACAAGAACTGGCAAGATTAGATCGTGATTATTATTGAGGAATGTCAAAAAAGGGGAAAAGGAGGATGGAACAATGAAAAAGGGAATGATGGTAATGACAATTTTTGTAGCTTTATACATGCTTATTTCGATCAGTGCTGTTGCACCATCTTTTGCAAAGCAAGCAACTCAGACCACACCAACGACAAAGCAGCAGCCGCCGACTTCGCAGTTTACAAAAAACAACGTAATGGTACACACAAAGTTTTGGGATCTGGCAGTTGATCACTTCGTCATAAACGGCCAATCTTTTTCTTTCCCTAATAATTACAGTCAAGCAAAGATTATCAACGTCAAGGTCGGGCAAACCGTCAATTGTCAGTGTTTCTATAAACTCAGGACGATTACCATAGGCAGCATTACCAAGGCGGATGTAGGTTCCTGGGGCTCTGGCAATACCTACAAGATTGCGGGCGGCTTGTATTTTCCCGGACCTCCGTCACACCAAGAATATAAAATTAAAGCGAGAAAGCTGCCGAAATTTACCTATGCAGACGTGCTAGTATGGAAAAACCAAATCGGCGTAAACGGCAACAAAGAGTGGGATGAGTCTTTGGTCTACAACTGGACGGCGGCACCGGAACATGTTGGCAAGAGCATGTATCTGCATTTTGATGTAGATTCATTTTTCAATATCCAGGAAACCGACGAGAATAATAACGGCAGTTTTAGTGCCTCAGGTTGCGTAGCTAAGTTTATTGTTACCCAGCAGGCATTAACGCCAAAAGACATGCCTATGGAAAAATTGAAAGACAACAAATAGTGGAAACAAGGACGGCAGCAGCAGTCATGTAACCTTCAGACTAAGTGGTACACATGGTGACGCAGTGAGAGACGACACAGCACCATACCGCTTTACCTTTACGGGTTTACCGATTGGCGAACATGAATTCGTTTATGGAGTAGGCGACCATGCTGAGAATATCGTTAATCCCGTTACGATTCGAGTTTCAATTAGACGACGGTATTGATTTTGCTAACGTCTGGGTCTATGAGGAATAAAAAATTGGTTCCGCCTAACTACTCTACTGGTCCAGAATAAAAGATGAAGGTCGAGGCGATTCCTTAACATATCAATAGAAAGGGGGTAAAAATTGGTACAAAGAAGAAGGGGAGAAAGAGATATTGAGGATTATTGAATATGGCAACAAAAAGAAAGGAGAATCATCATGAAGAGATTAGTAGGAGTAATGGGATTAATTGTTTTCTTGACAGTGGTCCTGACAGCAGGGGTTCTGTTCGCCCAGCAGCCTGCGGGGAAACTCCCTGACTTCACTATCGAAAAGATCTATCTCACCAAGGACTGTATGGTGGCGGTCGTGGTCAAAAACCTCGGACCTGGCCCTGTGCCTGATGAGGTGTGGACGGTGCACAAACCCAAGAGCGCCGGCGTCTACCTCTACAAAAACGGCACCGGGTGGGGCGGGGCCTCTATCTGGAAGTTCGATCCTACTAAAAACCTGAAGAACCCAGGCGGTACAGCTACCTACACCAGCACCTTAAAGGTAACAGGGGCCGCCGGCATCAAGGCGGTGGTCGACCTGTGGAATGTGGTGCCGGAAGCGAAGGAGGGCAACAACAGCCTTGAGACAAAACTCACCTGCGAGGCGCAAACCGGTCCGTGCTGCATCGGCGGCGCCTATGATGGCACCTATTCAGACAAACCATCGGCGACCTGCAAGAAACCAGGGACAGGTACCTTTACCTTGGATATTAAACAGCAGGCCAATTGTGGTTCCACCATTGAGGGAAAGGTGGTAAATACGGCGAACAATAATACCCATTATTTAACAGGAACAGTGGCCCCCTCAGGGAAATGCTGCAAGCTCGTAGGTGAGCTGAAAGGAGTCCACGGCACCCCTACAGCCGGTGAAGTTATACAGATCAAGGCCACCTTGTGCAAGAAGGGCGGCAAGTGGTTCAGCACGGACGGCACCTACACGAACGCTACGGGTTGCAGCGGGACATTCACCTTGAAACAGAAGTAAGGCCATAGCGGCCAGGCCCGGAGCCTATCTTCGGGCCTGGCCCACTCGAATACGATCCCATGAGAGGGGAGAATGAGGTGAGGGAAAAGCTAGCCACCTCTTGAATAAGGGTTAAAAAAGGCGGATGTGCAATAACAAAAATAAGGAGGAAAAGATGAGCAAGAAGATCTGTATTTTACTCTTTGTTATTTCTCTATTTCTCTTTTCATGTTCTGTTCAGAAAGGTCCCAACATGAAGGAGGGGCTGTGGGAGGTAACGATGAGGATGGAGGTGCCGGGGATGCCGGTGCAGATGTCTCCCCAAACCTATACTCAGTGCCTGACACAAAAAGAGGTAGTGCCCCAGCGAGAGGAACCGGACCAAGGATGCAAGATAGTTAAGCAGGATATAACGGGCGACACGGTCTCCTGGGTGGTGGAGTGTAAAACAAATGAAGGAACCGCAGTGAGCGACGGAAGGATAACCTATAAAGGGGATACCTTTGAGGGGGTCATCCAGATGACGCAGGGAAGTATGAAGGCGACCCAGAGGCTGTCAGGGAAATGGGTTGGGAAGTGTGAGAAGTGACAGGGAACCCTCCTGCCAGGGGAACGATCGTGAACCTTTTTGACCACGTTGGCACTAACAGACAAAAGCCAAGATCTCTATGGCCATCGAAAAAAGGGAGGGGGCTGCTTAAAAACAAAGATAGAGTGAGCCTAGAATAGCAAGTAAACTGATAAGATTCAATGAACACGAAACATTGACAAGGAGGGAAAAGAAATGAAGGCAACCAAGAAATGTCTGGGATTGATCGTCCCGTTGGCGGTAGTGCTGGCAGCAGGAGTTCTGTTCGCCAAGCCCCCTGCGGGGAAAGTGCTGCCGCCCGTCACCCAGCAAATTGCGAAGTTACTCGCCGACCTTACCATCGTCTCGATTTATAACAGTGGCTGCGGGGGCGAGGTGTCTGTCGTGGTCAAAAACCTTGGGCCTAGTCCTCTGCCTGATACGGTCTGGACGGTGCACACGCCCCAGAGCGCCGGCGTCTACCTCTACAAAAACGGCACCGGGTGGGGCGGGGCCTCTATCTGGAAGTTCGACACAGCCAAAAAACTGAAGAATCCAGGTGGCATGGCGATTTTTACCAGCACGTTGAAGGTAACTAAAGCTACCATCAAGGCGGTGGTGGACGCCGGGAATGTAGTGAAAGAAGCAAACGAAGGCAACAACAGCCTTGAGGTGAATCTTGCCTGCAGCAGCAGCGGCACATGCTGCCTCGACGGCACCTACGATGGCGTTATGCAGGATACCGCATCCGCTACCTGCCCACACCCCACGACAGAGAAGTTTATCCTGACGATTTCCAACCTGGGCTGCAGTCACGTCGTCAACGGGGAGGTAAACACAATAAAGGGCGGGGTCCCTACCCATACCTATCACTTTTCAGGCTCTGGAGGAGGGTTCACAGGCACATGTTGCGTGCTCGATGGGAGTTTGCTTGGGATCGCCGGTACTGACACGGCAAATCAGAACATAAAGTTCAAGGGCATCCTGTGCGATAAAGACGGCAAGTGGTACTGTTCGGACGGCGTCTATACCAACCCCACTGGTTGCAGTGGAAAGTTCACATTGCAGCAAAAATAGGTCGAATGGACCCGGTCTTTGTGGGGCCCCGCCTTGTAGACGGGGCCCCACCTATTTATGCCCCGAATTTTTCCAGCTTCAAGGCCGAGGCAAGCATCAAGGGCATCTCGTCGATTGCCAGAAACCTCCCCAAACCCCCTTTCGCACACGCCGCCTCGGTGAATTCCTTGACGTCGTCGATCCTTTCATAGCGGGAACAGAGCATAAAGGGATTGGGGTGCCAGCTGTGCCCCTTGAGCAGCGCAGGGGTGGAGTGGTCACCCGTCACCGCAATGAC
>MGQF01000004.1:6227-6361 GCA_001797745.1 Deltaproteobacteria bacterium RBG_13_52_11
TGACCGCTACTTTTTTCTCAAAATTGCCGTCCTCGCCGTAGCTGTCGGTCTTTTTGATGTGCAGGAAAAAGTAGTCAAAGCGCTTATAGTGCTCTTTGAGGGTCTTGAACTCATCGACAATGCCTTCTCCGGTT
>MGQF01000004.1:6368-6505 GCA_001797745.1 Deltaproteobacteria bacterium RBG_13_52_11
TCTCCATCCCCACCAGCCGAGCCAACCCCTTGTACATGGGATAGGTGGCGATGCAGGCAGGGGTCAGCTTAAAGAGCTCAGTCATGCCGGGGATTGCGGGGATCTGGGAGATCCCCCGCAGCAAGACCGTGTTGGCG
>MGQF01000004.1:6534-7113 GCA_001797745.1 Deltaproteobacteria bacterium RBG_13_52_11
TATCTCCTTGATATTTCCCTGCAGGAGGGTGCAGAGCTCCCTGTTCTTCTCCGTAGGTATTCGCCCTGCCCTCCGGTCGACGATGATCCCTTTCTGATCCATGGTTGCGAAGTTACCCCTGGCCACGACATCTGCCTTCCCCAGTTTCATCCCAATCCCCAGGGCCTCCAGCACCCCCCTGCCGATCTCATATCGCAAGGGGTCATAGCCGAACATCCCCAGGTGCCCTGGGCCGCTCCCCGGCGTGATGCCGGGCGAGACAGGATCAACCACCCCGCAGATGGAACGGGAGGCCAGTTCATCCAGATGAGGGGTGTGGGCTGCCTCCAGTTCTGTCTTGCCGTCGACCCGCAACCCCCCTAGCCCATCCAAAACCACGAGCACGATCTTGGAGGGGGTCTTCATTGCCAAAGAGCGGATGATCTCCTCACTGACCATTGTTCACCTCCTCTGTGTTTCTCAGGGTCATCTATCTTAGCCCATACTGGATACTTTTCTCAAGTCCTGTACTCGTTCACTACATATGAGACAAATGGGCATGTGAGAGGTAGTTAGCATCGACAATGCCATTGTCCTTAA
>MGQF01000005.1:0-6375 GCA_001797745.1 Deltaproteobacteria bacterium RBG_13_52_11
GCTTGTAAGGCATGGCACCCGCCACGATCTTTATAGAAATCCAAAAACCGGCAAGAAGCAGGCTATCCCAAGACATAATGAAATAGACGAGAATCTTGCAAAGCACATTCTAAAGGAATTGGCATAACCACCTTATGCAGCCAATCGCAGGAAAGCCGGCGCTGGCTGGTCTTTGTGCTTGGTAGCAACAGTGTCACAAGGGCATCTGATTTAACTCCCTTTCTGCAACACCCTAATCATCTCCTCGTGAATCTTTCCATTGCTGGCCAGCGTCTCCTTGCCATTGACGTCCAGAGCCTTGCCGCGAAAGTCCGTCCCCTTGCCGCCGGCTTCCTCAATAATGAGCTTGCCGACTGCCACATCCCAGGGGTAGAGCTTCAATTCCCAGAATCCGTCAAACCTCCCCGCAGCCACATAGCAGAGGTCCAGGGCTGCCGAACCGTCCCTCCTGATGGCCCGGGCCTCCATGATGAAGCGGTTGAAGTGATCCAGGTTGTTCTCCGGGCTTTCCCTGAGGTCGTAGGGGAACCCCGTACAGATGAGGGCATTGGTGAGACGCTCGGTCGCGGAGACGGAGATCCTCTCGTTGTTGAGAAAGGCCCCCTTGCCCAGTTGGGCAGTAAAGAGCTCGTCTAAGAGGGGATCGTATACCGCCCCCAAAACGATCTTCCCTTCCAGCTCCAGGGCGATGGAGGTGCAGAAGCACGGATATCCGTGGGCATAGTTGGTAGTCCCGTCGAGGGGATCGACGATCCAGCGAAAGGGGGAAGGGAACTCATCAGTCATCGGGGTCTCTTCGGTCAAGATGTTGTGCTGGGGGAAGGCCTCCTTGATGATCTCGACGATCCTTGCCTCACACCTCCTGTCCACCTCGGTGACGAGGTTGATCGCTCCTTTGAGCTCGATTCGCTTATCTTTTCGCAACCACTCCCGTTGGATGTGTCCTGCTGCCTGAGCAGCACGAACAGCGACCTCAAGCAGGCCTTCCAGATTCATTGCTTTTCCTCATGAGCAGTAGAGTAATCGTCTAAAAAATAAAACAGCTATATATCCTTTCCCCGAGAGACTATGTCGCAATTCAAACAGTTCCCTCGCCCCACGTCAGTGGGGAGAGGGTGGGGGTGAGGGGTTCAACTAAAAAGCTTTTAACATATTTTTTATTGTAACCCCTCATCCTGCACCTTCTCCCCTTAATTAGTAAGGGGAGAAGGGATATTTGGTGCTAACATGTAATTACTACACGGCCTCGGGGGGAGAGGAAATAAATTGATTTTCTGCATAAAGCTGAAAAGGGTTGAACGGTATCGTATACGCTGGAAGGGTTAATTAAGCTCCACTATGAGGCTTGCTTTTCCACGATCGTATAGATCGCCTTCAAGGCGTCTGCCAGCCGCTCCACTTTATCGCTCCCTGCCCGGGCTAAGGTGGGGTTCCCGCCTCCCCTGCCTCCTATGATCTCGGCTATCCCCTGAATCAATTCGTCGGCGCGGAATTGTTCGGCCAGGTCCTTGGTGACCATGAGCACCAGCGTTATCTTTCCTTCGTGCGCACCCCCTACAAGGACGACCCCCGAACCAATCTTATCCTTGATGCCGTCCCCCATCTCCCGGAGGCCCTTGGGGTCCATATCATCCACACGAAAGGCAACTACCTTAATACCGTTTATCTCTTTGACTTCCGGCCCTGCCCCTGTTTGCGCCGTGGCAATCCTGCGGCGAAGGGCCTCGATCTCCCGCTCCAAGGCCCGCTGCCCTGCCAAGAGCCGCTCCACCTTGGCGGCAACTTCACCGGGCCTTGCCTTGAGGAGCTGAGCCGCCTCCTTGAGCTCTTGCTCCACTGATCGGAGATGGTCAAAGGCCCCTTGACCAGTCACGGCCTCTATCCTCCTCACCCCGGCGGCGATCCCGCTCTCGGAGAGCACCTTGAAGATCCCTATCTCCCCGGTCCTTGCCACATGGCTACCCCCGCACAGCTCCTGGCTGTAATCCCCGAGAGATATCACCCGGGCCTCTTCACCATACTTCTCGCCGAACAGCGCCGTGGCCCCTTTCTCAATGGCCTCTTCCGTGGCCATGACCTCAACCGCAACCGGCGTATCCTCCCATATCCATCGGTTTACCAATGCCTCAATTCGCTCCAGGGTATCCGGATCTATCGCCTCAAAGTGGGTAAAATCGAAGCGCAACCGCTCGGGCGCAACCAGCGAGCCGGCCTGGTTGATCTGCCCCCCCACAACCCTTCTCAAGGCCGCCTGCAAGAGGTGGGTGGCGGTGTGGTTGCGGGCCGTTGCTTGCCTGCGCTCCCCGTCCACCTGTAGGTGGACCTTATCCCCGACAGTGACCTTCCCCTCCTTGATCACCCCCTTGTGCACGATGAGCTCAGGGAGGGGACGGATGGTATCGCTCACCTCCAGCAAAAGACCCTTGCCTTGGATGACCCCCTGATCCCCCACCTGCCCTCCAGACTCCCCATAAAAGGGGGTTTGGGCGGTGATGATCTCCACCTCCTCCCCTTGGCGAGCGGAGAGAGCGAACTGGTCTTTTTTGATTATCTTCATGACCTCTGAGGCGATTTGCAGGGTCTCATAGCCGACAAACGGGATGGCAACCCCCTCGGCAATCACCCCCTGATAGATGGGGGGGATACCCTCTCCCATCTCCCCCTTCCACGCGTCCCGCGCCCGCTTCCTCTGGTCCTCCATGGACCGTTCAAACCCCGCGAGATCGATGGTCATCCCCTTTTCCCTGACGATGTCCTCGGTCAAATCGATGGGAAACCCAAAAGTATCGTAGAGCTTGAAGGCCACCTCCCCAGGGAAGACCCCTTTGCCCTTCACCTTGAGCCGTTCCACCTCGTCCTGCAAGACCTTGAGCCCATAGTCCAAGGTCACTGAGAAACGTTCTTCCTCCCGCTGGAGGATCTGCGTAAGATGTTTTTTACCCTCCTTGATCTCCGGATAGACCTCCCCCATCACGTCTCCCACCCTGTCTGCCATGGGGACGAGAAAGGGGCCCTCTATGCCCAAGAGCTTACCATGGCGCAGGGCCCGGCGGATGATCCTGCGCAGCACGTATCCTCTCCCCTCATTGGCCGGAAGGACTCCATCGGCGAGGAGAAAGGTTACTGCCCTGGCGTGGTCGGCGATCACCCTCATGGATACATCCTTGTCTGCATCGGCCCCATACGTTGCTCCGCTGATCTCCTCAGCGCGCCCTATGATCCCTTGAAAGAGGTCGGTGTCGTAATTACTCTTCACCCCCTGGACCACCGCCGCGATACGCTCTAACCCCATCCCCGTATCGATGCTCGGCTTAGGCAGGGGGGTTAAACGACCATCCTGCTCTCGCGAGTATTGCATGAAGACCAGGTTCCAAAGCTCCAAAAATCGGTCGCAATCGCAACCCACCCCGCAGGCGGGAGAACCACATCCCACTTTCTCTCCCTGATCGATGATGATCTCTGAACAGGGGCCGCAGGGGCCGGTATCTCCCATGGCCCAGAAGTTATCCTTCTCGCCCATGCGCACGATCCGATCCGCTGGCAGCCCGATCCGCTTCTGCCATATGCTGGCAGCCGCGTCATCCTCCTTGAAGACCGAGACCCACAAATGCTCGGTGGGGAGGTGCAGGTCCTGGGTGAGGAACTCCCACCCCATCTCGATGGCCCCTTCTTTGAAGTAGTCACCGAAGGAGAAATTCCCTAACATCTCAAAGAAGGTGTGATGGCGGGCCGTCCTGCCCACGTTCTCCATGTCGTTGTGTTTTCCCCCTGCCCGCAGACACTTCTGCGCTGAGGTGGCTCGGTTATACTCTCTGGTCTCCTCCTGAAGAAAGACACGTTTGAACTGGACCATCCCGGCATTGGTAAACAGGAGGGTGGAATCGTCATAGGGCACCAAGGGAGAGCTCTTGACGACCCTATGACCCCGTTGCTCAAAATAGTGTAAAAAGGCGGCCCGTACTTCGTCTCCTCTCATCATCTAAAACTTTTCTACCTCCGGCTCTTCCTCTCCCTTTTTATCCACCTTCTCGAACTCATCCCAGGTCATATCGCTCGTGGCCAGGATTCCCTTGACCCTGAGGGCAAAGTCGTCGGGGTTGCTGCTGTGGCGCAGGGCCTCCTCGTAGGTAATCAACTCCTGCGTGAGCAGCAACATGAGGGATTGGTCAAAGGTCTGCATGTGGTAGGTGGCGTGCCCCTGAGTGATGGCCTCATGGATCTCGTGGGTCTTATCTTTATCTACGATACAGTCCCGGATGCGGGCGGTAGAGAGCATGATCTCCACCGCGGGGACTCTCCCCATCCCATCGGCCCGGGGCAAGAGCCGCTGGGAGACCACACCTTTGAGTATCCCGGCCAACTGGAGTCTGATCTGTTTCTGCTGATAGGGAGGATAGACGGCGACGATCCTGTTCACCGTCTCCGCGGCATCCAGGGTGTGGAGGGTACTGAGGACGAGGTGTCCGGTCTCGGCAGCCAAGATGGCAGTCTCAATGGTTTCAAAGTCCCGCATCTCCCCCACGAGGATCACGTCAGGGTCCTGGCGCAAGGCCATCTTCAGGGCCTGGGCAAAGTTATCGGTATCCGTGCCGATCTCTCTCTGGCTGACAATTCCCTTTTGGTCGCGATGGAGGAACTCAATGGGGTCCTCGATGGTAATGATGTGAGAGCGTCGGTTAGAGTTGATATAGTCTATCATGGCCGCCAGGGTGGTGGACTTGCCGCTGCCGGTGGTGCCGGTCAAGAGGACCAGGCCTCTCACCTCCTTGGAGATCCGTTCCAAAACCTCCACCGGGAGGTTGAGCTCCTCGAACCCCTTGATCCCGAAGGGGATCACCCGCAGGGCGACGGCGATGGTCCCCCGCTGCTGGAAGATGTTGACCCGGAATCTCCCCAGACCGGAGATGCCATAACCCATGTCCATCTCCATCTCACGCAGGAATCGCTCCCGCTGCCGCTCGCTCATGATCTGATACGCCAGTTTGGCTATTTCGCTGGCGTCCATCGCCGCGTAGTCCTTGAGGGGGACCAACTCCCCGTCAATCCTCAGAATGGGGGGCTGGCCGACCTTAAAGTGGATATCAGAGGCCCGGTTGTTCAGGGCAACGAGGAGTACATCACTCAGATCCATCTCCTACCTCCTTGTCCTTGTGAGCTTTGGGAAGCTTGTCCTGCTCCTGGATCTTACCCACGATCTCCTCTCTCACCTCTGGGTTCTCCTTCAGAAAGGTCTTGGCATTTTCCCTCCCCTGGCCGATCCGGGTGTCGCCGAAGGAGTACCACGTACCCATCTTCTCCAGGATATTAAGGTCAGTGGCGAGGTCCACGATCTCCCCATCTCGGGAGATCCCCTGTCCATAGATGATATCGAACTGCACCTCCTTAAAGGGAGGGGCCACTTTATTTTTTACCACCCGTACCTTGGTTCGATTTCCCACCACATCCTGGCCTTGCTTGATAGTGGCTATCTTCCTGATATCCAGCCTCACGGATGAGTAGAACTTGAGGGCGTTCCCACCGGGTGTGGTCTCCGGATTACCGAACATCACGCCGATCTTCATCCGGATCTGATTGATGAAGATCACAATGGTCTTTGATTTGTTGATGGTGGCCGCCAGCTTCCGCAGGGCCTGGGACATGAGCCTCGCCTGCAGGCCCATGTGGGCGTCTCCCATATCCCCTTCGATCTCCGCCCGGGGTACCAGGGCCGCCACCGAATCGATGACGATCACATCCACGGCTCCGCTCCGAACCAAGATCTCCGCGATCTCCAGGGCCTGTTCACCGGTGTCGGGCTGGGACACGAGGAGATCCTCCACCTTCACCCCTAACTGCTCGGCATAGTTGAGATCGAGGGCGTGCTCGGCATCGATAAAGGCCGCTATCCCCGCCTTTTGGGCCTCGGCCACCACGTGGAGGGCCAAGGTGGTCTTCCCTGAGGACTCGGGACCGAAGATCTCCACCACCCTGCCCCGGGGGAGTCCCCCTACCCCGAGGGCCAGATCCAGGCCCAGAGAACCGGTGGATAGGGCCTGAATCTCCGCTGGTCGTACATCAGCTCCGAGGCGCATGATGGACCCCTTGCCAAACTGCTTCTCAATCTGTGTGACGGCCACGCTGACTGCCTTGTCCTTTTCTTTGTCCAGTTCCATGGGCATCCTCCCTCGTGGTGAGTTATGGAGAAAATAACCATTACTATTTCCTCTCCCCGTCCTTATGGGGCCGGGACCTTACGGCCCGCGGCGGGAGAGGAGGGATAAAACTAAATTTTATGGTTCTTGGGTGACAAAACGGTCATGGAAAATTCCTCTTAATCAGATTGCTAGCGGGATGGCTTTCAACTTGGTATACTCCGCTCCCGTCGGTTTTAAGTGG
>MGQF01000005.1:6409-8751 GCA_001797745.1 Deltaproteobacteria bacterium RBG_13_52_11
TCCCCAGGTTGCTCTCTCTGATTGCCTCGAGGGCTTGGGCAACTGTTCCCTTTCCTGAACGCAGACGTCCGAGCGTTAGGTGTGGGGCGTAATACCTCCCCTCCTTCATGAAACCGAGCTCCTCCATCCCCGCTTCAATCCTGGCCTGTAGCTTCTTGAGCAAGAGGCTGGGATCATCAACCCCTATCCAGATGACGCGGGGGTTCTTTGTGTTGGGGAATCCCCCGCACCCCCTGATCCCGATGGTGAAAGGTCCTATTGCCTCGACGCTTTCCTCTGCCTTGCTCACGATCCCCTCGATACGATCCGGATCTACCTCACCGAGGAACTGGAGGGTGAGATGTATTCCCTCTGGCCGAACCCAGCGCACACCCGCTGCACGCTCCTTTAACCCTTCTTGGATCCTCCGCACTCCTGCTGCTATTTCGTTGCTGAGCTCAACGGCAAAAAAGGACCTCCATCCCGCCACCTGGCCTCCCCGCTATCTCGTCAATGGCTGCGTCTTCTTCTCACTCGATGCCGCCACCCGCTTCCAGTACCATCCTCGCACGACATTCACCGGCCCCATCAAGAGATAGACAAAAGAGATGATGAAGAGCATGATCGCTGGTTCCGCCACCACCACCACGATGGTCAAGGTCATGGCAACGAGGGTGTTAAAGGGCTTCCTCTTGAGGAGCTCCAAGTTCTTGAAGCTGGGATACCGGATGTTGCTCACCATGAGAAAGGCGAGAACGTAGATCAAGATGAGAAAGGATAGATGTTTGGTATCCCCTGTTTCCCCCAGGTGATGGAGCAAGAGGACGGTGGCTGCGATGACCGCTGCTGCCATCGGGATCGGGAGCCCTCGGAACGAACGAGGCTCCACTGTGTCAGCCTGAACATTAAACCGGGCCAATCTGAGGGCGCCACAGGCCACATAGAGAAAGGCGGCCAGCCAGCCCAATCTCCCATATGGCTGCAGGGCCCACGTGAAGACGAGGATAGCCGGGGCCACACCGAAGGCCACCAGGTCTGAGAGGGAATCGTATTCCACCCCAAAACGGCTGGTGGTTCGGGTCAAACGGGCTACCTTACCATCGACTCCATCCAAGAAGATGGCGATAAAGATGGCCGCCGCCGCGATGAGATAATCTCCACTAAAGGCTGCAACGATGGCATAGAACCCACCGAAAAGACTTCCTGAGGTGAGCAGGTTGGGCAATATATGGACCCCTCTCCTCACCCCTTCCCTCGTCTTCTTATGTTTCTTCTTGTTCATGTGATCACCCCCAACACGCTTTCTCCCCCCCTGACACGTTCCCCCTCCCGAACCCGCACTTTAACCCCGTGGGGAAGGTAGATATCCACCCTGGAACCGAAGAGGATGGCCCCAAAGATCTCCCCTCGCTGCACCTCATCCCCCCTGCGCACATAGCAGACGATCCTGCGGGCCACGATGCCAGCCACTTGAGTAAAGAGCACTTTCAGCCCCTCGGCGCTCTGCAACTGGAGGGTGTTCTGTTCGTTCTGCCGCGAGGCCTCTCCCTTGTTCGCCGGTAGAAATCTCCCCCTCTGGTATCGGACCTCCTCGATTGTTCCCGCGGCAGGCGCACGGTTCACATGGCAGTTAAAGACGGACATAAAAATACTCACCTTGGTGGTCTCTGCCCCTTTTTCAATTCCCACGATCCGCCCGTCGGCGGGTGAGAGGATCAGACCTTCGCCATCGGGGATGCTGCGAGGGGGGTTGCGAAAGAATGAACAGACGAAGATGGTCAGCGCAAGAAAGGGGAAAAAAAGATAACCCTTTCCCCACAACCCCCCGATCACCGTGATCACGGCGGGGGGGATGAGATACGGTATCCCCTCCACGACGAGGGGGAATGCCTTCCAGTTAAGGCGCATCCTTGCTCTCTATCCAGCTCATCATCTTGCGCAATTCCCCTCCCACCTTCTCTATCAAATGCACCTGGTCCCTCCTGCGCAGGGCGTTGAATACGGGACGGCGTGCTTCATTTTCCAGGATCCACTCACGGGCAAAGGTACCATCCTGTATCTCCTCCAGGATTTCCTTCATGATCAGACGGGTCTCCTCGTCGATGATCCTCCTCCCCCTGGTCAGGTCTCCGTACTCAGCCGTATCGCTGATGGAGTACCGCATATAGCTGATCCCCCCCTCATACATCAGGTCGACGATGAGTTTAAGTTCGTGGAGACACTCGAAGTAGGCGATCTCGGGCTGATAGCCGGCCGCCACCAGCGTATCAAATCCAGCCCGTACCAACTCCGTTGTCCCTCCACACAGGACCACCTGCTCACCGAACAGATCCGTCTCAGTCTCCTCCTTAAACGTGGTCTCG
>MGQF01000005.1:8761-8836 GCA_001797745.1 Deltaproteobacteria bacterium RBG_13_52_11
CCCTTGTCGAACCGATCCCCTCGTTGGTGGCGGTGGAACAAGACGCCTCGGGAGAGGCCTTGAAGGTAGCCCTCG
>MGQF01000005.1:8850-30022 GCA_001797745.1 Deltaproteobacteria bacterium RBG_13_52_11
TCACTGCTCTTGGCTGCCTCCTTGGCCGATACCGGTGTGAACCCATGCTCCTGGGCCAAGCGGTAGTTGGCCGTCCCTTCGAGCTCGGCCACTACCACCTCCACGCCGCTGTCCCTTAGATTTTGGGCCTGGGCATGCCCCTGGCTGCCATACCCGATGATCGCGATCTGCTTTCCCTTCAGGACCTTCAAATCGGCATCTTTATCATAGTATATCCGTGCCATCGCTTCCTCCTTTATCTCGTTGGCGTCAACCCCTCATGAGGGCCACGCGCCCCGTGCGGGCCATTTCTTTGATCCCCATGGGCTTGAGGAGCTCGAGAAAGGCCTTGATCTTCTCCTCATCCCCGGTCACCTCAATGGTATAGCTCTTGGGACTCACATCCACCACCTTCCCCCTGAAGATGTCAGCGATGCTGAGGATCTCCGCGCGGGTCTCAGGCTTCGCCGCCACCTTGATGAGAACCATCTCCCTTGCCACATACTCCTTGCCCACCAGATCCATCACCTTGATCACGCACACCAGTTTGTTGAGCTGTTTTGTGATTTGCTCGAGGACTTGATCGTCTCCCCGGGTCACGATGGTCATGACCGATACCTTAGGATCCAAGGTCTCCGCCACCGAGAGGCTCTCGATATTAAACCCTCTCCCGCTAAAGAGACCTGCTACCCGGGCCAAGACACCAAATTCATTTTCCACCAAGACATTAATCGTATGCAGCATTTCCCCTCCTCATACCAAGAGCATCCGATCTATGGCCTCGCCAGCGGGCACCATGGGATAGACCCCCTCCTCCGGCTCCACGACAAAGTCCATGAGCACGGGCAGGGGGGTCCGCAGGGCCTCTCGGATGACAGGGACCACCTCGTCCGGCCTGGTGGCCCGCAACCCCATGGCCCCATAGGCCTCGGCAAGCTTGACGAAATCAGGGCTAATGTTTCCAATATGGGTCATGGAATACCTGCGCTCATAGAAGAGTTCTTGCCACTGCCTTACCATCCCCAGGTATCCATTGTTGAGGATGGCCACCTTTACCGGAAGCTTATACTGCACGGCGGTGGCCAACTCCTGAATATTCATCTGGATGCTCCCATCACCGGCGATATCGATGACCGTGCGCTCAGGGAAGGCCACCTGGGCCCCAATGGCCGCGGGGAATCCGTAGCCCATGGTCCCCAGACCACCCGAGGTGAGCAAGGTGCGAGGGTGGTCAAAGAGGTAGTATTGGGCGGTCCACATCTGATTCTGTCCCACCTCGGTGGTGATAACGGCCTCACCTTTGGTCATCTCGTAGATCCGCTCGATGACGTATTGGGGCTTGATGACCTCATCCTGATGGTACGTGAGGCGATGGGTATTCTTCCACTTCTCTATTTGCTCGTGCCATGGTCCCAGAGACCTTTGGTGCTCATCCAAGCCTTTCTCCTCCTGGAGAAGAGCAAACATCTTGCTCAGGATCCGCTTGCAATCCCCCACAATAGGTACATCCACCCTCACGTTCTTGCTGATAGACGTGGGGTCGATATCGATGTGGATCTTTTCGGCCTTGGGGGCAAAGGCATCGATTTTCCCGGTCACCCGGTCGTCAAACCGGGCACCGACGGCGAGGAGGAGATCACAGTCGGTCACCGCCATATTGGCTCGATAGGTCCCGTGCATCCCCAACATCCCCAGGGATAGAGGATGCGTGCCCGGGAAACCACCGAGGCCCATCAAGGTCGTGGTGACAGGGATATTGAGCATCTCCGCGATCTTGGTCAGCTCTTGAGCAGCGCCAGCGGTAATGACTCCCCCGCCGGCATAGATTACCGGCCTGTGCGCCTTGAGCATCAGGTTGAGGGCCCTCTTGATCTGTTGCATATGGCCATCGAGCGTGGGCTGATACCCCCTGATGTGGACCTCCTGCGGATATTTGAATTCCGTAACACCTGATGCGATATCTTTGGGGAGATCGACCAGTACGGGGCCGGGCCGTCCAGACCCGGCGATATAAAAGGCCTCCCGTACGATTGTGGCCAGATCGCGCACATCGGTGACCAAATAATTGTATTTTGTGCAGGGGCGGGTAATCCCCACGATGTCCGCCTCCTGGAAGGCATCATTGCCGATGAGGGGGGTGGAGACCTGTCCCGTTATGACGACCACCGGTACGGAATCCATGAAGGCGGTGGCGAGCCCCGTGACGGTGTTGGTAGCCCCCGGACCAGAGGTAACGATACAGACGCCTGCCTTGCCGCTGGCCCGGGCATATCCATCAGCTGCGTGGACTGCTCCCTGTTCATGCCGGACCAGGATCATCTTAAAATCCCAACGGGAAAGCTCGTCGTTGACGGGAAGGATGGCCCCTCCAGGGTAATTGAAGATTACCTCCACCCCTTCCCGCTTGAGGCACTCTAAGAGGATCTGGGCCCCTGTTTTCTTCATTATTCCTTCCCCTCCAGCCGACGACGATGCGCTGCCATAATCTCCTCCATCTTGTCCTTTAAGGCAAGCTTTCTCTTCTTCAACTCCTCTCGCTTCAACCGTTCCGCTGGGGTCAAAAAGGCTTTCTTGTCCAAGTCCTCCACCTTCCGATGAAACCAGTTGTGCTCCTCCTTGAGCTGTCGGAACTCCTCATCCTCCTCCAATAACCTCTCCATCAACTCTTCATCTTTCATGAAATCTTTCATGAATGCCCCCCAATTGATCAATTAAAAATGTTAATATATTCAACCTCTCCTTGTCAATTCATAAAGAAGCAGGACCTTCCCCGAAAATCTTCGGTAAAATTTAAATAAGTCAATGATATTATCTTGTTACAAGTGATTTAAGGTGGAGGGGCTTGTTTTAAGGAAAAATATGGTCTTATGATACGAGTCATGGATTTGCTAAAGAAATCCGCAGGATGCCTACAGGGGCCGTTATGCACTGCACTTAGCAAAGGTAAGCGCTCAATGGCGAGCGCAGAGGTTGGGGCTCAGATTCCAAGACTGGCCCCCCCATCGAGGAATATCACCTGGCCGGTGATGTAGTTTGCCTCATCGCTGGCCAAAAAGAGGTGCAGATCGGCCACCTCCTCAGGCGTCCCCATCCTGCTGAGGGGGATCCTCTCCAGGGCGAGCTCTCTGGTCTTTTCGGTCATGGCGGCGGACATGGGGGTTTCGATAAACCCCGGCGCGATACAGTTCACCGTAATGTTCGAGCGCGCATACTCCAGGGCCAGGGTGCGGGTCAGCCCGATGACCCCCGCCTTGCTCGAGGAGTAATTGATCTGCCCCATATTTCCCCTCACTACCACCGATGCGGTATTAACGATCCTTCCATGCTTCTGCTTTCTCATGGGGCGATAGGCGGCCTGGGAGCAGAGGAAGGTCCCCTTGAGGTTTACGTCCAGCACGAAGTCCCACTCCTCCTCCGACATCCTGGCGCACAAATTGTCCCGCGTGACGCCGGCGTTGTTGATGAGGATGTCCAGGCGTCCGAACTCCTTTACCACCTCGTCGATCATACCGCTCACCTCAACCTTGACTCGTACGTCCACCTTGATGGCAAGCGCCCTTCCTCCATTTTTTCTAATCTCCAGCGCTATTGCCTCGGCCCCTTGGAGGTTCACATCGCCAATAGCGACAAGGGCCCCTTCCGCGGCGAACCGCCGGGCCACTGCTGCCCCGATGCCGCTGCCTCCTCCTGTAATCAAGGCCACCTTATCTTTCAATCTCATCTTATACCCTCCTTCCTCCGAGAGGATAATCGACTCTATGGCATAGATGGGGGGAAAAATCAAGGGGCCAATGAATTTTTCCCTTGCATTTATCATTGTCATGGTGTATGAAACGGGGGCCATAATATTATACTCAGAGGTTTATAAAGAGGTTTATAAAAAAGATGAAAGGTAGTCTCCAGTGGCGTTTTCTGCTTATACTCTTTGTCCTGGTTGGCTCATTGATCTTTTTGTTCCCGACCCTGGTCAAGGAGGTCCCTTCTTGGTGGCCCAAGTTCTTTCCGCAGGATAAGATCCAGCTCGGCCTCGACCTGCAGGGGGGAATGCACCTGACCTTTGAGGTGGAGACTGATAAGGCGGTGGAGAGCTCTGCCGAGCGGCTCAAAAACGACCTGAGGGATAACCTCAAGAAAGAGCGCATATTCTATACCTCTATTGATCGGGTACTCGGGGATGTCATAGAGGTGGTCCTCTTGAATCCTGACGTAAAGCAGAAATTCGATGACTACCTGAAAGACCAGTACCCTACCTTAAAAGAAACGAGCTCTCAAAAAGAGGGTGACAGGGTCAAGGTGGTCTTGGGAATGGATCCCCGACAAATAGAGGATATTAAGAAGTCCGCAGTCGACCAGGCCCTGGAGACCATCCGTAATAGGGTCGATCAGTTTGGGGTGGCGGAGCCCGATATCTCTCGGCAGGGCGAGGACAGGATCATTGTTCAACTGCCAGGGGTTAAAGACCCTGAGCGGGCTAAGGATCTGATCGGCAAGACGGCCCTCCTGGAGTTTAAACTGGTGGACGAGGACGCTGATCTAAACCGCGTGCTGGCCGGAGATGTGCCCTTTGGAGATGTGATCCTCTATCAAAGGGTTGTGGACCCCAAGACCGGCGCTGTGCGCAAGATCCCCTATGTGATAAAGGACAGGACCCTGATGACCGGTGACACCCTGAAGGATGCACGTGTCAGGATCGATCAGAACAACAGATCCTATATCGGCATCAGCCTCCACCCTGCTGGTGCCAGGCTCTTTGAGGAGATCACAGGGGAGAACGTAGGCAGGAGGCTCGCCATCATCCTCGACAACAATGTCTACTCGGCCCCAGTCATCAATACCCGTATCAGCGGGGGAGAGGCGGTCATCGAAGGGAGATTCACCATGCAGGAGGCCCGTGATCTGGCCATCGTGTTGCGCGCCGGCTCACTCCCCGCACCGGTACAAATATTGGAGGAAAGAACCGTAGGTCCTTCCCTCGGCAAAGACTCCATCAATAAGGGGTTCACGGCCACCATTATCGGTGGTATTCTCGTGCTCCTCTATATGATGATCTACTACCGGTTCTCAGGTTTTGTGGCCAATATCGCCCTCATCATGAACATGGTCTTGCTCCTGGCGGCCCTGGCCGTCCTCAGGGCGACCTTGACCCTGCCGGGGATCGCCGGCATCGCCCTAACCGTAGGCATGGCCGTGGATGCCAATGTGTTGATATACGAGAGGATCAGGGAAGAGATACGGCTCGGTAAGCCGCCACGGGCGGCCCTCGAGGCGGGGTATACGAGGGCCTTTTTGACCATTATGGACTCCAATGTCACGACCGTGATTGCCGCACTGGTTTTGCTCCAGTTTGGTACCGGGCCCGTCAAGGGGTTTGCCATTACCCTGAGCATCGGCATTGCAGCCAGCATGTTTACCGCTATTGTAGTGACGAGGTTTATCTTTGATTTCGTCTTGAACAATTTCCACGTCAAACGATTGAGCGTCTGAGGATAGAAGAGTATGTTCGAGATCATCAAACCGGGGACAAAGATCGATTTCATGGGGAGGAGAAGGATCGGTTTCCTCTTCTCGGGCGTTGTCATGCTTATCGGCATCATTAGTTTAATCCTGCACGGCGGACCCAATTATGGTATTGATTTTGCCGGCGGCACGCTGGTCCAGGTGCGGTTCTCGCAGCCGCTAGAACTCGATGTGATCAGGGATGCCCTGAAAGAAGCAGGCTTGGAGAGCAGCTCGATCCAGGGGTTCGAGGCTGAAGGCAAAGGCGAATACCTCATCCGCATGCAGACGTCCTCTGCTGATCTCGGCGGGTTATCCGTTACCATCAACGATGCGTTGACAAAGCGGTTCGGTGATAAGGGCTTCGAGGTGAGGCGCATTGAGATGGTTGGCCCCAAGGTGGGGAAGGACCTGCGCACCAAGGGGATTATGGCCACCATCCTCGCCATGATCGGGATGCTGATCTACATCAGCTGGAGGTTTGAGTTCAGGTTCGCCGTGGGGGGGGTGGTCGCCATATGCCACGATGTCATCGTTACCATAGGGATCCTCTCCCTTGCCAACAAGGAGTTTTCCATCCCTGTGTTGGCAGCCTTACTGACCATTGTCGGTTACTCCATCAACGATACGATTGTCGTGTATGACCGCATCAGGGAAAACATGCCCCGAATGCAGAGAGAGCGCCTGGAAAAGGTGATAAATGTCAGCGTCAATGAGACCTTGAGTAGGACGCTCTTGACCGGCGTCAGTACCCTCATGGTCCTCATCGTCCTCTTCTTTCTGGGAGGGGGGGTGATCCATGACTTCACCTTCGCCCTTATCGTCGGGATTGTCTTCGGCACCTATTCCTCCGTCTTCATAGCCAGTGCCTCAGTGGTCGTGTGGGAGAACAAGTTTCCCAAGAAAAAAAGGTAAAGATAATCAAAAAATGACGTTGCTGATCAGAGGGGGTAGGGTAGTCGACCCCCTCCTCGACCTCGACGAGCCCCTCGACATCCTGATCGAAGGAGGGCGCATCAGCCAAATCGCCCCCCGTATCGACAAGGAAGGAGTCCCTCTGCTGGAGGCCGAGGGCAAGGTCGTGGTCCCGGGCCTCATCGACATGCACTGCCACCTCCGCGACTTCAACGAGGCCGAGAAGGAGACCATTGCTACCGGGACCAGGGCGGCTGCCCTGGGCGGTTTTACGACCGTTGTCTGCGAACCCAATACCGACCCCCCAATGGACAACTCTGAGACCCTTCAAAAGTGGATAAGACTCGCTCAGCAAGATGGGTGCGTCAACCTCTATACCAAGGTGTGCATCACGAAAGGGAGACGGGGGGAGCAACTCACCAATCTCAAGGCCCTCGCGCTCAAGCCCTGGGTCGTCGCCGCCACCGATGACGGGAACCCGGTGGTAAAGGACCAGGTGATGGAGAGGGCCTTTGCCCGGGCGCGGGGGTACGAGTTCCTGCTGACCCCCCACTGCGAGGAGTCCCCAGCCACCATCCAGGCCTTTAAGAAAGAGAACTCCCTCATCCCCCTCCCCGATGCAATCGTCCGCTACAAGAGGGAGCCCCACTATGTGGCCAGGGACCTCATGCTGGCCGAGAAGGCGAACTGGCGGGTCCACATCTGCCATGTGAGCATGGCCGAATCCCTCGACCTGATCAGGCGGGCCAGGTCTCGCTGGGTGCCTGTCACCTGCGAGGCCACCCCACACCACCTCACCTTAACGGAGAAGGATGCGATCGGATGCGGGCCCGATGCCAAGGCTAATCCACCTCTGCGGAAAAAGGAGGATGTGGAGGCCCTCAGAGAAGGGCTGAGGGACGGCACGGTGGATGTCATCGCCTCGGATCATGCGCCCCACACACCTGCGGAGAAGGCCCAAGGGTGGAAAGAGGCCCCCATGGGGGTCATCGGCCTGGAGACGACCGTGGGGGTGGTCCTCACCGCCTTGGTTCACCCCGGCATCATCACGCTGGCCGAAGCGATAGAGCGGATGTCCTCAAACCCCGCTAAGATATTGGGCATCCCAGGGGGTTCCCTGGCAATGGGCAAACCCGCCGATATCACCGTCATCGACCTCGACAAAAAATGGGTGGTTGATCCCGATACCTTCGCCTCCAAGGGGCGCAATACCCCCTTCAAGGGGTGGCGGCTGAGGGGCAAGGTCTATGCCACTATTGTGAAGGGGGAAGTGGTGATGAGGGAGGGGGAAATCCTCGTATAGCCGTTCGTCTTCGATCCATCGTTATTACGTCTTCTCCTTTACGCAAACAAACTGCATTTTATAAAAACCCGCCAGAATACCCCGCTGCTTGCAGCGGGGATGAATGGCCTCCCCTCTCCCCTGGGGGGAGAGAGGGCTAGGGTGAGGGGGAAATGATCTTATCATCACCCCCACCTTAATCCTCCCCCATCAAGGGGGAGGAGAGTTTTTTAAAGAATTGGATGCCCCGCAGCTTTGCTGCGGGGTGCTTCACTCTCTTCTCTATCCATCACATGAGGACACGAATAATATACCTTTCTTTGATATTTTCTCGGAAAGAGAATATATTTCTATAGACGGTAACCAACGAGAGGCCCAGATATGCGGAGGAAGAGACTTTATATACCAATCATAACAATCCTTGCCGCAATCCTCACCCTGTTGGTCTTACTGGGCATCTCCACAGTCAGAAACCTCCACCGAGACAGGGTGAGGATGGAAGAGTCGCTGTTCAGGGACGGTCTTATTGTGCTCCGGGGCCTTGAGGCGTCCTTTCGCTTCGGCATGCGGGGGATCATGGCGAGGGGTGATAACATCCAGCACCTCATGTCACAGATCTTCGATATGACAGACATCCACTTCATTGCCCTCGTGGATGAAAAAGGTACCATCATAGCCCACAACGACGATGCCCTGGTTGGTACTACCTATCCCCAGATGGAGAGACTCGGGAGCCTCATCGCACAAGGCGAACCACAGCGCTGGTTCGCTGCGGATGGATCATTTGTCGTCGCCAAACGGTTTCAACCGTTACGCCCTCCCCCCCCAAGGATGGATGAGATGCGTCGTCACATGCGCTCAATGATGGGGCCTTTGGATGACATACCCCCTTCGATCCTCCCCGATAAGACCTATGCTGTGGTCGGTCTTGATACCACGTTCTTCGAGCAGGCGAGACGGAAAGATATCCAGTATGCCGTCATGCTGGGGTTTGTCCTCTTTATCCTGGGGTCCGCAAGCCTCTACTTTATCGTCCTCGTCCAGAACTACTCCATTGTAAACCGGACCCTCGATACCATGACCACCTATGCGACCAACGTGGTGGAGAATATGCCCGATGGGCTCATCTCTATCGATGCAGGTAGCGGTATTGTCACCGTTAACAATCGCGCGCGAGAGATATTCGGCCTCAAGGCAAAGACGCTCTCTGATGAGCGTAGGGAACTAACGAAGAAATTCCGGCGGTTTGCACAACCGCTCCTTGAATTACTCAAAAAAGAGAGGACGCTCCTCGAGCAGGAGGTTGCATATACCCGTGATGAGGGAGGGCCTATACCCCTCTCCGTCAGTGCTGCCAGACTTATCTCCGACGATGGAGAAGATCTGGGTGCAGTCTTCATCCTGAGGGATCTCAGAGAGATCAAAGAGCTGCAGCAAAGGGTCACTAGGAGTGAACGCTTAGCCGCCTTAGGCGGCTTGGCTGCAGGGGTTGCCCATGAGATCAGGAATCCCCTGAGCTCTATAAAAGGTTTTGCCCAGTTCTTCCTGAAAAAGAATCCACCGGGGAGCCAGGATCATAAATACAGCGAGGTCATGATTCAGGAGGTGGAGAGGCTCGACAGGGTGATCTCGAACCTGCTCGATTACGCGAAACCCAAGGAGCCAGTTAAGGAGAAGACCTCTCTGGCCGCAATCATCCAGAGAAGCATTGAATTAATCAACGATGATGCCAAATCTAAAAATGTCGAGTTGGCCGTGGAGATAGAGGAGGACGTCCCCTCTGTGCAGGTGGACAGGGATCAGATAACCCAGGTATTGCTGAACATAGCGCTGAACGGGTTGGATGCCATGCCAAAAGGGGGAAGGCTCGCTATCCGTTGTTTTCAGGAGAGAAAATCGATCATCGTAGAGATCGAGGACACAGGTCATGGCATCTCTGCGGAGGAACTCCCGCGGATCTTCAATCCTTTTTATACTACCAAGAAAACAGGCACGGGGCTCGGGCTCGCCATCGCCCATAGGATTGTCGAGAACCATGGAGGGACGCTCTCAGTCAAGGGCACCAGCGGCTCGGGCACGACATTTCGCATCGCAGTACCCCGCTCATAGGGAGGAGGCATGCCACCAAAGACCATTCTCATCGCTGATGACGAAGAAAGCCATCGATTGATGCTCAGGGCCCACCTGGAAGGAGAGGGTTTTGAGATCGTGGAGGCATCCGATGGGCAGGATGCCGTAGCAAAGGTGAAGGAGCGAATCTTCGACCTCGCCCTCATGGATATCCGGATGCCCATCATCGATGGGATGGAGTCCCTGAGGCGGATAAAGGAGGTAAACCCCACTATCCCCGTCATCATGATGACTGCCTATGGATCCATTGACTCGGCTGTGAAGGCCCTCCAATCCGGTGCCGAGGACTACCTTACAAAACCTCTTGATATGGATGAGCTCATCATTAAGGTAAAGAAGGCCATCCGCTACCGGCAATTGGAAGAAGAAAACATCCTGTATCGGGAAAGGCTCGGGATTAGGTTCGACTTTTCCAATATCATCGGGAAGAGTCCCAAGATGCTGGAGCTCTTCGAGACACTCTCCATGGTCGCTCCGACGGAGGCCACGGTGCTGCTGCTGGGAGAGAGCGGAACAGGCAAAGAGATCATAGCTAACGCCATTCATCAGAACAGCCCGCGGAGGGAGAGGCCGTATGTCAAGGTCAACTGTGCGGCCCTCCCGGAGACACTCCTTGAGAGTGAGCTCTTCGGCCATGAAAAGGGGGCTTTTACCGGCGCCATAGACAAGAAGAAGGGAAGATTTGAGCGTGCCGATGGCGGCACGATCTTTCTGGATGAGATAGGCGAAATGTCCTTCCCTACCCAGACGAAGATACTCAGGGTCCTTCAGGAGAGGGACTTTGAGCCTGTCGGGGGTACGAAGACCATCAAGGTGGATGTGAGGATCATCGCTGCCACCAATAAGAATCTAGAAGAGGAGGTAAGACAAGGAAGGTTCAGGGAGGATCTTTACTATCGGATCAATGTCGTCCCCATCACCATCCCTCCTCTGAGGGACAGAAAGGAAGATATCCCCCTTCTCGCAGAGCACTTTCTGCGCATATACAGTGGGAAAAACCGGAGGGTGATCAAGGGGTTTGAACCAAAGGTGATGGGTGCCTTCATACACTACAGCTGGCCCGGCAATGTCAGGGAGATTGAAAACATCGTGGAACGGACGGTGATCATGTCCAAGGGGGATATCATAACGCTTGATGATCTCCCTCCGGCTATTGCAGGTGCGCAGCAAGATGAAGGACGAACACCTTTCCCCACCTCTCTGAGGGATGTGGAGCGGGCGACCATCGTGATGACCTTGCACCAGACAGGGGGGAATCGGACCAGGGCGGCTGCCATCCTTGGCATAACGAGAAAGACCCTTCAAAATAAGATAAAAGAATATGGGATAGACTCATGAGGGGTGCCGCATAAAAATTTCCCATTGTTAATCCGCTATTTGCCCCTCATGCGAAAAAAGTACGCAGTAGAATCTCTTATTATCCTCACCCCAAAATCATAGTTATAAAAAATAACCTGTAAATTCAACGGGTTAAAAATTTTTATATGGGCACCCCTCTATGGCATGGCTATTGCTTTTATTATGGTAAAAATCTCAAAAGGAGGTTGAGTGATGAAAAAGGTAGTTTTAGTCGGATTGATTGTGGCGCTCGGTATAGGTCTGGGAGGCCTTGCATTGGCCCAGTTTTCTGGGTACGGTGGCTGTAGGGGGGGCATGATGGGCCCCGGCTATGGAGGTCCAATGATGGGTCCAGGGTATGGTCCAGACTATGGAGGTTGCGGGGATAAGGCGCAGGCTAGCCCGTTAAGCCCCGAGCAAATCAAACAGCTCGAGCAGCTTCGCCTCAAATACTGGGAGGAGACCAAGGGGCTCCGTAATGCACTGTTCTCCAAACAGCAGGAGCTCGAAGGGCTCTTTCTGCAGTTTGAGCCTGACCAAAAGGCCGTGGAAAAGCTGCAAAAGGAGATCTTTTCTTTACAACAAAAACTCCAGGAAAAAACATTTGCCTTCCGCCAGGAGATGAACCGGATCGCCCCCCAATTCCATAACTGCGACAATCGTGGTCAAGGCTGGGGCGAAAGGGGGCCCAGGCGCGGCCAAAACCGTTGGAACGGCTAAGAACAACAGGTGGGAGAAGGTGCCGAGCCTTCTCCCACCCCCTTATCTGCCTTGTAGTGCCGGAATAGACCCTCTTATGTAAGTCTCTGCACCTTTGATTTTGATGATTAGAAAAGATTAGACGAGGACCAAGCGCCCCTTGGGCTTGGCGATTATTTCGGCGATGATGCGGGCATCCTTTATACCCACCTCCTGTAAGAAGCGGAGAATGTCCGCCGCATCCTCCTCAGGTACTGCAATGAGCAGTCCGCCGGAGGTCTGGGGGTCGTAGAGGATATCGAGGAGTGAAGGGGGGCAGATGTTCGCCCCCTTTACTTTTGGTGCATAGAATTCCCTGTTGCGGAGGGCCCCGCCGGGGACAAGCCCCATGCTGGCGTACTCCTCTGCCTTGGGCAAGATCGGGATGGCATCGAGGGAGATCTTTATCCCGATCTTACCATCCCCTAGCATCTCGCACAGATGGCCCAGCAGTCCAAAACCGGTGACGTCCGTGCAGGCGTGGACATGGAATCCCCTCATCACCTCAGCCGCCCGCCGGTTGAGGGTCGCCATGAGCTCCACCGTCCTTTGCACGGCCTCAGAGGAGGCCATCCCCCCCTTCTGGGCCGTGTTGATGATCCCCGTTCCCAGGGGTTTGGTGAGGATGATCCGGTTGCCGACCTGGGCACCGGTATTGGTCAGGATCGCATCGGGGTGGATCAGGCCAGTCACCGCCAGCCCGTACTTGAGCTCCTGATCCTCAACGGAATGCCCCCCCACCAGGACCACCTCTGCCTCCCGCATCTTGTCCAGGCCGCCGCGGAGGATCGCCCTGAGCACCTCTATCCCCATCGACTGGATGGGGAAGGCTACCAGGTTCATGGCGGTGATGGGGGTCCCCCCCATGGCATAGACATCGCTGAGGGCATTGGCCGCCGCTATCTGGCCGAAGGTATAGGGGTCGTCCACGATGGGGGTGAAGAAGTCCACGGTCTGGACCAGGGCCAGGTCGTCCCTGACCTTATAGACCCCGGCATCGTCGGCGCGCTCGATCCCCACCAGGAGATTCGGATGCGTCGTGAGCGGCAACCCGCAGAGCGCTCGGTCCAGGTCCCCTGGACCCATTTTGGAGGCTCAGCCAGCCCCCCTGACGGTGGTCGTGAGCCTGATTGCTTTTTTTGAGGGCATCCTGTTTCCTTTTACAATGATAGATTTATTAAAGCCGTCCTTTCCAGATGGGATCAATATTAGATCAAGGATCCCTCTAAATCAAATAGAAAAATTCGATGATAGGATGGGAGAAGGGAGGCGGGCCTCTATACCATGCTGATCAATAATCAGAAATCCCGCGGCTTGGCCAGGATCTCCCGCACCTTGATCTGGAAGAAGTTGTTGGAGGAGTTGGCCCGGATGACGGCGACGGTATCGGCCCCCAGGCCTGTCCCGGCCACGGCGATGCAGTCCTCACAGGGGATCAGGCCGGCATCAACGGCCATGGCGGCGATCTCCACGCAGACCTTTATCCCCTGTCCAAGCATGCGCAGGGTGTTGGCCACCAGATCCTGCTGAGAGTTAGATTGCAGGGAGCGGATGGCCGTGCCCAGGTTCCGCAAGACCATGGTCCCCGTGTAAACCCTGCCACCCAGTTTTTCAATCTGAGTCCTCTTGGTCTGGTCGAACTCCTGTTCCCCTTCTTGTGAGAATCCGGTGTTGTGCCCCACCACGACAAGGGCGATCCCCTTTCCCTGGAGGAGCTTGGCCGCCTGCAGGCCGGTATCACCCCTGGTGGAGGCCACCACCATGTGGCGGATACCGCGTCTTGCGGCCTCCTCCACGGCGATCCTGAGGGCATCTCCTGTGTTCTGTTTCCCTGCCTGGTCAAAATACATCTCACACCTCCAGAAATAGAGCTCAGAACTCGTATAACACCTTTGCCCTCGGCGCGCAACATATTTTCCGATAGATGCGGAGATGATTGCCATAGAACTTTACTAAGGGATGGCAAAGCTGTTAAGATCCACCTGAACGCGAGACGGAGATGGGACCACGGGAGGTAACAAAAGAAATCTATCTGGTGGTGGGGGCCGATATCACCGACCCCAGGGACTGCGCAATATACCTCCTTGATCTGGGGGACTTGGTCATGATCGATGCCGGGGCAGGGGAGAGCTACGACGAGATCGTGCTCAACATCGAAAGGCTCGGGCTTGACCCGACCAAGCTCACAACAATCATCCTCACCCACTGCCACATCGATCACATCGGCGGGGCCCCGCGGTTCCGAGAGGCCTTTGGGGCCCAGATCATCATGCACCACCTTGATGCCGAGTCCGTTGAGCGAGGGGACGATGGGATGACGGCGGCCTCGTGGTATAACCTCCGTTTTCCCCCCATGTCGGTGGACGTCAAACTAAAAAAAGAGGAGGAACGCCTCCTTTTCGGTGACCAGGAGGTCATCTGCCTCCACACCCCAGGGCACACCCCTGGTTCCCTCTCGGTCTATCTGGACCGGGGAGGTAACAGAATCTTGTTCGGCCAAGACATCCACGGTCCTTTCTCGGAGGATTTTGGCTCCGACCTAGCAGCCTGGCGCCAATCCATGCAAAGGCTCCTGGCCCTGGAGGCCGATATCCTCTGCGAGGGGCACTTTGGGGTCTACCAGCCCAAGGAGGGCGTGGCGGCATATATCGAACACTATCTGGAGCAATACGGGGAAGGCAATGATTAGGGCCAACGCCGCATTAGTGACTCGTAGAATCGAAGACGGAGTTTATTTAAAGGCTAAGATTCATACGTAACCACGTTAGCCATCCCTGCCTCCATGTGGTAGAGGTTATGGCAGTGGTGAAACCAGTTGCCGGGGTTGTCAGCGAGGAACTCGATCTCAACACGCTGCATGGGATTCACGATGACGGTGTCCTTGAGAATCCACTGCCGTTGCGGCAGGGAAGGATTTACCACCTTAAAGAAATGCCCGTGCAGGTGCATGGGATGGGGCATCATGCTCTGGTTCCAGTAGCTGATCCGCACACGGTCGCCCTTGCGGACACGCAGACGTTCTGAATTCGGGTAGACATATCCATTGATGGTCCAGTACGGAGAGTGCATGCCTCCGCTCAATGTCTGAGGATATGACCTTTGAACGGGTTCTAAGGCTGCTTCGCCCGTAGGATAAAGGGCCTGAAAATCCCCGTAGGTTGCAAATCGCGCTCCCTGGTGAAATGTCGGGGGAATTGCTTCCTTTCTATTGACCCCTTGATAGTGCACAGGGATTCGCAGCATCCCCTCTCCCAATCCCGTATCAGCAGCTGCTAAGAGCCATTTACCTGGATTATCAGCCACAAACTCTACATCGTAGCGCTCGCCCATACCAATGCGAAGGACGTCCGTCTTTACGGGCTTAATAGGCCTGCCATCCGCGTGGGTGATCGTGAGGGTATGGCCTGCCATACGAAGGTCATAGATGGTGGCTGATGACGGATTGATGATTCTCAGCTTCACCCGCTCCCCTTTTTTCACCTCAAGGGGCTTTATCTCAGGTCCAACCCTGCCGTTTACCGCATACCCATCATAAACGGGTTCCAGAAGGGGGCTGCCGCCTGGCTCTAAGCCACCTCGCACTCTACCCATGCCTCCCATCATACTCATGGGCGGAAGCCGCCTTGTTGTGTCGGCTACGCCGCCCCCGTCCTTCATTACCCAGTCTTCCAGCACTAACGTGTACTCACGATCATGGTTACCCTGCGGATGTGACGGCTCGATGATGAGGGGACCATACAGTCCCTGGTCCAGTTGATAGTGGACGTGAGAATGATACATATAGCTCCCTGCCGGCCTCGCCTCAAACTCATAGACGAAGGTTTCTCCCGGCATCACGGGCTTCTGGGTAACCCCAGGGACGCCATCCATGGCGTTCGGCACGGGCACCCCATGCCAGTGGATGGTCGTCCCCTCGGGGAGAAAATTTTTAAGGACAACCCTGATGATCTCTCCCTCCTTGACCCGAATCTCAGGGCCGGGGACCTGCCCGTTATAGGTCCATGCGACAAAGTCGGGGCCAGCCCCAAGGTTCACCCGGGCCGGAGATGCCGAAAATCGAAACTCCCTCACCAGCCTTTTGGATTGGGAGGAGGTATAGCCCAGAGGCAATTGCGGGATGCCGGCTGCCAGCACACCGCCCACGGCGGTCTTCAAAAACGTCCGTCTGCTTATTTTCACTATAAATCTCTCCTGTTATGTTCAGGTACGTTAGAGGAGATCCTTCTTTTTCTGCTCGAACTCCTTCTTGTCAATCTCCCCCTTGGCATACCTTCGCTTGAGGATCTCCAAGGCCGATTCCGCTGATCCTGCCCCGCCTCGCGTCGATTGCACCAACCACCGGATCAGAAAAACGATCCCGATAACCACGGCGATCCAAAAAAATATCATAAAGATACCTCCAAACCATCCCATGCCATATCCGCCCATCATCCAAGGGCCTCGTCCCCCTCCATAACCGCCGCCCCACTGGGCAAGGGCATTTGTCGCGGAGGAAATAATTAACCCAAACGTAGAACCCATCATGAATTGTAATACCCTTTTCATCTTCATACTCCTTTCTTGACCGAGGCATCCAGGGGCGATAGCCCCTGGATGCCTCGGGTTGATTGTTAAGTTAATATATGGACCTCATCCAGCCGGTATTTTTGTCCACAAGAATTGTATCCACCAGGGCATCATTCTTGGTCAGGATCTCGGCTTCAAAATAGGTATCCTTTGCCGTAATCTTCCCCACCTTGAGGTTGGGGTTGCGCGTGGATTGTACGTAGTTCTCCACCATCGCCCTGACCTCTTTCTCAGTCAGAAGCTTACTCGGCCCCTGATACTGAGGTCCAGGGGGAGCACCATATTGGGGTCCATAACCTCCTTGATATCTCCCACCCATCATGCCAGGTCCCCTGCCGTAGCCGTAGCCAGGACCCATCATGCCAGGTCCCCTGCCGTAGCCGTAGCCAGGACCCCTGCCCGGTCCTCTCGTCGCGGAGCGCGTCCAGCCCGTATTTTTGTCCACGATAATTGTATCCAACACGACTTTATTCTTCCCCAGGATCTCGGCTTCAAATGAGGTATCCGTATCCGTCATCTTACCCAACTTCAGATCGGGGTTGTGCAGGGATTGTATGTAATTCTCCACCATCGCCTCGGCGTCTTTTTTCTGCAGAGGCTTCTCGAGTGGCTGGTACTGAGGACCATAGCCCTGATACCCCCAGCCCATCATACCGGATCCCATGCCGTAACCGTAGCCAGGGCCCATCATCCCGGGACCCATGCCGTAGCCCCCACCTGGACCCAAGTAACTCCCGCAATAGGGGCAGTACTGTTGTCCGCCATAACCGTCCCCACCCATCATGCCGGGACCCATACCGTAATAACCGGGACCCGTACCGTAATAGCCAGGACCCATCATGCCAGGTCCCATCTGGGCCAATCCCCCCAGGGCAAAGAACACGAGGAGCCCCAGGGCTACTACCAACGTCGTTACAAGTAATAGCCGTTTCATAATGTTTCCTCCTTTTTACTTCTTATTCCTCTGTCCATACATAATCCCAACCACATCCGCATAAAATCTATTGTTAAGACATCACCTCCGTTTCTTTTGAACTGAATTTTATATGCCGGGTATGCACCCCGGTGCCCGCACCATCAGAACCGGTACGCAGGCAGAGCGCATGACCCTGTCAGCGACGCTGCCGAACACCCAGCGACTGACGCCGGAACGGCCATGAGTGGCAATCATAATGAGGTCAACCCCATTTTTCTCGGCATACTCAGCTATGGAGTCGGCTGGTTTCCCCATAATGACCTCAGCCTTGAGCGTTACCCCACTATCTTTACTGCGCTTTATTATATCGCCAAGGTATTTTTTGGCTTCGGCTTTATTGTGTTCGTCCTGTCTCTTGCGCATTGCGGCAGCTTCTTCCTCGGTTAAAGTGGCCCCCCCAGCGACGTTCGCGGCGATGGGCAAAAATGAGGGTTCAACCACACGCACGAATATGACTTTCGGTACACCGCATCCCTTGGCGATCGACTCCACATGCGGAAGCACGCACTCAGCCAACTCCGAGCCATCTAAGGGGACCATAATTTTCTTATACATCCTTTATCTCTCCTCTCGTTATGATTGTAATTCCTCTTATCTTATTGGCCACGTTTTTTACCATGATCACCTTTTTAGATCACACTTATCCCAAATTTTAGCGACTCCGCCTCTTGAGTACTGTCAGTCTCAGTCATCGTTTGGTTACCCTCAAAAAATTGGCATTGAGGGCCACAATCACCGTACTGAGAGACATGAGCACGGCGCCCATGGCCGGACTCAACAGGACGCCATGCTTGTAGAGCACTCCGGCTGCGAGAGGGATGGCAAAGGCATTGTACCCGGTGGCCCAGGCGAGGTTTTGCACCATCTTCCTGTAGGTCGCCCGGGCAAGATCGAGGATGGCCACGGCATCAAGGGGATTGTTCCTCACCAGGATGATGTCCGCCGTCTCCACCGCCACATCGGTTCCTGCCCCGATGGCAATCCCCACATCGGCCTGGGCCAGGGCAGGGGCATCATTTACGCCGTCACCTGTCATGGCGACAATCAGCCCCCTTGACTGGACTTCTTTGACCTTATCCGCCTTGTCCTTAGGCAGGACCTCGGCGAAGTACTCGTCCAGGCCAATTTCTTCAGATACCCACTTAGCAACCAGTTTGTTGTCGCCTGTAAGCATCATACAGCTGATTCCCATCTCTTTGATCCTTGAGATGGCTTCCTTGGATTCATTCCTGATGATGTCCGCCAGGGCGATGGCGCCTTTGAGTTCGCCGTCTACCATGACAAATACCACTGTCTTCCCCTGGCTGTTGAATTTCTCGATCCTTTCATCCTTCATGGGGATATTGTTCTCCCTCAGGAAACCCAGACTCACCACTTTGACTTCCTTACCCTTTACCTTGCCCTGTGCCCCTTTCCCGGGAATAGCTTTGAAATCCTCGACCCGCGGCGGCTTTTCTACCGAAGCGGCGATCCCTTTTGCAATCGGATGCTCGGAATGCATTTCGATGGACGCAGCATAGGTGAGCAATTCTTTCTCATTTATCCCTGGTGAAAAGATGGTGGTATCGGTTACCCCGAACTCGCCTTTGGTGAGGGTGCCGGTCTTATCAAAGATGATGGCCTGAATGTTCCTCCCCCGCTCAAAGGAGGCCCGGTCCCTTATCAAGAGTCCGTTCTTGGCCGACAGAGCCGTAGATACAGCAACCACCAAGGGTACTGCAAGCCCCAGGGCATGGGGGCAGGCGATTACCATGACGGTCACGGTCCGCTCCAGCGAAAAGGCAAGATCCTTGTTGATGATGGCGAGCCATATAAACAACGTGATGGCACCCCCGCTCAGGGCAATGATAGTGAGCCACTGGGCTGCCCGGTTGGCCAGGTCCTGGCTCCTGGACTTACTCTGTTGCGCCTCCTCAACCAGACCGATGATCTGGGAGAGAAAGGAATCCTTCCCTGTTTTCTGGACTTCCACAGTTATAGAGCCATCGCCGTTGATGGAGCCTCCGATAACCTTGGAACCAGCTTTTTTGTCCATGGGCTTCGATTCGCCGGTGAGCATGGCCTCGTTGGCTGAACTCTCCCCTTCGACCACTACCCCATCTACGGGTATCTTCTCGCCGGGCTTAATGAGAACCTTATCTCCCGGTTCAAGGTCTTCTATGGGGACATCCTCTGTGCTACCGTCGGGCATCACCTTGTGGGCATCGGAGGGCATGAGTTTGGCCAGTTCCTCCAGGGCGCGGGAGGCCCCCATGACCGATTTCATCTCGATCCAGTGGCCGAGGAGCATGATGTCGATCAGGGTGGCCAGTTCCCAGAAGAATACCATGCCGCTCAATCCAAACACTACCACGCTGCTATACACATAGGCTGTAGTGATGGCGATAGCAATCAGCGTCATCATCCCCGGTTGTTTCTTTCCAAGCTCATCAAAGAGACCTTTGAGAAAAGGCCAACCGCCGTAAAAGAAAATGGCTGTGGAAAGGATCCACAAGACGTATGCGTCACCGGGAAATTCAAGAGCTTCCTTTAAGCCCCAAAAGGCCTGAATCACGGGTGATAGGATCAGTATGGGTACGGTACTGATCAATGAAATCCAGAACCGCTTTCTGAAGTCGGCCACCATGTGGACATGATGATCATGGTGGTTGTGACCAGCCATGCCTACGTGCCCTTTGCCAACGGCGGGGGTGTGTGATTCCATTCCGTGCTTACCCGGCTGCATCTGACGTCCCCCGTATCCCTTTTTGTTTATTATTTTTCATATCTCTTCCCGTATGTAATATTTGATAATATCTTTTCTCTCACTATCTCCTGGTTCATTTAGATCGAAACAGCAGCGACCTCCCGCTCTTCTCCCATTCCCTCATTCCACCCTGGAAATGAAACACCCTCGTATATCCCATGCGTACCAGTTTCTCAGAGGCGATCTCACTCATGCGTCCAGTTCTACAGTAGACGACGATCTTGGCATCCTTTTGCTGAGGGAGTTTTTCTTTGTACTGATCGATGGCATTATAAGGAATAAAGAGGTCTGTTACTGGAATCTCCCCCTCATAGGGAATATGAACGTTGATCAGAATAAAATCCTTGTTTTTCAACATCTCAACGAACTGATCCAACGAGATATTTACATAACCTTTCTGACCCATGGACCAGCTTGGAAGCAAGACAGATCCCATACATCCAACCAGAATCAGTATGACTAATAAACCAAAATGATGACTTGTCTTTTTCATATTATCCCCTTTTGCCTTCGGAATCACTGGGTTGCCCAACACTATTCCCTACTTTTCTTTGATAAACCGCTCAGGGTCTTTGGCAAATTTCTCCTTGCACCCTACCGCGCAAAAGTAGTATTTCTTCCCCTTGTATTCGTACGTCGCTGCCGCCTTCATCTCATCCACTTGCATGTTGCAAACCGGATCAATAGCCATGATCTTCACCCCCTTTCTTTCTTTTGATGTGATGGGCTTGTTTTATCTTGCTTCGTTGCCTCTCGTGCCGTGATCACCGGCGGCCTGAACCTCCGCAGGCGCAACGCGTTGCTTACCACGGTGACTGATGAGAGCCCCATGGCCCCTGCGGCAAAGATGGGGTTGAGCAGTATCCCGAAGAACGGAAACAGGACGCCGGCTGCCACGGGGATCAGGATAGTATTATAGGCGAAGGCCCAAAACAGGTTCTGCTTGATATTGCGAATGGTGGCCTTGCTCAGGGCGATGGCGGTGACCACACCCTGGAGATCGCCG
>MGQF01000005.1:30050-30353 GCA_001797745.1 Deltaproteobacteria bacterium RBG_13_52_11
TGGCGACGTCGGTGCCGGTACCGATGGCGATGCCCACATCGGCCTGGGCCAGGGCAGGGGCATCGTTGATCCCGTCCCCCACCATCCCCACCCGCTTCCCTTCTGCCTGGAGTTTTTTCACCTCGTTGGCCTTGACCTCCGGTAGGACCTCGGCCAAGACCAGGTCGATCCCGATCTGTTTGGCAATGGCATCGGCGGTCCTCTGGTTATCCCCGGTCACCATGATGACCTCGAGCCCCAGACGGTGGAGGGCATCGATAGCTGCTCCGGAATCCGCCTTCAGGGTATCGGCCACGGAGATAA
>MGQF01000005.1:30385-31059 GCA_001797745.1 Deltaproteobacteria bacterium RBG_13_52_11
ATAGGGGTCTTCCCTTCCCGGGAGAGGGTCGCCGCCTTCCCCTTAATTTTATCGATGGAAACTCCCTGCTCCTCCATCAGCTTCATGTTCCCCAACAAGATCTTTTTACCTCCAATGGATGCCTCGATGCCATGGCCGGGGATCGCATTAAAATCAGTGGAATCTGCTAAGCTTAACCCCTGCTCGTTTGCCCTCTGGACAATGGCCTCTCCGAGAGGGTGCTCGGACCCCCGCTCGGCTGAGGCAGCCAGCCGCAGAATCTCCGCTGCCTTGTAACCATCGGCCTCCACGATATCGGTGATTGAGGGTTTCCCCTTGGTGATGGTCCCTGTCTTGTCCAAGACAATGGCGTTGAGCGTGTGGGCTGTCTCCAAGGCCTCCCCACCCCGGATGAGGACCCCATTTTCCGCCCCTTTGCCCGTTCCCACCATAATGGAAGTGGGGGTAGCCAGCCCCAAGGCACAGGGGCAGGCGATGATCATTACCGCCACGAAATTGAGTACCGCGTACGTGAGTGCCGGTTCAGGCCCAAAGAAGTACCACACAATAAAGGTCACCATAGCCACCGCGATAACCGTGGGGACAAAGTAACTGGCGATGACATCGGCCATCCTGGCGATGGGGGGCTTGGATCCCTGGGCCTCCTCCACCATCCGGATGATCTGGGCCAGCAT
>MGQF01000006.1:0-5059 GCA_001797745.1 Deltaproteobacteria bacterium RBG_13_52_11
GTCCACGGCGGAATAGCCTTCAAGGACCACCCCGTCGACGGGGATCTTTTCTCCCGGCCTTACCATGATCTGATCGCCGATCTGGACATCTGCCACGGGTATCGACTGCTCCTTCCCATCGCGCACTACGATGGCCGTCTTTGGCTGCAGGCCGATCAGCTTCTTGATGGCCTCTGATGTCTGCCCCTTTGCGCGGGCCTCGAGCAGCCTGCCCAAGAGGATGAGGCAGATGATGGCCCCTGCCGTGTCAAAGTAGACCTCGGCAGCCAGCCCCTTGACAGCAAAAAGCCAGGGGAAAAAGGTAGCCAATACGCTATACAGATAGGCCGCACTGGTCCCTACGGCGATCAGGGTATTCATGTCGGTGGTCCGGTGTCGCGCTGCTGCCCACGCGCCCCGGTAAAACTGCCAGCCGACCCAAAATTGGACCGGAGTTTGGAGAAGGAACTGGATGAAGAAATTGACCTGTATGCTGAGGGCAACTATGTGAGAAAGGCCGATCATATGCAGATTGCCCAGTAAGAAGATGGGAACAACCAGGACGAGGCCGACAATAAACTTTTGCCTCAATCTCCGCAGCTCGGCCTCCCTGGCTGCCCGTTCCTGCTCGACCAGATCCTTCCCCTCAGTGACCTCAAGGAGCTCATAACCGGCGGCATGCACGGCCTTGGATAAGTCCTTTATTGTAACTTTCCCAGGGACATAGTCTACTGTGGCCTTTTCCGTGGCGAAATTGACGCTGGCCCTCATGACACCGGGAACATTGTTCAAGGCCGTTTGAACCTTCTCCACACACGAGGCGCACGACATCCCTTGGATGGGCACTGTTACTTTCTCTAACCTGGCTTCATAGCCCAAATCTTTGACGGTCTTGACCAGATCTCCTACGGTAACGTGATCGGGGTCGAAGGTGACGGTGGCCTTTTCCGTGGCAAAGTTGACGTTGGCATCAACAACACCCTCCATCTGGGAGAGGCCTTTTTGGATATTGACTGCGCAACTGGCACAGCTCATCCCCCTGATAGGGAGATCTACTCGTTGACCGCTTCCTTTATTCTTATCAGCCTCTTTGGTTTGAGCGGTCTCCTGAACTTCCTGAGCGGTGCGCTGGCTGGGAGTATCCTTGATATACTTTTCAGGTGATTGTTCGAACCGTTCCTTGCAGCTCGTGGCGCAGAAATAGTAGGTCTTGCCTTTATATCTGCTGGTGGCTGCAGCCTGCTTTTCGTCGACTGCCATGCCACAGACTGGGTCTCTTTTCATTATCTCATCCTCATGTTGGGAGATAGAAGCTCGCCTTTAGTTCGATGTTTTTGCAACGGAGAGGGTTCTAGTCCCGCCTTTGGCGGGATTGAATCATCGATCCATCAACCCATCCCGCTTACGGGATGGGTAGTTCACTTTAAAATGATTACTGCATCCACGAACAGCTCGTATTCCTCGTCTTCGTTCAGATCATGAACGAGGACCTTCTCAACCTCCTCGCTCCCTCTGATTTCAAGGAGTTCCGATTCATAGATAACTTTAACATCTGATTGTTTTAATTTTGTCGCTACCTCAGCACCAGCCGAGATCGTTTTTGATGGGGTAACAACTATTACTCTTCCGGTATATTTTGTTAGTTCGAGTGCGATTTCTAGGGACTTATCCCCTCTATCTAAAACCAGCACCCTTTTATCCTTGAAAAGAAAGAAATCGTCTACGGTATAGTATACGCCTCTTGTGAGAAATTCCTTCGATCCGATAATCTCTTTTGCTCTTCCTTTGGTCTCACGAATAACCGGTAGGTCCACCTTACCTTTTTTTTTACTTCGATAATTTTTAATCGCCTCACGCAGGGCATCAACGGCGAGATTTGAACAATGCATCTTGACCGGCGGCAATCCCTCCAATTCATCAGCAACGTCCTGCCGGGTGACCTTTAAGGCCTCATCCAGCGTTTTCCCTTTGACCAGTTCGGTGACCATGCTGCTCGTAGCGATAGCTGATCCACATCCAAAGGTCTGAAATTTTATATCGGTTATTTTTTCATCCTTTACTTTTATATAGATCTTCATGAGGTCGCCGCAAACGGGATTACCAACCTCTCCTGATGCCACATCTTCCCCCTCGAGGGTCCCGACATTGCGCGGATTCCTGAAATGATCTAAGACTTTCTCTGAATATTGAGTCGATTTCATGTAGGCATCTCCTCCTTATATAGGGGCGATAATTTTCTTAACCTGTCAACGATAGCAGGCAATACCTCTATAACCCTATCCACGTCTTCTTCTTTATTGAATCTGCCGAAGGTGAATTCCAGAGAACCATGTGCCTCCTCATGTAAAAGCCCTGTCGAGATCAACGTATGGGAGGGTTCCAGGGTTTTTGATGAACAGGCAGAGCCTGTAGCTGCAGAAACACCCGCATCTCTCAGGGACAAAAGCAATGATTCCCCCTCAATAGCTTCAAATCTAAAATGGGCGTTATTGGCCAGCCTCTCAGTCGGATGCCCGTTGAGATGACTCTTAGGGATGCGTTCCAATATATTTTTAATAAATCGATCACGATATTGAGCTAAGCGTTTCACCTCTTCCTTCATCTCTCGTTGCATAATTTCGACAGCCTTGCTCATGCCGACTATGCCAGCTATGTTTTCTGTCCCGGATCGCAAGCCGCGCTCCTGTCCGCCACCAATGATCACGGGATTTAATCTCATCCCTTTTCTCATATACAAGACCCCTACACCCTTCGGCCCGTAGATATCATTAGAGGAAAGGGTCAGAAGGTCGATATGATCCCTCTTAACATCTAAGGGGATAAGACCTTCAGCTGCGACAGCATCTGAATGAAAGGTAACCCCTTTTTCCCTGGCCAATTGACCAATTTCCGATATTGGCTGGATCGTCCCTATCTCATTGCTGGCATAGCCGATGGAAATTAAGATAGTTTGGGGGGTTATTCTGGATTCAAGTTTTTTCATATTTATCTTCCCGTATTGATCGACAGGTAGCCTTGAAACTTTGAACCCATTTTTCTCCAGATACTTTGCGATGTTGTGTATAGATATATGTTCAACTTCAGAGATTATGATGTGATCCCCTTTCTCTCTATTGCGGGATGCATACCCGATAAGGGCTAGATTATTCGATTCTGTTGCGCCGGAGGTGAATATAATCTCGTCTGGCTCTGCATTAATAAAGCTGGCAATAGTACGCCTGCACTCCTCTAAAACCTTTGCCGCTTCATCCCCCTCCCCGTGCAATGATGAGGGATTGCCAAATCGCTCATGGAAATAGGGTAACATTACCTCTCGTACCCGAGGGTCAACGGGCTTTGCAGATTGGTAGTCCACATAGCTGTGCATGTCTTTACCCTTATCTTAAATGCTTTAATATCGGCGCGCGATGAACCATTATTCCTGATTTATCACGCGCCGTTCGAGTAAGACCTTTCTAAGAAACGTCGCCTAAAACCACTGTGTCCCATCAGCCTCCAGGACAAGGTCGTTCAACGTCCCCGCCCCCACTATCTTAAGACCTGGCAGCAATTGAACTTTTTCCCACCCAAGCATCTGCTTGGATGCCTCACAGACATAGATGGGGATTCCCATTTCCAGCGTCTTGTTGATCATTTCCAGAATACTGGGGAAGGTCCCCAGTTTGATCTTTTCCGCTGACCCAGGGAGCAATATTCTCAATGCTTGTCCCAAATAATATACTTGGGCATCAATATCCATCGCCCTCGCTGTTTGCGCCAAAACTAAGGGCGAATATTGTCTTTCTGGATTATCGCTGGTTTGCACATACAGAATTGTCTTTTTCTGTGCCATGATACCCTCCTACTTCATTTTTTTGATTAAAAAACGCAGCCTGCCTTCCTTATTTTCAAATGCTACTACTTCATGTCCAGTCCTCTTGGCAAACCGTTTTAGATCTTCCTCTGCCGCAGGGTCATCAGCCAGGATCTCCAATATATCCCCGACGGCAATGCTATCGATCTGCTCACGTGTTTGAAACAAGGGTTCTGGACAGTACAGACCGACACAATCCAACGTTTTTTTCGGTTTAGCTGCTTCTGCCAAATTTTGTCCCCCTTTTCATCTTTTTTGCGTTCCGTTCTCACTTCTAGACCACGTAATTCAAATATAACTATTTTACTCACAGTTTCAAGTAAAAAACCTTTCCTCGTTGAGATACTTATGAGGAGCCTGCCCGAAGAAATTGAACGCTAAATCAACTTCGCGGCCTGGCGAGCAGCGATGAGCACCGGGTCCCATACCGGAGAATAGGGGGGGGCATAGCTCAGATCCAGGTGGACCATCTCCTGCACCGTGAGCCCTGCGTGCAGGGCAGTGGCAAGGATATCGATTCTTTTGGCCGCCCCTTCTGCACCCACGATCTGTCCACCCACCAACCTGCCGCTCCCTTTCTCTGCGAAGACCTTTACGGTGATCCGTCCGGCCCCTGGATAGTAACCCGCTCGTGTGCTGCTCTCGATCTTTCCGCTGACGTAGTGCCAGCCGAGCTGCTTGAGCTCCCTTTCCTGGAGGCCGGTGCGGGCTACCTCCACAGCGTAGATCTTGCTCACCGCGGTCCCCACCACTCCGGGAAAGGTGGCAGAGCCGCCGCCGATGTTGATGCCGGCTACATGTCCCTGTTTATTGGCAGCGGTAGCGAGGGCTATGTAAAATGGCCTGCGGCTTATCAGATGAAAAGACTGGACGCAATCACCCGCAGCCCAGACACCCTCCACGTTAGTTTGCATCCTCTCGTTCACCGCGATGGCACCCTTTTCTCCGAGCGCGATGTCGGTCCCTTGTGCCAGCGTCGTATTGGGGCGCACCCCCATCCCCAAGATCACTATATCGGCAGGCAGGGTACGCTTGTCCGTGACCACGGCCTGCACCTGTCCCTTGCTGACCTCAAAGCCCTGGAGGGACTCTTCCCTATATAGTTTGACCCCCACCGCGATCAATGCCTCAGAGACGAGCTCTCCCATGTCGGGGTCGAGCGTGAGCATCACCTGGGGTGTCCGCTCGATTAGGGCGACCTCCATGCCGCGCCGAACCAACGCCTCC
>MGQF01000006.1:5106-6529 GCA_001797745.1 Deltaproteobacteria bacterium RBG_13_52_11
GATCGAGCTCTGTAACCTCATGGAGGATACGAGCATCGATATTCCGCTCCTCCCGGAAGACCTGGGGAGTCAGGGCAATGAGGGATTCCGCATCGTCGACCATCCTGGCGACGTAGTAAGGGATCCCTCACGCAGCGTACGAGGTATGAGGGCCGCGCTCAAAAACGATGATCTCCAGATCCGGTCTCTGGCGGCGGGCCTGCGAGGCCGCGCTCATCCCTGCTGCATCGCCGCCGATGACCACGAGTCGCTCTTTAGCCATGCTGTCATCACCTCCTTATAAATTAGAAAATAGGGGACACATCCCATTTTTTCTAACTTCTTCTCGGCCGCCCTCTACCCCTAAACGATAAATTGTAACCTATTTTTTCAGAAAGGTTCTGTATAAATCCTTCATCGCCGAGAGGCTTGCCTAATCTCATCCGCTTTCTTATCTCCTCCAGAATCTTTTTGTCCTCTTCTAACTTCATGAACCTCCTATATTCTTTCAGTTCGCTTTTACTAAATAGGTGCCCATTCAAAAGCGGATCGTTCCTATCCAAAATATGAGCCTTGGCACTAGAGTAAGGATAGTCTTCAGGTCTCTTAACGATCCCCGCCCTTACGGGATTATTCTCAATATACTTGCTAACTGTCCAGAGATAACTGTCTCCATCAATAACATTAGAATGATATCTACATTCCCAGAGTCGTCCAGTCCGTCCTTTTTCTCTGTTGAAGTGCTGGGTATAACAGAGGGCGACACCCTGCATCATCTTGGCAAGAGTCTTCTCATCCGAAGGTATGACCAGTAAGTGGACATGGTTCGTCATCAAGCAATAAGCAAGAATGGCAGCTTTTTTCCCCTTTGAATACCTTTCAAGGAAAGAAAGGTACTTTTCGTAGTCTCTCCATTCCAGAAAGACTTTTTCTCTATTATTACCTCTCTGGACGATGTGGTGGGGATACCCAACTCCAACTATTCTGGCAATTCTTGGCATAACCCACCATTTAAATCACTTTTCCCCTTGGTGTCAAGAAAAAAGGGATGTGTCCCTGTTATTTACTGTTATTTATTCGTCCTATACGATCAGTAGGGTCTATAGTATAGTAATAGTATGGCGTTAGCTCTTTGCGTTACCTGAAGACGAGGGTGAGCGATATCCAGTCTCAAAGCAATCAGATCTGCTTCCCGGCCCGGCTCAGAGAGGGAGGGGAGATTGCCCTGGAGCGGGACCTCTTTTCCGCCCTCCTCAAGCGGCAGCCCTTTCAGGGTGAGATCATCACCGTCACGGATGCCTCGGGCAAGGCATTCAGGGGGAGGATCACCGAGCTCAAGGAGGACCAGGCGCGCGTCTTGCTCTTTGAGGAGATGAGGGAGCCGACAGAGCCCCCCATTGACCTCTTTCTGTTTCAGGCCCTCCCTGACAAAGAGCGGATGGAG
>MGQF01000006.1:6584-7078 GCA_001797745.1 Deltaproteobacteria bacterium RBG_13_52_11
CACAGCATTCTATCGCCCTTGAGGAACGCGAATCTCGCCAGCCCAAGGCCCACCGCTGGCAGCACATCGCCCTCAAGGCGGCAAAGCAATGCCGGCGGGCCTCAATACCTGCTGTGGCCCCCTATTGCTCCTTTGAGGAGGCCCTGGCGATGGCCTGTTCTCTGGAGTTGAAGATCATCCTCTGGGAAAAAGAAGAGGAAAGGCTCGCCCCCCTGATAAGAAACATGCCCCCCCCTCGCAGCATCGCCCTCATGGTCGGACCTGAAGGGGGGTGGGATGAGGGAGAGGTTCAACAAGCGCGGAAGGAGGGTTTTGTCGCTGTCGGCCTCGGGGGGAGGATCTTGCGGACGGAGACGGCTGCCATCGCTGCCTGTGCTATCCTCCAGTACGAGTGGGGTGGTTTTTGACGAGCTCGGCAAGGAGCCTTTTTGCCGCTTCTATCCTGGTCCGAACCTCATCCTCCTCAGAGCCGGCTGCAGTTATCACCACCTCCA
>MGQF01000006.1:7095-7965 GCA_001797745.1 Deltaproteobacteria bacterium RBG_13_52_11
AAACCCGTGGCCTTTGACTTGAGGTAGGTCCCCGGGACCTGCTTCATGACCTGCTCGGTGATCTCACCGAGGACGGACTCATCCCCCACCCCGGTGTTCACGGCCTCTTCCAGATAGACCTCGGCGCCCAGGATCTCCTTGAGGCGAGGGGCGACTACCTGCTCAAAGATCGCCTGCATCTCCTTGGGCACCCCGGGGAGGGCGAAGATCACCCCTTGGGGCGTCTTCAGGGAGACGGCCGGCGCCGTGCCTACGGGGTTATCCAGGGGCTCAGCTCCATGCGGCAGAAAGGCCATCTTCTCGCGGGGAGGGGTGATCTCGGGGTTAGCCACAAACCCTTTTTCATAAAACTCTTGATACCTCCGAGTCACAAACTCCAGGGCACCGGGATGCAATGCAAGGGGACTTCCCGTAGCCTCGGCAATACCGGCCAGGGTCCGGTCGTCGAAGGTGGGGCCAAGCCCTCCGGTGGTGATGATCACCTGGGCGTTGTTGCCGAAGGAGGTCTTGATCTCCTTGGCAATGGCCGAGACGTCGTCATCAGGGATGCAGATGCGTCCTACCATACCCCCCATGGCCGTTATCCGTTTGGCCAGCCACGAGGAGTTGGTATCCAGGGTCTGTCCCCGCAATATCTCCTTGCCGATGGCGATGATCTCCACCCGCTTCATCAGGGTTCTCCCTCTACTCCCCCCTCACCTTCATCCTCTCCCCAGAGGGGAGAGGAATTACTGAAAAATCAGTTTCTTTGTAAGCACTCATGATAAGATCACGACACACGAACAATACAACTATACTATTTCTCTTTATTCCCCCTCTCCCGCTAGCGGGAGAGGGGTGGGGTGAGGGTGGATAGGCAATGTCTTCTCC
>MGQF01000006.1:8216-9312 GCA_001797745.1 Deltaproteobacteria bacterium RBG_13_52_11
TCGCCCCACCCATCCGCTTTCCCATGCCCGCGGCGAGGAGGAGGGCCGAAATGTATGTGGAGGGCCCCGAAGTCATCTTCTGTCGTCAGACCGCTGAAAAACGCCCATCTGTCCCGCGTTTCGCGGGATTTCTTTCATCCTTCGTCGTTGCGGAGTACATTCAGTACGCCTCACTCCTCAGGATTTCGAGGGTCTTGCATCTGGTCATTTTTGAGCGGCCTGTGAAAAATCACTTTTTCAACAACCGCTTGTGCCGTATACCTCTAGCCTGAAGAGGGGCGAAAGGGGGAGATCAGATGTTTTACTTAAAGAGATCCCCCTGGGCAAGATCCTGGGGCGGCAGCCCCAGGTACTCGTAGGCGAGCCGCGTCGCCACCCTCCCGCGCGGGGTGCGGTTGATATATCCCTTTTGGATAAGAAAAGGCTCGTACACGTCCTCGATGGTGTCCTTCTCCTCGCTGATGGCCGTGGAGAGGGTATCGATACCCACGGGCCCGCCGCCGAACTTCTCGATGATGGTGTGCAGGATCTTGCGATCCATGTTGTCCAGGCCGAGATAATCGATCTCCATCAGGGCGAGGGCCTTTTGGACCACCTCTTTGGTGATGGAGCCGTCCTCCTTGACCTGGGCGTAGTCCCTGACCCGGCGCAGCAGGCGGATGGCTATCCTGGGGGTGCCCCTGGAGCGGGAGGCGACTTCCTGCGCCCCCTCCTCATCGATGCCCACCCCGAGGATGCGCGCAGACCTCTGGACGATGATCGCCAGATCCTCCGGCGGATAGTAGTCCACCCTGAAGGCCACCCCAAACCTGTCCCGCAGCGGAGAGGTGAGGAGCCCTGCCCTGGTGGTGGCCCCCACGAGGGTGAAATGGGGGATGTCGAGCTTGATGGCCCGGGCACCAGGGCCCTGGCCGATGACGATGTCGAACTTGAAGTCCTCCATTACCGGGTAGAGGGCCTCTTCCACTACCCGGTTAAGGCGGTGGATCTCATCGATAAAAAAGACATCCCGCTCGCGCAGATTGGTGAGGATGGCTGCCAGATCCCCTGGACGCTCTATGGCCGGGCCGGAGGTCGCCTTGATCCCCGCGCCGAG
>MGQF01000006.1:9405-10067 GCA_001797745.1 Deltaproteobacteria bacterium RBG_13_52_11
GGCATCGACAAAGACCTTCAGGTTCTCTTTGAGGCGCTCCTGGCCTACATATTCTGAGAGGGACTGGGGGCGCACCCCCTGCTCAAAGCGAATCTCTTCTTCTGTGACGATGGGCTTGACCATTTTCAGAAAATAAACTCCACTATATTCCTCTCCCCTCAAGGGGCGAGGATGGAGGTGAGGGGTGATATAGTAAAATATTGGCCAGGTGCCCCCTCACCCTAACCCTCTCCCCCACACAATAGGGCGAGAGGGAATAAAGGTTAATTTTGATCGTTCGTCGGTAACACGCCATCATGATAAATTGCTCAGTGTCTAGCAAGCAGACGCAAGGACTCCTTTAACAGCTCCTCCAACGAGAGTTCATGCCCTTGTTGGCGCAGGGCATCATGGACAGCCCCTTCGGCTATGGGCTTAGCATAGCCCAGGTTGACCAGGGCAGAGAGGGCATCCTTGACCACCTCTTCCTTGGGAGGCAGGCCGCCGCCAATCGCTGCCGCAGGTGCAGCCACCTTGTCCTTCAACTCCACGAGCATCCTCTCGGCGGTCTTCCTCCCTATGCCGGGGATGCGGGTCAACCCGAGCAGGTCCCCCTCGTGCAAGGCCCTTTCCAAATCCAGGGCCGAGATGCCGGAGAGGACATTGACGGCCAGCTTTGGCCC
>MGQF01000006.1:10083-10331 GCA_001797745.1 Deltaproteobacteria bacterium RBG_13_52_11
ATCAGGAGGCAGAAGAGTTCTTTTTCTTTGGGGGTCAAAAAACCATAGAGGAGCAGGGCATCCTCCCGGACATGGGTGTAGATCTGCAAGAGGACCTCCTCCTCTATCTCCGGAAGCTCATAGAAGGTGGAAAGGGGGACCCTGATACCATATCCCACCCCGTTGCAGTCGACAATGATCTCTCCGGGGGCTTTGTGGGCCAATCGGCCGCGGATCTGCGATATCATCTTTGCGAGGAGAGATGTTGT
>MGQF01000006.1:10340-13535 GCA_001797745.1 Deltaproteobacteria bacterium RBG_13_52_11
CGTTTGAGCTCGGCGGTGTGGATGTGGCAGATGGCCACTGCCAGGGCGTCGGAGGCGTCCAACGAGGGAAGCGCATCGATCCCCAGGAGGCGTTTGACCATTTCCCTCACCTGCCCCTTGGTGGCCTTGCCGTAGCCGGCAACAGCGGATTTGACCTCCATGGGCGTATACGAAAAGGAATCGAGCGATGAGTGGGTTGCAGCGAGCACGATGACCCCCTGCGCCTGCCCCAATTTCAGGGTGGTCACGACGTTCTTTGAGAAAAAGGGGCTCTCCATGGCCACCACTGCTGGGGAATAGATGCGGATCACCTCTTGCAGCCCATCGTAGAGCTCTGTTAGCCGATTCGGCAGTTCTCCTGAAGGGACAATGGTCCCATCAGCCACGTGCATCAATTCCCCCTGCTCCTCCGCTACGACCCCATACCCCATGACCAAAGTGCCGGGATCTATCCCCAATATCCTCATTTGCCCAACTGTTCCATCACGCTGTCAGGGATGTCGAAGTTCGCATAGACGTGTTGGACATCGTCATTGTCCTCCAACTGCTCCATGAGGCGCAGCATCTGTTCCGCGTGTTTTTCATCCAAGGTAACCGTGGTCTGGGGATACATGGTGAGCTCTGCCGCCTGGTACTTGATCCCCGCCCCTTCCAGGGCCTTCTTGACGGCCTCAAGGTTCTGCGGATCAGTGATCACCTCGTATTCCTGGTCGCCGTCTTTGATGTCCTCCGCGCCGGCGTCCAGGGCCACTTCCATCAAACGGTCTTCCTGCACCGCGGCCTTGGCTACTTCCAGGTATCCCTTCTTGTGAAACATCCACGCGACGCACCCCGCTTCACCGAGATTGCCGCTCCCCCGGGAGAAGATATACCGGATCTCCGCCGAAGTCCGGTTCTTGTTGTCCGTCATTGCCTCGACGAGGATCGCGGTGCCGCCAGGCCCATACCCTTCATACATAAACTCCTCGTAGGAGACCCCGGCGAGCTCCCCGGTCCCCTTTTTGATGGCCCGCTCGATGTTGTCCTTGGGCATGTTGTCTGCCCTGGCATCGGCGATGGCAGTGCGCAACCGGGCGTTCCCCTCCGGGTCTCCTCCCCCCATGCGGGCAGCCACGGTGATCTCCTTGATCAGCTTGGTGAAGACCTGCCCCCGCTTGGCATCCGCAACGCCCTTTTTCCTCTTGATCTGTGACCACTTTGAGTGACCTGACATGGCACCTTCCCTAATCTAAACCCTATAAGAATTTACTGCTTTTTCCCTCTCCCGCTGGCGGGAGAGGGTCGGGGTGAGGGTGGATATAATGGCCCCCCTCACTGCCGCCTTACGGCATCCCGTATTCCCTACTTTATACAAAGCAGAGCGGGACTTTGTCCTCTCCCCTTGGGGAGAGGAGATTAATATTTAATGTAAAATAAAAACCGCAGAGAGGAGGATGAGGATAGATCCTTTTTTCCCTGAGTGGCTTGACCACCGATCTCCTCTCACACCTGCGGTCTCAATAAGATCAACATGGTGGGCGGTACTGGATTTGAACCAGTGACCTCTACCGTGTGAGGATAGCACTCTCCCGCTGAGTTAACCGCCCCTGATTATTATAAAACTGTAAATGAAAACGGGTGTCAGTGTCAAGGGGAAATAGGCTGGAGGCTTTGGGGGGTAAATAAGAAACCTAAAAGAAAGCTCGATTACTGCGATAATCTAACCTAGCATCTAACCGACGCAACGTTGACGCATCCGTCTTTAGCATCGTTTAGACATATATCTACTTTCAAAAATGAGTTAGATTACGATATGACTCACTATGTGTATGCCTTTGAAATCTTTAGCTTACTGTATCGGCCATCCTCTAGAAATATGTAAGCGCTAATTGTAATTTCTCGAAATACTGTCAATTCCTTTTGAGGTATATCACGAATAGTTGGTTGAAGCTTGATTTTCTCAAAGGCTTCAGGTTCAGATATCGGGAACTTCTCTGAGGTATGTGGCAAAATACCAAATCTATATTCTTCCACAACTAGATCAAATTGCAAAGAGACGGAAAATGTTACTGCTTCGGCGCCCGATATTCGTGGTTCGTCCGCCAGCAAGAAACCAGGTAAAGCCCTTGAAATTCCTTTAGGTGTAACGCGTAGTATCTTCTTGATAGATACACCATCAAGGGAATGGTCTTGAATCATTAGCGCCCATAAACCTCTGGGTTTTAAAAATTCCTCGCTTATTTCGACATTATGAATTATATACTCTGCAATCTCATCGAACTTGCTAGAAAGGAATTCCTTTATCTGTTTACTTTTTTCCGCAATAATCTTTTTTGTAAGAGAGTCAATGTTTTGATTTATGAATAAAGTAGCTTCTGTGAAGCTTTTGGCTGAGAATATATTCAAACCTTCATCCTTGAGTCGTTTCTGAACTGCTTGATCAGAATAAATTTTATCGACGGACAGGAACACGGCATCTTGAAAACCTTTTGATCGCATGTGCTCAATTATTGTGAACAGAATAATTGTATCTTTAAAACCTCTATCTCCTCTTTCTCCCTTTTCTCCTATACCTCGAAAAGGTGGTTCTCTCCTAATTGCCATGCTAACGAGCGTTTCAATGGGAATGTTCGTAGGCGTTGGAATCACTTGTAACCCGATGTGATTGAGAAAATCATTAGCTATAGTAGTTATCCTATTTTCAATGTCATTTACCTGTTCGTAACCTAGAGGATCTCTTCCTAGCAGATTTCCCAAAGTTGAAGATAATCCTTTCATTTTCCCCATCTGCTCATATGTTGTTTCAATCCTACGCTGTATCAGCTCTTGAGCAACAACTTCGGGTACGAAGAGAGGAACATGAATTAGCTTTGCAGCTTCCCTTAACTCGATGAAATTTACGTTAGAATCCCAATACGGAAGCTGCATTAGAATATTTGTGTCTAGGTATATAGAACGCGGTATTCGTACGGCCTCTGAGGGCATGGCTACTTAAAGCCTCCCGCGTCGAAAATAATTGAGGTTTTGAATCATATTATCCAACGCTTAGATCAACAAGGGCTGGTCGTGCGGAACGTACTTTGCGATCTTGACTGGAGAGAAAATCGATTCGATCCCTATCGGCCAGAAAAATCGGCCGTTTCTCGATGCTTTGACCCATAACATGATGAAGGATACCAAGAGTGATTAACTGTGCTGATCGGGACATAGAATCAA
>MGQF01000006.1:13554-15552 GCA_001797745.1 Deltaproteobacteria bacterium RBG_13_52_11
AATATCACGCACGCTCTGCACGAACCCCCTTTTCTTCCGACCCTGCAGTGGCTCGACCATTATCTCAATACCAATCCTTCATGTCAGCAGACGCACCTTCGAAGGCGCCGAAATACTTCCAGAGACGTTGTGCACCATATGCAAGCACAAACTGGCCGGGCTCTAGAAAACGATCCATCTTGTAGACGGTCTTATATATCCTGTGCAAAGCCCGCTTGGCTTTGGCGCTGTAGTGGGAAAGATAATTCCGAATGGCATAAACCTCATCGATCTTTGCAGTGTGAGCGCTTGAGATTGCGAGAAAAGGATTGCTCTTTGGGGGGAGGATCTTTTTGCTGAAACCTTTCAGATCTCCAAAACTGCGAAAGTCTAAGTAGCCTTGTCCAAAAATAAGCGCGTGGCACAAATCCCAGCTGGGATTTGGAGGAATCGAGACACTGAAGAAGTCGGACAAAAGACTATAATCTCGATTTACACAGTCGACGAGGTGCTCGTCGATAAAGTATTCCCAGTTTGCACAAAGGCGGATGAGCACTGACTCCGCGATATCTCGCTTTTCCTGAGAGGAAGCAATGACATGCTGGTCGTTGACTATCTTGTTCATGAATCCATGATAACGTGCCAAAGCAGCATCAAATGACTTATGATTCTTCTTGAGGTCGGATTTTCGCATTTAATCGTTCCGCCTATTGACGTCGAATCTTAGATCATCCTGCTCATATCCAGCTTGATTGCGGCACAATCGAACTTAAATAAAATTATACCATAAATTAACGGTATTTGTCAAGAAAAATTGTGATAGCAGCCATATTCGTATTGAAAAAATCGCGTAGGTAAGGTATCCTTATAACAAGGAGGTAAGGAAATATGCTTGCGAAGAAGACCGCAAAAAATCAAATCACGTTGCCCAAGGCCATCGCCAACGCCTTTCCCGATACGCAATACTTCGATGTCAGTATCCAGGACAACAGGATCATCCTAGTGCCTGTCAAAATGCAGCCTGTCAGCGCGAGCCTTGAAGACGTGAGGGAGAAGATGCAAAGACTGGGGGTGCGCGAAGCGGACGTGGAAGAGGCGATCCAATGGGCGCGCGGCAAAAAGAGGTGATCAGGGTTGTACTGGATACCAATGTTCTGGTATCCGCCCTGCTCTTCAAGACAGCCCTATCAAAGATCATCGCATTATGGCAGACAGGTGCCATTATCCCCGTCATTTCCAAGGCAACGTTCCAAGAATTGAGAAGTGTCCTGGAGTATCCCAAATTCGCCCTCACCCAGGATGAGATCCGGGCGATGCTCGAACAAGAAATCCTTCCCTTTTTTGAGGTGATCGATATTACCGAAGAAGTACGGGGCATATGCAGGGATCCTGCAGATGACAAGTTCCTCTCGTGCGCCCTTGCCGCATCTGCGGATTACCTCGTGAGCGGCGACAAGGCGCTCACTGATCTCAAGCAGTACAAAACCGTCAAGATTATCACGCCATTTGACTTTTTGAAGACCTTTGATTAATATAGGATACTCGTTGGGACTTCGGAACAATTTAAAGATGTTTGTCAACCCTTCGACAGAGCTCAGGGTTTACCCTGTACTTCGATATTTTCCGTGTCCCGCGCTCGCCGAGGGAAGCATCGTCTTATGCCGCCGAGCGGGGAAGAAAAATTGTGGTAGCGAAATCGGCCTAAGTTGAACATGAATCATTGATAAGAAGGCATTTCTTTTAAGATTCAGAAGACCACTTTTTCTAGGAAGGTGCTTCTATTCCTAAAAAAGCCGAAATATGTCAAAAAAAGGCAAGATAGATCAAAAAAATTAAAACATAAAATGATATAATAAGACAACCCTTGATAATAGGATGGCCTTTTTCTACATAGCTTGATCTTCTGGAATTGGTGAATGCCCTGTTGATTCATCGATGTAAGGAAGGAGGGTATTGTTATGCGGCGGATTCATTGTGATCGTTACGTGTTTCTTGGAATGATCTTGTTGCTGCTGGGTT
>MGQF01000006.1:15568-26200 GCA_001797745.1 Deltaproteobacteria bacterium RBG_13_52_11
CGCAGATGCCGATTTCAACAAGTGGAGCAGCATAGGACCAAAAGGCGGCAATTGTCTCGCCCTTGCCATTGACCCATCCCGGCCCACTACCCTGTATGCGGGAACTTCAGACGGCGCCTCAAAGAGCACTGACGCTGGCGCCACCTGGCGTGCAGTTATCTCCCTCGATTATGTTCAGGCCTTTGCTATTGATCCGGCCCAGCCCGCAACACTGTATGCGGGGGTTAGGGGATCCATCTTAAAGAGCACCGACGGAGGTGACACCTGGCAGCCTGCCAACAACGGCCTGGACGAATGGGAACAGGATGTTCGTGCCCTTGCCATTGATCCAGTTCATCCCGCGACCCTGTACGCAGGGATTGTGAAGGTGAATTTTTTTGATGGCGGCGTCTTTAAGAGCACTAACAGCGGCGCCACGTGGCAGCCTGCCAACAACGGCCTGGCAGACAAGAGTGTTTATGCCCTTGCCATTAATCCAGCCCCGCCAACAATCCTCTATGCAGGAACCAATGGCGGCGTTTTTAAGAGCACTAACAGCGGCGCCACCTGGCAGCCTGTCGGCCTGGCAGACAAGAGTGTTTATGCCCTTGCCATTAATCCAGCCCAGTTAACGACCCTCTATGCAGGAACCAATAACGGCGTCTTTAAAAGCCTCAACAGTGGCACGACGTGGCAGGCTGTCGGCCTGGCAGACAAGAGTGTTTATGCCCTGGCCATTAATCCAGCCCAGTCAACGACCCTCTATGCAGGAACCAATGGCGGCGTCTTTAAAAGCATGAGCAGCGGCACCGCCTGGACTGCCGTCCTGTCAAATCAGAGTGTGAAGGCCCTTGCCATTAATCCAGTTCAACCTGCAATTGTGTACGCTGGGGTGGCGGAGATTCCAGGAACTTCTCGTTACGGTGTCTTTAAGAGCACTGACAGTGGTGGTACCTGGCATGCCGTGCTCGCAAACTATTATGTTTACGCCCTTGCCGTTAATCCAGACCAGCGCAGAACCCTGTATGCGGGGGTTAGCGCGGACGGTGTCTTTAAAAGCACTGACAGCGGCGCCACCTGGACCTCTGTCCTGGGAAATAAAAGTGTTTATGCTCTTGCTATTGATCCGGTTCAGCCTTCAATCGTGTACGCGGGTGTAGGGAAGCTTAATTATGCTTGCGGTGTCTTTAAGAGCACCGACAGTGGCGCCACCTGGCTAGCTGTCGGCCTGACAAACAAGAGTGTTCATGCCCTGGCCATTAATCCAACTCAGACCACAACCATCTATGCGGGGGCCGTTGCGATGCCGCGGCACCCCGGTGGCATTTTTAGGAGCACTAATGGAGGCGTCCATTGGACCGCTGTCCTGGAAAATAGGAGTGTTTACGCCCTTGCCATTAACCCCCTTCAGCCAGCAATCGTGTATGCAGGAACAGATGGCGGCGTCTTGAAAAGCACTAATAGTGGCGCCACGTGGCAAGCTGCCGGCCTGACAGACAAGTATGTCTATGCCCTTGCCATTTATCCAGCTCAGCCCGCAACCCTGTTTGCAGGAACAGACGATGGCGTCTTTATGAGCACCAACGCAGGCGCCACGTGGCAAGCTGCCGGCCTACAAAACGGGCGTGTCAATGCCCTTGTCATCAATCCTTCCATCACGACCCTGTGCGCAGGGACCGAGGATAGTGTCTTCCTAAGCACATATGATAATGGTGTCAGCTGGGCTCCTCTCAACAGGGGCCTGACCGAGCGGAATGTTTATGCCCTTGCCATTGGTCGAGCCACACCCATGACCCTGTATGCTGGGACAGGTGGAGGAAGTGCTTTCACGTGTGTATATTGCAAACGATATTGGTTATGGTGGTGTTGGGACTCAATCTTCCCGTAACAAAATAGGGACAGCGCTACTGTGGGGGGTCGAACATTCAGAATGCGATGGTTTATTTAGCTGACTGAATCATTTTAACAAAATCTTCTTCCAATTGGTCGCCTGATGAATCCGGTGTAAAGCCAAGCATCAGTATCCATCCCGGCTTTGTCTCCATGATTCCCATGGGCGATCGAAGAAAGACTATGAGGCCGCCGGCATCAACAGCACCCTTCCAGAACTCCACGGCTGCCGTATAACCGCCATTGGTCTTCATCTTCGTTGGTTTCTTAAGCATCTCCTGGCCTTTTGGGTAGGACGCAGCAATCGTTTTCAACCCAACAATCCGAACGGAGCTGTAGCTATGTAGCCACGATGAGTAGCAGAACACCAAGACAGTCGTCGCTGAAATTTTGTCAGATTTGAGGGAACCAATCAATTCTTTCTCAGAACCCTGTGGAATTTCCTGTGTGGACCAACCCTCCGGCAAGGAAAGAGAAAAATCTTTATAGGTAAAGGTATTTTCTTGTGCGCAGACCTGGGAAGCTAACCCTATTAATAGAATAAAAAATGTTAATGATACTAAACGAAGGAAGAATGATGATCTGAACATTTTAGCCTCCATCGTTAATGTTAATAAATGAGCTTCCCACCCTGACATTATCCTCCACCTCTTTTTGCCTCTATGGAGCAATAGTGCGGCACAAAAGAGTACTTATTGCAAGTATGGAACAAATGAACGGCGTTTGTCAAGATAGTCATTTATAGTGAAAGCGGGATTCGAACCAATCGACTTGTTGGGCAAGGGAAGATGACTAAGGCTTTTGAATGTACCTCACGCCTTTGATGTTCGCAAAGTATTCAATCCAACCGGAAGAATCAGCCACATTTATGCGCGGTCAGACTCTCTTTCCACGGTGGCATCGATACCTCTTAAAAATCCCCTCGTTCGCTTAGCAGACTTGAAGGGGATGAGCTCAACGCGGTTGTCATAGTGCACTACCTGGATCTTCTGCCCTGGTTTGATGCCCAGCGCCTCTCGAACGGCCCGGGGGATAACGACCTGGAATTTTGGGGAGACAGTAACAAGTCCCATACGATCCTCCTATCGATAATCATATCGTAATACGCTAGTTCGATCATAGTGCATTTTCGGCGAATTGACAAGGAGAGTTTTTTTAAATTTCTCTCTTATAAACTTCTTTCCGGTAACCTACTCTCAGCACGAGGCAATCATTCCCTACGATAGCGTAGATTACCCGGTAGTCATTGATGCGATATTTTCGAAGACCTGCAAATCGGCCTTTGAGCACCGGATAGGCATCGGCGTTCTTGGAAAGCTCTTGCTCAATGTGATTTAAAATGCGATCGGCTTCCGCCTTGGGCACTTTTTTCAAGTCACGCTGGACTGATTTCTTGTAAACGATGTTATAAGCCAAGCGCTTTCCTCAACTCTTTGCCCGAGATAACGGGATCTGTTTTGTCGTGGAGCCGGTCCAGGGCCACCTGAAGATCTGCATAGTCTTCTATATACGACTCGATGGCTTTTTGGATGATGTAAGAGCGAGACCTTTCCGTCTCCTTGGCTACGGCGTCAAGCTGATCCGCGAGGGCCTTAGGGAGCCTGACTGATATCGCTGTATTCATGAGACACCTCCTGATACTATTGTAATACGTTGTATGCAAAAGCATACATAAAGTCAAGAGGTCATAATAAAAATGTTGTGATATGGAAGGCGGGATGGAATACTCCCCTGCTCCAACCTCGATTAAAGATTTAACAACTGCATGGCCTTGTCAAGCAGATTAGTGCGCATCTACCAGATGATCTCGAATGAACTTCTGTATTGCCGCGACGACCTGTTCTTTAAACCCTGATGGGCTCTGTGCCACCCACACAGTGAAATTATACAATTCCTGGGCATCGGCCTTCAGCCATTTGCCGTTATCAAACAAGAAGGTGAGCACGGTGGTCATGGCAATTCTTTTGTTACCATTCTGAAAGGGATGGTTTTTGATCATAAGGTAAAAGAGAATACTAGCCCTTAGCGACCAACGTTGGGTACAAGGCCTTGCCCGAGAATCTCTGAAATGGGGTCACCACACAGCTTTCAAGCACATGGGGAAACCGGGTAGAGAAATCCGGTATGGGCTCGTCAAAAGAGAGATGTCCCTTTGCAAGTTGGAAAGCAAGGTATTCTACGTCCGCTATGGTGATGATGTTCACTATCCCTTAGCCAACTGCTTCAGGACTTCCCCATATTCCTGTACTGTTTTACGAACAGCGGCGTCTATACGTTCCTTTCCCGTTCTTGTTAGCTCCTTGCCGAGGATGTCTGTGATAGTCTGGTCCGTAATAACGTAGGTCCTGCCTATCTTCGTGGCAGGGATCTGCCCTTTCTTGACCCGCTTGTAGATGGCGATGCGGCTGACCCCGAGGAGCTTAGCCAGTTCCGGAATAGTGATGTATTTTTTGTTGACCATGGTTCTGACCTGCAATATGCTGTGTTAACTCAATGCTTGCAAGTTAACATAAGTTAACCTGTTATGCAATAGTTAACATAAGTTAATGCTATTTATATAGGTTAACGCAAGAAAAAAGCGTTTATCGCAGGGCTGCTCCCAAATAGTACGGCCAAATCAGCAAGGCGAGCAACCCCTGCCAAAAAAACGGCAGCCCGAGATAGCCGATGGTAAAGAGCCAGCCCATTACCCAGACCGGACCAAAGACCGCGCCGGCATCCCCCCTGCAAACTCCTCGCTCCTTTTTTTTAGCCATTGTGAATCCTCCCTCCTTTAGCTTTTGACTTGTCTCGGCCTTTCCTTAACAACCCGGTTTTTGCTTTTATAGATCATAGGCGGTTTTTTAAGAAAAATCCTGGTATCCGGCGGCACAGATTCCGTGAGCCAGACATTACCGCCGATGATGGACCTGGCGCCGATGACGGTCCCGCCGCCCAGGATCGTGGCGCCGGAGTAGATGATCACGTCATCTTCAATGGTGGGATGCCGTTTACGGGTGCGCAGTTGTTCAACCGCGTTGCTCGGCACCGACAAGGCGCCCAAGGTCACGCCTTGATAGATCCTCACCCGATTGCCGATGTCGCTCGTCTCTCCAATCACCACGCCTGTGCCATGATCGATGAAAAAGCCTTCACCGATATGAGCGCCGGGGTGGATATCGATCCCGGTTACGCTATGGGCATATTCGGTCATAATGCGCGGTATCAAGGGAACGCCCTGTTCATGAAGCAGATGGGCGAGGCGATAGACCGTGATGGCATAGAGCCCGGGATAACTGAAAATGATTTCATCATACCCCTTGGCAGCCGGGTCATCTTCATACGATGCGCGGACGTCTTTAGCCAAAGTCGTGCGCAAGGGGGGGAGGGCACGCATAAAGATGATGGCTACTTCCTGCCCGCGCTCCTCGCAATGGGTGCACGGTAGCTTATACCTCAGGCATTCATGGCGGATAGCCAGGGTGATCTGCACTGCCAGGATTTCAAAAAGGGCCGTCAGCTCCTGGCCAAAATAATACGGCAGGTTCATCTGGTCCACCCGACTGTTGATAAAATAGCCGGGATAGAGGATGCGCCTCAACCTGGCGAGGATATCAATAATCAGGTCTCTGGAAGGGATGGGCTCCGGCTCAATATGATCAAAGCAATCCGAACGGCTGCAGGAAAGCACCATCTGCTCCACAATCTGGGGGATCTCCTTGCGAAATTCATAGGTATGGGCAACCTCGGTTTTGCAAAGATCCTCATCCACTCTTTTTTTAAAGGTCATAGGGCCTCCTTTCAATGGCAGGCGCACAATGATGGGGTCTTTGTTCGACCTTTCTCCATTTTAGGCGACTCTTGACCCCTCATACCCCCGGGGGATGCTTGATTCAAATAGCATCCCTTCCGCGTTCACCCGTTCGGATTCGAATCACCTCTTCCACAGGGCATATGAAGATCTTCCCATCTCCGATCTTTCCCGTCTTGGCAGACCGCTCAATGGTCTCGATCACCTGGGGGACCATGTCATCGGTGGTGATCAATTCAATCTTGACCTTGGGGAGAAAGTCGATCTTGTATTCTGCTCCGCGGTAAACTTCTGTATGCCCTTTTTGCCTTCCGAAGCCCTTGACCTCGGTGAGCGTCATGCCCTGAACGCCGATCTTGGATAAGGCGTGCTTTACATCGTCCAATTTGAATGGCTTGATAATTGCCTCGATCTTTTTCATATAACCTCCTTGTTCAGTTGGGAGCGAGGAGTACAAAAGTATTTTTCTCCGAGCTCCGAACTAATGACGCCGAACTTAATTAAAAAGAATATCCTGCTTCACCATGCTGACTGATATCCAGCCCATTGATTTCATGTTCTTCGCTTACTCTCAAGCCCATAGTCCAATCAAGGACCTTCAAAATGATAAATGTTACCACAAAGGAATAAATCAATACGGAAACGACGCTGAGCGCCTGAATCCCGAGCAGTGAGGGATTGCCAAAGAATAGGCCATTATTTCCTGCTGCATTAATTGCCTTCGATGCAAACAACCCCGTGGCCAATATGCCCCATGTGCTGCCCACGCCGTGAACACCGACGACATCGAGGGAATCATCGTATCCGAATTTAGTTTTCAAGTTAACGGCATAATAGCATAACGCACCGGCAACAAGTCCAATGACGATAGCCGGGAGGGGTCCCACGAAACCTGAGGCAGGCGTTATGGTAGCCAGGCCTGCTACCGCACCCGACGCAGCCCCTAAAACAGTCGGGTTCCCTTTGTACGCCCATTCAGCTATCATCCATGAAAGCGCTGCCGTAGCTGCGGCGATTTGGGTCGCCACAAAGGCAGAGGTTGCAAGCGAACCCGATGCAACGGCGCTCCCTCCATTGAATCCAAACCAACCAAACCAGAGAATACCCGCGCCCATGAGGGTCATGGTCAGGTTGTGCGGAGGCATGGGTTCGTCACCATAACCCTTCCGTTTTCCCACGACGAGTGCGGCTGCCAGTGCGGCAATTCCGGCGCTGATATGGACGACCAGCCCCCCGGCGAAATCAAGCCCGCCAAGATTTCTGATCCACCCTCCTACTCCCCACACCCAGTGGGCAAGGGGGTCATAGACAAATGTTGCCCACAGAATGAGGAATAAGAGATAGGTCTTAAACTTAAATCTCTCGGCAAAGGCCCCTGCGATCAAAGCGGGTGTAATCACGGCAAACATCATCTGAAAGATCATAAATGCCTGATGAGGGACTGTGGCCGCGTAGTCAGGGTTGGGATCCAGTCCCACACCACTGAGCCCGGCCCATTTAAGACTTCCGATGATGTGGCCGATATCAGGCCCAAACGCGAGGCTGTATCCGTAGAGTATCCACTGGATCGTGATCACCCCCAGGGCTATAAAGCTTTGCATGATCGTCCCCAAGACATTTTTTGTTCTCACCATACCGCCGTAGAACAGGGCAAGGGCAGGTGTCATCAGCATCACCAGGGCCGCGGAGATAAGGAGCCAGGCAGTATCTCCTGAATCCACTTTGGGTGGTGGGGAAGCCGGTGTCTGGGCAACGGCAGCCCCTGCAGTGAACAGACTCATCAACAAAAACAGAAACAACAATTTTTTCATCCTACACCTCCTCGGTATTAGTAGGTAGAAAGAACACAAAGGGGTCTATTCCCTTTGCATCCTGCTTCAACTTGATCCCCTGTCCTTCCTTATCTCTATGCAGCTTTATTGCGGCACAAGAGAATGCCTGTCGGAAGTATGGGACAAACGGACTATGGTTGTCAAGAAAGACCTCAGTGAAAGCAGGACACGCGAGTAGCCCCGTCGCACGACCCCAATCGCAGATTTATGGCCACGGTCAGCAATGCGGGTTACCGCCTCTACTGCAACCCGAGCCTCCTGTCGTTATCTTGAATAGCCTTTTTTGCCAGGGATATCCCAAGGGAAGGGGATAAACGGTTAATCCACCAGAACAACTTCCACCATGACGGGAAGATAATGATCGCCTTATTTTTTGCAACTGCATTGAGCGCCTTTTTTGCAAATATAGTGGGGGGCATGGGCCTGAGTCTTTCCCACATACGGCGCATTTTTTCAGGAGGGATATCTATAAGCATTTTGCCGTATTTCCCCCCTCCTTCTAAGATAGGCGTACGAATGACGCCGGGGCATATGACGCTCACGCGTACCCCCCTCTGCGCGGCCTCGGCCCGCAAGGATTCGGAAAGGCCTACCACGGCATGCTTGGTTGTCGAATAGGCTGTCGCTCCTGGAGAGGGCATCAGCCCGGCCATGGAGGCGGTATTGACGATATGCCCGAATCCCTGCTTCAGCATAATGCGGTATGCTGCTTGGATTCCATTGATCACGCCACGGAGGTTGACATCTATTGTTTGATTCCAATCTCCGATATGGTAAAGGTCGACGCCGCCGCCGATGGCGATCCCCGCATTGTTAAAAATGTAGTCCAATCGCCCGGTGCGCTTAACCGTTGCTCGGACGAGCTGCTCCATGGCAGGAAAATCAGTCACATCTATCTTCGCTGCCTTTGCTTTGCCTTCGGAAGCGCGGATTTCTGCGGCGACTTCTTCCGCTAATTCTATCTGAAGATCAACAAGTATCACCTCTGAGCCACGCCTTGCCAATTCCTCGGCAAGCGCTCGGCCAATGCCCGATGCGCCACCGGTGACAATCGCAATGGCACCATCAAAAATACGGATTTTTTTATTCGATTTCATAGTGAACCCTCACCATGCCCTTTAGTATGTCGTAGGCATTTGCATCCTTGAGACTGAATTTTATGAGAAAGAGCTTCCCATTTGGTTTCAAGATAATTGGCTGCAAATCCTTTGGAGTATCTCTTTTATCCACTTTAATGTAGAAAATCACGTGCCCTATATGAAAATGGTAAAATTTTATTTTTTCTATTCTTTTTTGAGCTGGAGGAAACATTACAAGCCCCTTTTTTGTTTCATCATCATATGCCAGAAAAACCGCAAAATCATTTGAATCAGGTGCCGTTCCGGCGTCAATGGCATCTTTGATGAGCTCAATATATGGTCCGACTTTGACATGTTTAAAGAAAAGAACGTCACTAAGCCCTGCCCTTAATAAAACAGACATGAAAAACAGTTTTAGTTTATTATATTCATAGGTTTCATAATAGGCACCGAGCTCTTGCCCTTTCTCATCTCTCAAAGGTTTTCTGTGGCTGCTTTGTTCGTTCAATATTTTGAATGCGTAATCATCGTAGATCATAAATTTATCTTCACACTCTTTGCAGAATAACTCTTCATCGTAAATGTCAATGGGTCTCTTTATAGGTTTTAGGTCTTCAGCATCTGATAGCATTGACAGCGAATTATGAGGTGCGTTCTGACTGAAAGCCTTAATTTCGTAAAATGAGCGCGGGATAATATGCGATTTAACGGGCGTTTTTAATTGTCCGCAGTATTTGCATGCTTGCATTTTCTGACAAGACCTATCCTGAGCTTATTCTGCCCCTATGCAGTGTCATTGAGATAGAGGAGGACGCGCAATCAAATTATAAAAAAATTAACGATGTTTGTCAAGAAAAGTTGTGATAGCGAAAGCGAAGAGAAAAGGGGGCATCAGCCTGGGAATTCTCGCAATTTTTCTAACTGTCCAACCTCTCCCCACCTGCCCCCTATCGTGCAACGAGGACAGCCCTTGCCACGTTTCTTATGATCCACCTATAAAAAATGATTTGACCCACAGGCGGGTTGCGTGTATGAAGCAGTTGCAGCTCTCAAAATGGGCAGTATCTAAAATGCCGCCCTTTAGGGTATAATATGCGTTTAAGGTTCTTCGTATGATGAAAAACATCCGCAACTTCAGCATCATTGCCCATATCGACCATGGAAAATCAACCCTGGCAGATAGGTTGATCCAGCACGCCGGTGTCATTGACCCCCGGAATTTCCAGGATCAGATCCTCGATACCATGGATATCGAGCGCGAGCGGGGGATCACCATTAAGAGCCAGGCAATTACCCTCCCTTATCAAGCCCAGGATGGAGAAGAATATAGCCTCAACCTGATTGATACCCCCGGGCACGTGGATTTTTCTTACGAAGTTTCTCGGGCGCTTGCCTCCTGCGAAGGCGTTCTCCTCTTGATCGACGCCGCCCAAGGAGTCGCGGCCCAGACGATCGCCAATCTTTACCTCGCTATGGAAAATAACCTTGAAATCATACCGGTCATTAATAAGATTGATCTACCCACCGCGGACGTGGAACGGGTGATCGGGCAAATAGATACCGAGCTGGGGTTAGATCCTTTTTCGCACCTTCAGTGCTCGGCGAAAGAAGGGATCGGCATCGAGGAGATCCTGGAGGCCATTGTGCAGAGGATTCCTCCTCCGAAAGGTGATCCGGAAGCACCTTTGGCCTCCCTGATCTTTGATGCCCAGTACGATTCGTTTCGTGGGACCGTGATCCATTGCCGTGTCTTTGACGGCACGGTAAAGCCGGGAGATCAGATCCGCCTTATGTCCAATCAAGCGGCCTATAAGGTCGAGGAGGTAGGCAATTTCCTCCTCACGAGGGTAAAGGCAGACCAGCTCTCTGCCGGCGAGGTAGGGTATATCATCGCCGGCGTAAAAACAGTCTCGGACACACACATCGGGGATACGATCACCCACGATCACAGACCCCGTGCGAAACCCCTGCCCGGCTTCAGGGAATTCAAACCCGTGGTATTCGCCTCTATCTATCCGATTGCCTCGGATGACTATGAAGACCTGGCCGTCGCTGTCGAGAA
>MGQF01000006.1:26267-34718 GCA_001797745.1 Deltaproteobacteria bacterium RBG_13_52_11
GCGCCACCATGATCATGCCGGATAAGTATCTCGGTTCGGTCATAAAGTTCTGCACGGAGAAACGGGGCATCAACTCAAAAATGCATTATCTGGGCCCCAAACGAATCGAATTGATCTATGAGCTGCCGTTAGCTGAGGTGCTCTACGACTTTTATGATCGTTTTAAGTCCATGACGCAGGGTTATGGGTCTTTTGATTACGAAGTCATTGACTACCGAGAAAGCAACCTGGCTCTCCTCGACATCCTCGTGAACGGCGAAAAGGTGGATGCCCTATCCCAGATCGTTTTCCGCGACAGCGCTCGTGGGCGCGCTTTACAATTCTGCGAAAGGCTGAAGGAAGAAATCCCGCGTCAGATGTTCAAGATAGCCATTCAGGGAGCGATCGGCGGGGACATCATAGCACGGGAGACGATCTCGCCGTTTCGCAAGGATGTTTTAGCAAAGTGCTATGGAGGGGATATTACCCGCAAACGCAAGCTCCTTGAGAAACAGAAGAAAGGGAAAAAGAGGATGAAGATGGTTGGATCCGTGTCGATCCCCCAGAGCGCCTTTTTATCCGTGTTGAGGTCGGACACAGATAAGTAACGGGGGCTAGTCCCGCCTGTGGCGGGATCGAACCCTGTGGTCGGTAATGTGCATGAACGCTAAAACTCCCGGCCTCTATATTCACGTTCCTTTTTGTCTGAGCAAATGCAGCTACTGTGACTTCTACTCAGTAAGCTCCATCTCAATGCTCCCCGCGTTTCTGGAGGCCCTCTTCAAAGAAATGGAGCTATACCGTGGCAGATTCGAACCTTTTGATACGGTATATGTGGGAGGAGGGACTCCGTCGATTCTTAATCCCGGGCAGGTGGAAGCAATCCTGACAAGGGTTCTGAAAAACTTCCAGCTGGCGCCGAATCCGGAAATCACCCTGGAGGCCAATCCGGCGGACCTGGATCGGGCCTACCTTGAGTCGATTCGAGCAATGGGGATCAATCGCCTCACTATTGGAGTCCAGTCTTTCGACCAGGCAATCCTGGATTTTCTCGGACGAAGGCATTCCGTAAACCAGGCCATTAGCGCCATAGATGCTTCTTACCGCGCGGGCTTCGCCAATATCGGGTTGGACCTGATCTATGGGATCCCTGGGCAGGAAATGGATGCATGGTTGGATACCGTGAGGCGTGCGCTCACGTTTGAACCGGCACATCTATCGTGTTACCAACTCACCGTGGGGCCTGACACCCCTCTGGGGATCAGATATCAACAAGGAGCATTCTCGTTACCTGATGAAAATCTGCAGCACGAATTTTTTATCAAGACGGCTGAAATGCTTGAAGATGCCGGATATATCCACTATGAGGTTTCAAATTTTGCCAGGGATATGACACTCACCTCTCGGCACAATCAAAAATATTGGGATCATACACCCTATCTTGGTCTGGGCCCGAGCGCCCACTCCTTTTTGGCGAATCAGCGGTGGTGGAATTATCGATCCGTTGACCGATACATCACCGTGCTCAAATCAGGGAAACCACCTCTTGAGGCATCTGAGATCTTGACGATGGAACAACTGCAATTGGAAGCCCTGTACCTTGGACTTCGGACGAAAAAAGGAATTCATCTCCAAGACTACGCAACCCACTATCGTTGTGACCTGCTCACCCAAAAAGGGGATAGGTTGACCAAACTGCAAGATGAGGGCCTCATTGCTATTGAGGACGGTTATCTGTATCCAACCCGTGCCGGCCTTGCCATGGCTGACAGCCTTGCCCTGATATAGACATCGGCACTGTTAAACGAAGAGCCGTTTTAGGATTTCACCTGATTGTATTCCCGATTCTATCTTTACCCTTCGCCCAAGAGGGAAAAGGGGCTGGTTCTCTTGTATCAGACAGGGGTACGAGAGGATGGGATAAGAAAAGGCTTGAGTAGTTATTTAGGTAGTCAAGACTCTGGTTATGTCGTCGACCAAAGGCTTCGATCCCATATACAGGGCGGTTCTCTGGTGGTGGTTCTCAGGCTGAATATCAAGGATGGGCGTACCCGTTTCATCAACAGCGTGTCCACCAGCTTCCCGACACATGAATGCTACCACAGCTGCTTCGTACATGAGCCGGAGTTTCCCGGCGGGCCGGTTTTTTTTAGGGTTTGGGTGATTGACTATTGCGGGATACATGAACATACCCCCCGTACTGAGGATACGGTGGAAGTCACCTGCCAGGGCACCGAGATATCTGAATGCATAGTTCTTTTCATTGTTATGTATCCATTCCTGGACGTTCTGCGCATAGGTACTGCGGTTGGCAGAATTGAATGACAGCTCCCAGCTCTTGGCATCCTCCGGGAGTATCATCCGTACCGGCTTGACATAATTCATGATCTCATCGATATGAAACCTCCATGTTCCCGCCTCCTTTAAGGCAATGGTAAACGTTCCGGTAGGGATGACAAACATTCCTGCAGCTATGTAGTCCTTGCCTGACCTCAGATGATAATCCTCCGGACCTTCAAGATTTCGTTTCGCGATGCCGAACAGAAAACCGACGGGCAAACCGTGCGGGACATTTGAAGAACCATCTAGCGGATCAAAGTACACAAAATAACGGCCGCCATCTACATTGAGTGGGATTATGTCAGCCGACTCTTCGCTGACCACATGAATAACTCTCCCCGTTGTCCTGAGGTAATGAACGGTAATTTCATGGGCAATCGAGTCCATACGCATCACGTCCTCGCCCTGGACATTGACGGCATCTGCAAACCCGAGATGTCCCCTCAGCGCGCCTGTCAGATAATAGTATTGGATGTGTTTTGCCGCACTCATCAATGCTTCCATCAGGATCAAGAAGTGATAGGTGCGGTTGTACTTCTCCTGATGATGAAGCAAAAAATTCATAAAAGTCTGTTCAAACTGCATCATACACCTCGGCAAAAAGAGTGTGCCTTTATTCCCGGCACCGTCTTCATTATAAAACCCCCACTGATTAAGTCAACCAGAAATCACAAATAGGGGTCGGTCCAGGCGAGGGCAGCTACATTGAGAGGTTAGGGGCGCTTCATCATCCGTGCACATGACGTCTGTTTTATGGAGAGCTATTTATGACGGTGATCTGGTCATTGAGGGTCCAGAAGTCATAAAGATATCCCAGGCCAAGCACACCACCTGTCAGCAGATAAATAATGCCGGTGAGCCACTTCCCCATGTACATCCGGTGAATGCCTAAGAGCCCGAGGAAGGTGAGTAGTATCCATGCAACAGTATAATTGATGCGACCTGCACGGAATCTCAGATCAGCCTGCCGATCCAGCGACGGGATGAGGAAAAAATCAATGAGCCAGCCGATACCAAGAAGACCAAGGGTGAAGAAATAGATAGTCCCCGAGATCGGCTTGCCGAAATAAAAACGATGGGAGCCTGTAAATCCAAAGAGCCATAATATGTAGCCGACAGTTTTTAGGTGCGTATCATTTTTCGTATTCATTGAGATATCTTCTCTCTGTAGCTTTATAGATGAACAGATAACTCTCGAGGGTGTTTGAAATTGCGATTGATCATTTCACGTTGAACGTGAACTTTTCTTCCTTTTCCGACGGATCGGTGATCTTCTTAGTAATAAACTTTTTCCACTCCGGGGTAATAACAGCAAACTTCAATTCCTTGGTTGAGGAAGGATCTGCCTTGTACTTGATAACCAGTTCATTCTTGCCAGGTTTTACCCCCTCAAGTGGTATTGAGCCAGGCATCCCGGCAAGGGTCATCCCTTTAACGTTGTTCAAGATAGGGGTGATTGTGGCATCCATGGTGCTGACATGGACAAAGGCGGATTTGTTTTCCCCCTCATCAGAAATAAAGACCGGTTTGAAGTCCTGAGGGACTGCCTTCTGGAGGATTACGCTTTTAGTCACTTTTCCCGATGGTTTCTTGGCACTGTAGAGCAAGAACACCGGTGCCGGGTACCCTTCCAGTTCGAGTGAGAGGGTGAGCTTATCATTCGCAGTGCCCTCTTTCTTGTACTCGATCTGAATCTGGTTTTCACCCGGTTTCAACATGAATAATTTCTTCATCTCAGGGGGCGCGCTCTTTGCCATCTCATTATCCTGGTTGAAAAGCCGCATGCTTTCCGATTTACCCCCTTTTATCGATGTAGGGACCCCGTTAATAGTAACTGATACTTTATACCCATAACCGAAACAGGAGAGTATTGCATTGATGTCATTCTGCGGCTTCATATCTGATCCACCCTTCCTTTCCGCAAAGGCGTTACATGCCAGCAGGAGAGATATACAAGATATGATGAAAATTCTCTTCATGGTTTTTCCTCCAATCAAGGAATTCTTTGCGGTACGCACGATGTCCCTCACAGCGGCACCTCTTACCCCACGGTTTGGAGCATCTTTTGATAAGCTCCACCTTCTGAAGAACACATTGGGTGATACATGGTACATTGAATCAGAAAAACGAAAACGGGTCAAGCCTTTGAATGACCTTTCTCCGTTTTAGAGAACTTTTTAATTGATACAAAAATGCTATTTTAAAAACCAATCCTTTATAACTGTAGGAAGAGATATCATTAACCCCAGAAGAAAAATTCCCCACACACAATAGGTTATGGCATATTCATTTTTTCTGATCCATTGGATGGGGGGTAAATCCCCATTACCGATTCGCATTTGTAGTGTGGTAAATACTCTCAAAAAGATCGGCACTGCTGCGAAGGCAAGGGCAAGAAAAAGGGCAAAATAGATTGTTAACAGTATCTTTTCAAGCTGAGGATCAGACGTATATCCTCTTGACGCAAGGACATCGGAAACAATGCTTCCAACAATCATCAAACCGAAGGAAGAAGCAGCAATAATTATATATAGTTTTATGTTCGTCACCTTTTGTTCATTGCGGCGCTGACAAAGGAGATACTCGTCTCCCTTGTATCATGTTGTGCGCACTTGTTCGCATGGTTTAATCCTTTTGCCTGGCCACGAAGTTATTGGACGTCAGCGTTTCCTGATCTTGAGAGCCTTCAGTATTCGGGCGTTTCTGTAGGATGTGGATAGCAGCACCCAGAGGGCCACAGCTAATAGTGCAACTATTGCAAGTGAACCAAGTGCCATTTGTAATCTTTGTACCGCCAACAGCACTATTTCAAGCTGGGTTTCCGACTCAGAAATACCCGTGATCCATTTGTTGAAGACTTGTCCAACGGTGAACCCCGCCATAACTGCAAAGCGGTGGCAAAGCCGTATATTGTTCACCGCACCTGTTAAGAAGACAATGATTATCAAAGAAATGCCTATCGTACAAGCCAAACGAAACAGTTTGGAGCTTGTCTGCCTGAGGACTTTGATATCTTGCTTCGTTATACTCATATGCCTTAAATTCCTGGGCTGACCCCTATTTTGCCTTTTTTCATCGTGATATACAATAAAATTTTTGCCCGATGCCTTCCCTAGGGAGAAACCGGTTCTTACCATCAGGTGTTTTTTGGGAGATTCCGGAACATGCACGCGAATAAAAAAAGTGATACAATGAGACGTCGCCGGCGGGAAATAGTATATTACGTAGTTGGCTCAGGGTGGATAGTGACATCGGCATTCGGCAAAAGTTGCTGGATGATCGATTCGATTTCTTCAGTGAGATCGTGGGCTTCTTTTAGGGTTTGCTCACCATCTATAAGGATATGGATATCCACAAAAAGCTGAGATCCTGAATATCGAAACCTCACATGGTGGCAATCGGTTACGCCTGGCAGGCATTCTACCGCAGAGATGATTTTGTCCTCAATACCTGAAGGGGCAACATCCAACAGTGACTGAATCGTGCGAATACCGAGTTTTATGCTGACGTAAACCACGATCAACCCCACCATGATGGCTGCCACCGAATCTGCGTGGCGCAGAAACGCTACACGCGGCACCCATTCGCTGATCTTCACACAAACCAATCCCAAGATGACCACCGCGGAGCTCCAGATATCGGTGCTGAAGTGCAAGGCATCCGCCTCAAGGGCCTGGCTATTGTACTTTCTGGCTGCCCGATACAGCATACGGGAACGAGAGACATCTACCACAATAGACGTGATCATGACAGCGAAAGACCAGTAGGTAACCATTAAATCAGCTTTATGATACAGAAGACGGTGGCTCGCTTCGTACAGGATCCAAAAGCATGTCACGAGAAGAAGCATGGTCTCAAAGAGTGCGGAGAGGTTTTCCACCTTGCCATGACCATAATGGTGAGTGCGGTCCGCCGGTTTGCCGGAAATGCGGACCGCGAAGAAGGTCATCACCGCAGCCATGAGATCGAGACCGGAATGGGCTGCTTCGGCAAGGATGCCCAGACTTCCTGTGGTAATCCCTACGACAAGCTTGAAACCGGTCAGGCCAACAGCCGCAATGACAGAACTCATTGCTACTGATTTTTTTTCATGTGTTCCGTCTTGAGAAGAGTGAGTTATCACCATCTTTCCGAGTCTTCCCCACAATAGTGATATCCTGGTTAGTTAAAACAATTCATGTGGAGCAAACGCGATTTTATCATAGGGCAGCTAAATTGGCAAAAGCGGTTACCTTAATAGGCATTTCGATTGATTTGTCGCCTTCTTATTAGTTTCTCGATCTCCACTGCGAAGAAAACTACGGAGGATAATAGGAGTGTAAAAGCCAGTTCATTCAATGTCAGCGGTTCTATTTTAAATAAAGGATTTAGAAAAGGCAAATAAATGGTAGCCATTTGGAGAACAAAAGTTAAGAGAACAGCTCCCAATAGAGATTTGTTGGACAATAATCCCTGCCTAAAAAGCGACTCCTTCTCGGACCTGATGGCTAGGACATGGCCCAGTTGCGAAAGACAGAGTACGGTAAAAACCATTGTCTGCCAGTGGCTGTTTCCAGTTTTTATGGACCAGGCCTGAACAAATAGTACTACTGCGCCCATGAGCAAACCAACCCAGATGGCGTGAAGGCCAAGCCCCTGAGCAAAAATACTTTCTCCAGGATGCCGGGGAGGGCGCTTCATCACATCTCCTTCTTCCGGTTCCACAGAAAGGGCCAAAGCAGGAAGCCCATCGGTTACCAGGTTTATCCAAAGGATATGAATGGGGAGCAGGGGGATGGGCAAACCCAGCAGGGGTGCCAGAAAAAGGGTCCAGATCTCCCCAGAATTGGTGGTCAATAGATATTTTATGAACTTTCTGATGTTGTCAAATATCTTTCTTCCTTCTTTGACCGCCTTAACAATCGTGGCAAAATTATCATCGAGCAGGATCATGTGGGCAGCCTCTTTGGAAACATCGGTACCGGTGATACCCATGGCAATTCCGATATCTGCCCTCTTTAAGGCCGGGGCGTCATTTACCCCATCGCCGGTCATGGCAATGAATTGCCCTTTGCCCTGGAGGGCTTTGACGATTTTTAGCTTCTGTTCCGGGGCAACCCGGGCATAGACCCTGATATCTTCGACCCTTTTTTCAAACTCCTCCGGGGGCAGCTTCTCCAGTTCCCTGCCGGTCATAACCGCTTTGGAACCATCTATAATAATGCCAAGCCTCCTGGCTATTGCCCAGGCCGTGATGGGGTGATCTCCGGTAATCATCACCGGTCTGATTCCGGCTGCCTTGCATAAGCTAATAGCTTCTTTTACCTCTCCCCTGGGAGGATCCATGAGACCTACCAGGCCTAAAAAGGTTAGCCCTTGTTCCACATTTTCTGGGGATACGGTTTCCGGGAGTCTTTCCCACCTTCGCATGGCAACACATAAAACCCTCAAACCATCAGCCGCCATCTTTTCATTCCTGAGAAGGATTTCTTCGGCTTCCAGAGGACAGGGACCTTCTGAGGACAAAACATAACGGGACTTATCCATCAGGACATCCACAGCGCCTTTAGTAAAGGAGATATATCCGGCTTCTACTCCGTTTGCCAGGCCCACCTTATGAATAGTAGTCATGCATTTCCTGTCGGCATCAAAGGGAATTTCCGCCACACGGGGGAAGGCTTCTTCGAGATCCTTTTTGTTAAAACCTTTTTCCCGGGCTATCTGAAACAAGGCGATTTCAGTCGGATCACCCATAACCTTGCCGGTATTATCCTCCCGGGCATCATTACTTAAGGCTAAAGCAGAAAAAAGGGTAGGAAAGGGCAGTAAATGATTTGTCAGGTCACTTTTAATCAAACCTTCACTCTTAATCTCCGTACTACGACAAAGCTTACCATCCAAATAAACTTCTTCCACGGTCATCTTATTTAAAGTCAGGGTCCCGGTTTTATCCGAACAGATATAGGTAACCGAACCAAGGGTTTCCACAGCCGGAAGCTTCCTGATCAAGGCATTCTGTTTAACCATTTTTTTTGCACCGAGGGCCAGAGAGATGGTTACTACCGCCGGGAGTGCTTCAGGTATGGCGGCAACTGCCAGGGAAATGGCTGTGAGTAGCATCAAAAGGGGAGGTTCTGCCCGCATCAGGCCGAC
>MGQF01000006.1:34726-43025 GCA_001797745.1 Deltaproteobacteria bacterium RBG_13_52_11
TAATGGCGCAAATAGCCAGAACGGCCAGGGCCAGCTTCTGACCAAAACCGGCCAGTCTCTTCTGAAGAGGCGTCTTCATTTCCTCTTCGTCCTGGAGCATGGAGGCGATCCTTCCCAGCTCGGTCTCCATACCGGTGGCAACGACTACCCCCGTACCACGGCCATAAGTAACAAAGGTCCCCTTATAGGCCATGTTCTTCCTGTCGCCCAAAGACAATAATGGGTCTCCAAGGGCCTTAATATGTTTTTCGGCCGGGACCGATTCGCCAGTTAAAGCTGCCTCTTCAATCTTCAATTGGGCAGCCTCAGTCAGTCTCATGTCGGCTGGCACAACCTTTCCGGCCTCAAGGACGACAATATCGCCAGGTACAATCTGAAAGGCCGATATTTGAGTAACCCGGTTGTCTCTTATAACAACAGATGTAAGTGCCGCCATTTTTTTTAGCGCGGCCATGGCTTTCTCGGCCCGGTATTCCTGGATAAAGCCGATGACAGCATTGAGAATAACGATAACCGCTATGGCGATGGTGTCGGTGGGTTCCCCAATAATTCCGGAGATAATAGCAGCAGTGATCAGGATTAGGATCATAAAGTCCTTGAACTGGCCAAGAAACATTATGATCCAGGTCTTTTTCTTTTTTTCTTCTAATTCATTAAGTCCATATTGATCAAGCCGCCTTTGGATTTCATCTGAAGAGAGACCTTGCAGGGACGACCCTAGGCTTTCGATGACCTCGTTTGCTTCTCTTTGATGCCAGTCCATCGGCGCACCCTTATTTTTTGGCCGGGATGGTATGCTTTTCACAAGCCCCGCTTTTTAGTCGGGTTCAAGGGAACTATCTTTACAATTGATTTCTACCTTGCAGGGGATCCCCTGCCCATTGGTCGGTGAACTTAACAAGGCTGCAAGAATCAATCAAACAATTCCGCGCACCGCGGGCAATGATCGATTTCAATTTCTTGCCTCCCAGACATCGTCAACTCAATGTTGCTCACAGGACAGTTCCTCTTGGTATCTCCTTAATGCTTTAGATTAACATATTGAATTTATATCCTTTATAGAATCCCCCCTTTCCTCTCACTCGCGGATAGATGCTCTTTTGACCTTTTTTACGTTCATAGAGGATATCAGATACATTGACAACAAAAGAAGCACTGATCCAGCCGCTATTACAGGAAGGGTCCAGATATGTTCAGGAAGGCTTTCGTAGAGGCCAAAAAGACCGAAGGCAATAAATATAAGGGCTGAAAACCATTTTATCAGTCTTTCGGGAATCTTTTTGCCCATAACGATGCCTACAGTTATGCCAATGGCGTTAGAGACCATCATGCCGAGAGTTGTTCCCATCCATACGGGATAACTGTGTTATATTCAATAGCCAGCGCTATAGTGGCAAGCTGGGTCTTGTCCCCCATTTCAGCAATAAAAAATGCAACCGTAACCGTCCAAAAAGGACTGAATTTAAATCTTTTATCTTCGCCCTCTAAGGTGTCACCCCGAATAGTCCATAGCCCGAAGAGTATGAAAGACACTGCTGCAGAGATTTTTATATATTTCAAAGGAACGACGGTGGCCAGATAACTTCCCGCTGCCGCTGCAAGCAGGTGGTTAACTGCGGTTGCCACAAAAACTCCCCACATTACAGTCTGCCAGCGAAACTTCGTGGCAAACGCCATGGCCAGCAACTGGGTTTTATCACCCATTTCAGCCAGAACGACAAATACAAAAGAAGCTAAAAGTGATGTCATACAGGCTCAAGTATAATGGATTCAAGCAATTTACTTTTTGAATACATTAAACAACTTGTCAATGCCTGTCTTTTCAAGCCTTGATACCGTCTCAATCTCTCCAGCATCAAGCCATATTCCTTCACATTCAGAGCATTTATCTATCTTTATTGATCTGTAATCAATCTCTATCAGTTCCATCCCGCATTTGGGGCATCTCATAAAATGAAGATCTTTCAGTTTTTTCTTTTCTTCTTCCGCGAGTTTCCTGTGCTTTTCCTCCTCGATCTTCTTTCTTCTTTCAAACTCCATCCTCGCAAAGTACCCTTCTTCCTTTTCGCTTGGTTTTGTCCCCATCGCCATTTCTCCCATTTGGTTTTTATTGTACCTCTTACCTTTTCAAGCAACCTTCTTGCCCAGATAAATTCAGTGGCAAGGATTCCCAACCCAAGCAATAGTACTATTAAAGAGGGGCCAGGCAATACAATCATTGCAACGCCAATCAATAAAACCGTAAATCCTATGACTCCTATTACCACTCTCTTTACCTGTTTATACAGTTCCTTCATTGTTAATCCTCACCAAGTGAATAGAATCGGCCCTTTTTACTCACTAGGCATTTTTTGTTAAAGGTAAGATAGTCTCATTGCTTTTCTGCGGTTAATCGTGCCCTTTTGCGCTGGTTCTCGTCGAGTATGATCTTTCGTAATCTGATTGAGCAAGGGGTTATTTCAACGAGTTCGTCATCATTGATGTAGGAAATGCAGTCTTCCAGGCTCATTTTTCTGCAGGGGGGAAGAACAACGGCGTCATCAGAGCCCGCGGCCCTCATGTTAGTAAGCTTTTTCCCTTTAGCAGGGTTTACCACCAGGTCGTTATTGCGACTGTGTTCTCCGATGATCTGGCCACCGTACACATTTTCACCGGGGCCGAGAAACAACTGCCCCCTTTCCTGAAGGTTAAACAGGGCATACGCCGCGGTACTACACTGCTCCTTTACTACGAGGGCCCCGTTGTTCCTGTTCTTTATTTCACCGGCGTACCGGTCGTAACCGTCAAATATGTAGCTCATCGTGCCCATACCTTTTGTCTCGGTCATAAATTCCGAACGGAATCCGATAAGCCCCCTCGTTGGGACCCTGTACTGCATCCTGACCATCCCGTTATCATGGTGCATTTCGACCATATGGCCTTTTCTTTTCCCGAGATTTTCGATCACATTTCCTGCGTAGAGGCCATCAACATCGATCGTGAGCTCTTCATAGGGTTCAAGCTTTCCGCCCTCTCCCTCTTTGAGTATAACTCTGGGTCGTGTAACCTGAAATTCATACCCCTCCCTGCGCATCGTTTCGATAAGGATCGAGAGGTGAAGCTCGCCCCTGCCGGATACTTTATATCCAATACCGTCGTTCAATTCTTCTACAATGAGTGCAACGTCCGATAGCGTCTCACGAATGAGCCTTTCACGGAGATGTCTCGACGTAAGAAATCTCCCCTCTTTTCCGGAAAAGGGCGAGTCGTTAGGGATAAAGTTCATGGATAGTGTCGGCGGGTCCACTTTGATACCGGGAAGCGGGAGAGGATTTTCAGGGTCGGTAAGAGTCTCGCCAACCATAATTGATTCCATACCGGCTACTGAAACGATTTCACCGACGCCGGCAGCCTCAACCTCTTCCTTGCCGTTGCCTCTGAACCGGTAGATCTTCGTGATACGGGCAGGTGATATGGAACCATCAGTTTTTGCAACAACAACGTCTTTGTTTATGTTTAACTGTCCAGAGGTTATCTTTCCTATAGCGAGTCTTCCGAGAAAGGGAGAATAGGAGAGCGAACTCACCAGCATCTGCAGGGAGGCTTCGGGATTTCCGGAAGGAGGGGGAACAGAATGTACGATGATTTCGAAAAGCGGGATCATCGTGCCGTGCTTTCGGTTATAATCAAGGGTTGCGTAACCTTCTTTTGCAGAGGTATAAATAACGGGAAAATCAAGTATATTGTCGGGCGCACCCAGTTTTACGAAAAGGTCAAAGACCTGATCTACTACCCAAGCGCACCGTGCTGCCGGTTTGTCTATTTTGTTGACAACGACAATAACGGGCATATTCAGGGTGAGCGCCTTTTCAAGGACAAAACGGGTCTGTGGCATTGGCCCTTCCGCTGCATCCACAAGAAGGAGGGCACCATCAGCCATTTTGAGGACCCTTTCGACCTGCCCGCCGAAATCTGCATGTCCAGGTGTATCGATAATATTAATAAAGAAATCCTTATAGTTAAAGGAACCGTTCTTCGAAGAAATTGTTATACCCCGTTCCCTCTCGAGATCCAGAGAATCCATGAGTCGTTCCTCGACGACTTCGTTGTCGCGGAACATCCCGCTCTGCCTGAAGAGCTGGTCTACAAGCGTTGTCTTCCCATGATCTACATGGGCGATGATCGCGATATTTCTAATGTTACTCTGTCTCATACGTACTCATTTTATATAGTATTTAATGGTTCGATGAAGGTTTTGATTATCGGGGAGGAGAAAGAGGGGGATACAAGGGGTCAGCCCAGCAAATCATGAAATTCCTTCTCACCGCATAAAACGCACCCGAAAAATTCCGTACGACGTCACCGTGCCACTAGGCAATAATACACCTGATTGAAAAGAAAAGCTAGATAATTCTTACATTACCTGGGCTGCCCCCTACATATTTACGATTTGCGATTCTGCAACCTTATATTTCACGATACTTCTTATGAACTCAAGCGCGACCTTTCAATCTGATCCCCAAGGGGGGTATCCTTGTTCGGTTAGGCAAGAGACTGGCTTTCACCCTTCCACATTTTGCCGGCCATTTTTCTTGGGTTCAGCTTCTTTTCCAATTCTATACTCTTATATTCTCAACCTCAATTGAGAGATAGGCCTGTTAATCGTTGACACCCTTTTCGTCGAGCTTCTTCTCTTTCTTGCATTCAATGCCAGAATATGTTAACTATATTTGTAATATTATTTGACGGGAAACATCACAGGTCCTTCCCGAGAATATGGTATCTTCATCAAGGGAGGCAAGGGAAACCCGCACGAGGGTTTGAATGAAGCAAGTTCCATGATCCAATTCTTTCAGGTCTACAAGACATATCCGGGGAATATCAAGGCCCTGGCCAATATCAGCTTTAAGATAGAAAAGGGCGAATTTGTCTTTGTCACCGGACCCAGCGGGGCAGGAAAGACGACGCTGTTGAGATTGATCATCCGTGTTGAGAGGCCGGATCAGGGGGAGATCTTGGTAAACAAGAGGAATGTGTCCAGGCTTAAAAACTCTCAGATCCCTCTGCTCCGCAGAGAGGTAGGGTTTGTCTTTCAGGATTTCAAACTGTTAAACAACAAGACCGTTTATGACAATATCGCACTGGTCCTCCGAGCCCTGGGGTACAACAAGAAGGAGATCCCGAAAAGGGTCAGACAGGTCTTGAAAGTGGTGGGGTTGGAGGAGTGGGTGTTGAAACAACCCCCCCTTAAATTGTCGGGGGGTGAGCAACAGCGGGTAGCCATTGCTCGTGCCTTGGCCAACACCCCCTCCATCATCTTGGCGGACGAGCCCACCGGCAATTTGGACCCCGAACTCACGGTTGAGATAATGGACCTCTTGGAGAAGGTCAATCAGTTGGGGACAACGGTTGTGGTGGCAACCCACAATACAAGCCTGGTGGCTCAATACACGAAGAGGATCATACCGCTTTACAGGGGAGAAATGGTGGAGTGAAGGTACGTATGGGTGCTCTCTCCCTCGTCCGAAGGACCTTTGGGGTTATGAAAGAGAATGGTCCTACCCACGTCTTAAGCATTGGGACTATCGCTATCTCCTTTTTCCTCTTCGCCGCTTTTCTGCTCCTTCCCCTCAATTTCGCCTCCTTCCTGGAGGCCTGGGAGAAAAAGGTGCAAATCATCCTCTATCTCAAGGATGGGGTAGAGGCAAAGAGGATCCTCCAACTTACAGGGGAACTACAAAGGGAAGAGGGGATCCGAGAGGTGAGCTATGTCTCTCAACGCAAGGCCATGGAGTCCTTTGAACGGGACCTTGCCGGCTATGGAGGGGTGCTCAAGGGGCTGAAGGAAGAAGTCTTCCCGGCATCCTTTGAGATCCAGATGGATGAGCGCTTCAGGACGCCCGAGCGCATACGGGCCCTAGCGGCGAGACTCGGCAACATAAAAGAGGTAGAGGAGGTCCAATACGGGGGTGTTTGGTTAGAGAGATTCTCCATCTTTCTCTACACACTCAAGTGGGGGCTATGGATCTTGGGTGGGGTTCTGGTGGTCATCATTGTCTCAGTCACCGCCAACACCGTCCGCCTTACCCTCTACAATAAAAAAAGTGAAATAGAAATCTTGAAGCTGGTAGGGGCTACGGACACTTTTGTCAAACTTCCCTTCTATCTCGAGGGTGGTTTGCAGGGATTCTTGGGTGCAGCGGGCTCCATTCTGCTGCTCCTCGTCCTCTTCCACTTCTTCTCACTTAAAGTCTCCCCCTACGTGAGCCTCTATTTTGGCCAGCTGCGTCTGAGTTTTCTCCCCCCCAATATGATCGGCTGGATTTTGGGGATTGGGGTGGCATCGGGTCTGTTGGGAGGTCTTCTCTCTCTGAGGAAAGCTGCTAGAATTTAGGGCATGAAGATACTCATCGCCATCCTCATCGTCGCTTTCTTGTTTCCTTCCCCTTCTCGGTGCGAAGGGACGAAGGAACTAGAGAAGACCATTCAGAAGAAGAAGGGTGACCTGACGGAGGTAGAGAAAGAACTCACAGAAAAGAAGAAGGAGGTTAAGAGGAAGTGGTGGGAGGAAAAGAAGATCACCGATGCCCTCGATAAGATCGAGCGCCAGTTAGATAGAAAAAAGGTTGAGTTCAGAGAACTGGACACAGAGATGAAGGTGCTTGAGGGGAAGGTAGCCTACCAGGAAGAGGAGATCGCGAAGCTGGAAACCAGCTTAGTTGTTCTGGACGAAATATTTCAATCCCGGGTAAGGGCCATGTATAAACTCCATCGGGTGGGGATGGTAAGGGTCCTCTTTTCTGCCGAGAACTACGGCGATGCCCTGAGAAGGTATAAGGCCTTCCAATTAGTTATGGACAACGACCTGCAGCTACTGCAGGCATATCAGCAAGGTATAGGGGAGGAGAAGAGAAGGAAACAAGATCTGATAGCGGAAAAGATGGCCCTCTCAAAAAAAAAGTATGAAGTAGAGACTAAAAAGAGGGAAATAGAGGGGGAAATGCGGAGGAAGGCCACCGTGCTAGCCGCTGTACAGAATGAACGAGTAGTCCAGGAGAAGGCCATCGCTGAGTTAAAGGAGAGGGAAAAGGCCTTGCGTTCCTTGGTCCAACAGTTGACAGCCAAGGCGGCTGCCCTCAGTAGCACAGGCTTCAAGGCCCTCCGGGGGAAACTGCTGCTCCCGGCGGGAGGAGATGTCTTCTCACCAAAGGGGAGGGAACGGGGGATTGGAATCAAGGCCCCGGAAGGGGCAGAGATTCAGGCGATCTTCACAGGGAAGGTAGCCTATGCGTCGTGGTTCAAGGGGTATGGGAACCTGCTGATTATCGATCATGGGGGGGGATACCACACCGTTGTAGCTCATGCCTCGCGCTTCCTGAAGAAGGTGGGTGATGCGGTGAAGACGGGTGAGGTGGTGGCCCTGGTTGGGAGCACAGGGTCCATCGAGGGACCCATGCTCTATTTTGAGATCAGATACCACGGCAAGGCTGTGGATCCGTTAACATGGCTGGCCCTACCATATAAAAAAGGGGAGGGTAAATAAAAGATAAAACAAGGGAGGGAATTATGTCCAAGAACAAAAAGATAGGTTGGTTGATACTGCTCGGCTTCGTCTTCGGTCTCTTCGTGGGTGGCCTCTGCGTCCACAACGTCTCGGCCCTCTCGAACAAGACCTACGAAAAGCTGAAGGTCTTCACCGACGTCCTGGAGATAATCAAAAAGCACTACGTGGAGGATGTCAAGGCGGAAGATCTCATCACTGGAGCGATAGAGGGGATGCTCAACAGTCTCGATCCCTACTCCGCCTACCTCACCCCTGATATGTACCGGGAACTCCAGGTAGAAACCAAGGGGAGCTTTGGTGGGCTGGGAATGGAGGTAGCCATAAAGGATGGGATACTGACGGTCGTCGCGCCCATTGAGGACACCCCAGCCTATCAGGCAGGGATCAAGGCGGGAGACAAGATCCTGAAGATCAATGAGGAATCGACCAAGGGGTTGAGCCTCATGGAGTGCGTCAAGAGACTGCGGGGGCCTAGGGGCACAAAAGTCACCATCAACATCATACGTGAGGGATTCACTCAGACTAAAGATGTCACCATGGTAAGGGATGTCATCAAAATCCAGAGCGTCAAGTTCAAGACCCTCGAGAAGGGATATGGTTACCTCAGAATATCGCAGTTCCAGGAAAAGACCTCCGCGGACGCCGCAAAGGCACTGGAGGCACTGCAGAGGGAAAATCCCGAAGGGCTCCGAGGTCTCATCCTGGACATGAGGAACAACCCTGGAGGACTCCTGGATCAGGCGGTGGAGGTGTCTG
>MGQF01000006.1:43069-43202 GCA_001797745.1 Deltaproteobacteria bacterium RBG_13_52_11
GATGAGGACGAAAAGACGATTTTTAACGCCCACATGGAGGGGACCATGCCGCACTGGCCGATGGTCGTCCTGGTCAATGAAGGCAGTGCCAGCGCCTCGGAGATCGTGGCCGGCGCCTTCCAAGATTATGGCA
>MGQF01000006.1:43239-45017 GCA_001797745.1 Deltaproteobacteria bacterium RBG_13_52_11
GTTGGCAAGGGCCTTGGAGCAGTTGAAAGGGATGAGTATCTTTCAGAAGTACCTCGATACCGGGGTGAAATGAGCGAAAGGAATTGGTGAAGGAGAGGAGCAAGACCACTACCCCGATGGCATACGCCAGGAGAAGGCACATTGTGAAAAGGAGGACTCTTCCGAGGAGAGGTCGAAAGAGGGGGAGAAAGATCCCCCTCTTTTTCAAGTTCCTCTTGTGCGTAGGGGTTGTCCTCTCGATCATCCTCTATCTCCACCAGAGACAACCACCTCCCTTCACCGAGAGGGTGAGGGTCCTGGATCAGCTTATCCTCGCCCAGCTCTCTCAACAGGAGATACCCCAACAGACAATCCAAAAACGGGGAGAGGGGCACAGGAGCGGGGATAAGACGTGGACCCTCTCACGATGGGAGGTAACGCTGCCCCCAGGGGTAGAACCGGAGAAGGTTACCTCCCCGCTGATCCAGAGGATTCAGGATGCCTGCCCAGGTGTGACCCTCACCGAGTCGAAGGCTCAGGACGGCACGGAGGAAGTAAAGGTAATGGTCGATGGCCTCCTGGCCCATCACTTGATCTTCCACCCCCCGAAACTGAAACCACCCACACCGATACCTCTGCGGCCTCGCATAGCTATTGTGGTGGACGACCTTGGGTCGGACAAACGGGTTGCTGAGGAGCTCTTGCGCCTGGATGCCCCCTTGACCTTTTCCATCTTTCCCTTGCAGCCTTATTCTCGCCGCATCGCCCAAAAGGCCCACGAACAGGGCAGGGAGGTCATCCTTCATTGCCCCATGGAACCACGGGGTTTTCCCTTAAAGGATCCAGGCAAGGGGGCCCTTTTCGTCTTCATGGGCGACAGAGAACTCTTGCGCCAGCTGAAGAAGAACCTTGATGCGGTCCCTTTCATCAGAGGGGTAAATAACCATATGGGATCGAGATTCATGGAGCATGGTGAAAAGGTGCGAATAGTGCTGCAAGAGTTGAAAAAGAGAGAACTTTTCTTCCTCGACAGCCGCACCACATCCAAGAGCACAGGGTATCAGATCGCCCAAGAGCTGTCCCTGAGGGCGGGCGAACGGGACGTCTTTCTGGATAACGAGACCGATATGAAGGATATCGAGGCCCAATTGGAAAGGTTGATTCAAATCGCCCGGGATCACGGCAAGGCCATCGGTATATGTCACCCCTATCCCTCTACCATCACCGCCCTCGGTGGGATGATCAAAAAGATCCGGGCAAAGGGGATACAGATTGTCCCCCTGTCCCAGGCCCTCGACTCGTAAGGCGAAAAGGGGAAGCCAACGACCAAGCCTATGATTCTGAGGGCTTTATAAAAGGCATTGAGAAAATGTTTAAGTGTGATATCCTGCTCAGGGAAGAGTTAAAAAATATGGGAAATATTCAGCTTTTCCCCTTACCTAACCCAAAACATGGATAAAAACGAACAATATTGTATTAATATACTGCCCAAGGTATCGAGGACATTTGCACCAACTATTCAAAGGTTACCACGGCCGTTGTTTTTACAAGTGACTGTTGCATATTTACTCTGTCGTGTTGCAGATACAATTGAAGACAGTGTAATACTCGATATTGAGCAAAAACAAAAATTATTAGATGAGTATGCTTACATCTTAGAGAGAGAAGATCCAATGAGTGAACTGAATTCATTTATGACAAAAATAGGTTCACTCCCTAAAGAAGGGCCTGAATATGAACTTGTTCACAATCTTCCATTAATTTTAAATGTTTATGATACATTTCCAAAAAGAGTGAGG
>MGQF01000007.1:0-137 GCA_001797745.1 Deltaproteobacteria bacterium RBG_13_52_11
TGCTCAAAATGTGCTATAATATAACGTATATCGAAAATAAACCGAAAATTCGTATATTAATTGTTCTGTGAGAGAATGATATGACTGATGAAGAAAAGACTTGGGGTCAAGTCTTTGATTGATTATATCATTATAGT
>MGQF01000007.1:174-2844 GCA_001797745.1 Deltaproteobacteria bacterium RBG_13_52_11
TCGTGCAAGATTGCCGGTTACACAAGATGATTGAAACGATACAATCTAGATTGACTAGTCATCAAGCAAAGACTTGACCCCATGATCCACGACCCCATGATCCACAGGATCCACCATGATCCATGTGGTCCGCCCCCAAAGGGAGGTATTTAACATGTGCTATATTGTATCCATGTCAAGAGCAAACCGGAATTTCGTATATTAAATGTTATGCGGCAACGTTCTCAGTAGCTTGATACAGCGTGCAAGTTGAAGTATTCTAAGACTATATACGGAGGTAATTTAGCGTGGAAGCAAAAAGGTCGAATTCAGAACTGCTAAAATTCCTTTCAAGAAGCCGTGCGAAGAGAGCACTCATCGTAACCGCGTGCGTGTTGAGTTCTTTCTATTTGGCGGGCTGCATTACTCCGCCCAGTCCCGGACACCAGGACATGATTCATCAAATGGGTTCCCAAGTCATGCCGTTTGACTTGAACAAAACTCAGCATATTTTCCAGATGACTGATAATGGCGGCATACAATTGGTCGTAGTAAAAGACTCGAAGGACACTGATCAAATAAGCCTTATTAGGCAGCATCTCCAGCACGAGGCTATACGTTTCCAAAGCGGAGACTTCTCTGATCCGACCTCCTTGCACGGAACAAGCATGCCTGGCATCAGTGAGCTTTCGAAGGGAGCAGCGAATATCAGAATAGAGTACAGCGAATTACCAGATGGAGCGCAAATAGCTTTCATGACAGATGATATCCATCTCATAACAGCGATACACCGCTGGTTTGGCGCCCAATTGTCAGATCACGGTTCAGATGCAACCTACCGATGATGTGCGCCTTTACTTGCTATCCTTTGAGATTCTTATTATGAACCCGGGGTCTCAAGGTGGTCAGGTCTATTTTGTTAACATTAAACACAAGGGGGGTCACCATGCCAACGGTAATACAAAAAGGTGATAAGGCAAAAGAGTTCACGCTCAAGGACCAAGATGATAAGGAGGTCCGGTTGTCTGACTTAGAGGGAAAGAAGGTGCTCCTTTCCTTTCACCCCCTCGCGTGGACCAGTCTCTGCGCGGAGCAGATGAAGGCGCTGGAAGCGCATCAGGAGAAATTCGCTAGCCTCAATACCGTTGCCCTAGGCTTAAGCGTCGATACCGTGCCTTCTAAAAAAGCGTGGGCCAAAGAGCTCGGTATCCAAAACACCAGGCTGCTTTCCGATTTCTGGCCCCACGGCAAGGTCGCACAGGCATACGGCATATTCAGGGAAAAGAATGGCTTTTCAGAGCGGGCGAACATTATTCTCGATGAAAATCACCGCGTCATATTCGTCAAGGTCTACCCCATCAAAGAGCTGCCTGACATAGAGGAAATCCTCCAGCTTCTGGCGTGAAAGCAGGGGCTGAGAAGAATCCTGCAATCGAATCGACATCACAGGGGGACGTGTTGCCTAGTTTGACGAATTCACTTCGCTCCTGCTCATAATCTTAAAACAGCAGCCTATCCCCACTCTTCCATACATCTGGACGGAAAAAGGGACCCCCGTCCCTTTTTCTCCTTATTGTAAAACCTCAAATATTGGGTAGCTAGCAATATTTGGTACCTCTAACTATTTTGCCGAAATAAATTCGGCTGCGTTTTCTCCTGCGATGCGCCCCGAGTTATAGGCGAAGCCGGATGCGGCTCCGGAAAGTATGTCGCAGTATGTATCTGCTTGCCAGCCACCGGCAACCACACCGGCGGCATAAAGTCCCGGAATAGGATTATCCTGCTTATCAAGAACCTCCATATGTTCGTTGATCTTGATACCGCCTATTGTATCCAGGAAGTCAGAATTACCTTTGATAGCGTAATAAGGGGGGGTGCGCAGCGGCACCAAGTGTGCTCGGTCTTTGGCGAAAATCTGGTCATGGCCCTTGTCACAGGCTTGATTATATTCCTCTACGGAAGCCTTCAGTACCTTGCGATCGGCTCCCATCCAGTCGGCAATCTCGTCCCAGGTGTCGGCGATTTTCAGCCAGTCCTTACCGGCCTGTCGATTAAGTTCTCTTTCCAGTCCCGGCATTCCGCTTCTCTGCTCCTCATGGCCAGACCGGCCCAGGCCGATGAGAAGCCCATCTTTTGCCTTCATCTCCACCATTTTGTGATCGAGAATAGTGAAAGTAAGGTTCTCCGGTTGCATATTGACGGCGTTTGAGGACATAAAGTGATGGTACGTGGTGGATTCATCAACGTATCTTTTACCCCTTTTGTTCAGCCAAAGGGTGTCGGGCTCCAGGGCCACGGCCATCAGGGGGGCTATCATTGAATTGTCGGGATTGGTTCCGAGCTTCAGGGCTGCCGCCTGGGGAATCTGAGGCCCGGACAGCAACAGCAAACCCAAACCTTCAGTGGCCGCCCCTATTTCCATAGCCATAAGCAGACCATCACCCGTATGAGGCAGGCCATCACACTTCATATTATCGCGGTAATTAAGACAGTATTTTTTGAGCAATTCCTTGTTGCCTCCATAGCCACCCGAGGCGATAATCACGCTCTTTGTTGTGATCGTAAACGGCTCCCCTTTCCTCTCCACCAAAACCGCAGTTACATTGCCATTGGGCGCCTTCAGTATCTTTTTCGCAGGTGTACTGGTAAATATCTCCACGCCCAGTTTCTTGCTCTCACTCGATAGCACCT
>MGQF01000007.1:2960-3110 GCA_001797745.1 Deltaproteobacteria bacterium RBG_13_52_11
TCTCCCGACTTATCTATGAAGGCGCGAACAATCCTGGGATTAACTTTCCAGTGAGCCCAGTTCATGGCGATCTTAAAAAGCGCGTCCCGCTGGAATTCAATCGCAGCCCGCTTTTGGGTGGGGCTTTCAGCAGCAAAAGGTCCCACGGAA
>MGQF01000007.1:3149-8405 GCA_001797745.1 Deltaproteobacteria bacterium RBG_13_52_11
GAGGCGGACAAGCCCTGCTCACTCGGCAATCATACCTCCATCAACAACCAGTGCATGGCCTGTAACAAAGGAAGCCGCGTTCGAACATAACCAGATAACGGCCCCCGCAATTTCTTCCGGCAACGCTATCCGGCCCATGGGTATTGTCTCCCCTGAAAAAATTTTATTTATTTCCGAAGGGACTTCCGATCTCGCATTCTCTATCAAAGGCGTAGCGGTAATACCGGGGCAGACTGCGTTTACCCTGATACCCGTTTTTGCGTACTCAAGAGCCGCCGCTTTTGTCAATCCGATCACTCCGTGTTTAGAAGCAATGTAAGGAGATGCGCCTCTTTGGGCCGCAAACCCGGCAATGGATGCAATATTGACAATAGCCCCACCGCCCTGACTCAGCATCTGCGAAATCTCGTGTTTCATGCACAACCACACTCCCGTTAAGTTTATATTGAGCACCTTGTTCCAAATATCTTCAGGATAATCAGCAACGTACTTATGTATCCCTGCTATTCCGGCATTATTGACGGCGTAATCGAGTTGTCCAAAGGTTTTAATGATTTTTTGAATCATGCCTTGAACTTCCACCGCCTTTGAAACGTCGCATTGTATGAAGATGGCTTCCCCACCGTTTTGCATGATCAACCGAACAGTCTCATTCCCTCCTTCGCCGGAAACGTCCGAAACAACAACGGCGGATCCTTCCCTGGCAAATGTCAGGGCAATTGCCCGTCCTATCCCGGAACCTCCTCCGGTAACCAAAACAACCTTTCCTTCAATCCCTTGCGTCATTTTGTCCCATCCTGTCGCCTTGAACAACGCGTGATGGTCAAGCGCCCATCCATAAATGGCTATTTTCCCCAATCCCTGCTTGCAGCGGGCAGGTCTGTGTCATGCTCGGATTTTAATCCGCCTGAGGCGGATTAATCCTCGAAACACCTCAATGTATGGATGCCTCCCAATATTGATCGGGATGGTTAAAACCCTCGCATTACTTGACCCTGAACAAAACATCTCATTTCCGGATAGATACTACTCTAACCCATATTCATATAATCAATATTTTTTAGATGGACGCTTCATGGGCAGTCAGTCACGCGACTGAATCAGTAACGTAAACCCTTAAAATCCGTCCGCGAAGGCAGTTGGACCTGAGCCGTACCGTTCACGAGTGCGAATCCATCCATGCTTTCGCAAACCACGTCCATATCGACCAGATACTCTCCGTTGACTGCAGATTTGTCCGTTACCCGGCCCTTACAATGCAGAAGGTCCCCGGCCATGGGATAACACGGGACCCTTGTGTCCAGTACCTTGAGAAAACCGTCATCACCCATCCAGGTGGTTATCATTCGCCCCAGCAGCCCTTCCACCTGGGAGTAGAACCCTGCCGCATAACCGTTGGCCCAGATCTGTGAATGCGGCCCCTTGTTGTCTTCAAAGTGGCATACCCCTCCACAGGTCCACGCGTTCACTTCAGGGTCCAGCCAGGCAAAATCGAAGTTTAATTTTATCCTCTCCCACTCCAGCTCGAATGCCACGGCATGACCACTCATTGCCGTGTAGAAAGCGGCGATATCATAGATGGTGTAAGGGCCGAGGGGGTGGAGTTTCAGTTCCTCTCCTACGGCCACATCCTCCCAAAACCTGGCCTCGGCACCGCGCCACGTTTCGGTGTCGTAGCCACGGTAGATGGCGTCCCGCTGTTCGTCGGTAAGCCTTATCCTTTTTCTTTTGGGGTAAAGAGGGTTTTCCAATGACATCTGATGGTTGAGTAACTGCGTAGCGTGATTATAGATGACGGCTACGATCTCATCCCGCTGGTTGATGATCTGTCTCTGAACCACCTCGTCGAACTCGCGGACAGGTTCGGGTCTTGCCGTTTCTACCTCTGTGATACCAAGATATCTGCGAATTGCCCTTAAACGGTCACCGGGCCGAATCGGCTTGTACAACTCACGCCTTGTTCCATTCGGCAGGGTCATGAATCCATTAAATTTTTTGAACTCCTCCGGCTCCTGCTTATAGGGATAAGGCTGGACGATGCTGTCGGTAACGGTTGGAGGCCCTATGATGCCGCCCCATCTTGTTTTTTTTGCATAGTCTTCGCTTCGCCACAGGGGGTTCCTGTCACCGATGGCGTCAACATAGTGTCTGATCAAATCCGTGGTCACCCATTCATTCAGCACTGAGCCGTAAAAATTCTCCAGAGTTGGCGGATACTCGCCAACCTGTGGAATCAGGATTTTCCCGATGCGTTCGTTATTCCTGACCATCCAATCGTCGAAGACCTTGTCCGATTCCAGTTTTGCGCGTGCCATTGCTCAATACCTCCATACATAGTATTTAATTTCAGAGTACAGATATCCGCCGCTTCTAAAAGCTTGCAGGACCAGCCTCATTTTGTTATTCCTCTATCTGTGGCCCATCGGTCCCTGAACGAAACCAGGTGACCGGCCTGAAATAGCGAGGCACCATGCCTTCCTGCCTGAATTGTGGATAGCCGAGACACAGGGTCGAATAAATGCGCCATGTATCATCGTATCCGAGCTTGGACTTTATTTCCGGTATGAGGTCAACTGTCGCTCCGAAATTGCTCCAGCAGGATCCCAGTCCCAGCGACTTGGCTGCCAGGTTCATGTTCTGCCCGCAGATACCGGCATGCTCCTCCGGCGAGGCCATCTTCTCGTTGCAGCCCAGGAAGATAACAACGGGCGCATTGAAGAAGATCGGCAGTTCCTTTTGGGCCACGCAGCGAAAGCCGCCCTGGACACGGGGATCGAAAGCGCCTGTTGGCAGGTTGCCCACCAGGTTCATGACTGCCTGGTCGTCATTGTACATGGCGTGTATTCCTTGCAGGACTGTATGACAAGCCTCCTCCAACTGACTAATGAGCGCCTTGTCCGTGACCACGGTGAACTTCCATGGCTGCTGGTTTCCCGCACTGGGAGCGAAACGTCCTGCTTCCAGGACTCGCCGTATGAGAGGTTCGGGTACGGGATTTTCTTTAAAGTTTCTTACGCTGCGGCGCTCCAGGATTACCCGCTCAATCGCGGTCCATTCATCGGGATTGCCCTCTGCATCCCTGGGCTTCATGGGCATTTTGATAGGGGGATACTGGATATCGAAGAAGCCTTCATTCACATGGTAGGCCTCGACGATGGAAACGGCATCCACCGGACAGGCGATTATACAGTTGAAACAGGAAAAACAGCTGTGCGTCTCCTTCATTTTAGGGATGTCGTTATCCCCCATCTTCCAGCATTTAAAGGGACAGTTTTTGATGCACAGGCCGCAGGAGATGCACTTTTCCGCATCCACCTCCATCACACCCATATGCACCCCTACCGGGCGGAGCATCGGCTTGAGTTCCTCAAAGCTTTGCGTCATGACCTTTCCTCTTCTTAATAAAGTCCTTTTTTGGGGAATCCATTCCCAGTCAAAAGGGCCAATAATTCCTCATCTCTTCAGGATGGTTACCGAAATGGCCCCCTCGGAGGTATCTATAGAGCCGCCGGAATTCTGAGCCAGACCGACCTTAGCCCCTTCAACCTGCCTTTTGCCTGCTCGATCGTCTGCGACCAGGTGCCAATAAAGCTCCACCACCTGTCGCACTCCTGTGGCCCCGATGGGATGCCCTTGCGATTCCAGCCCGCCGGAGACATTGATGGGGAGCTTTCCGCCCAGGGTCGTGTGACCGGCCTCTGCAAAAGCACCCCCTTCCCCGAGAGGGCAGAAACCCAGTTCCTCGCTGGCATTGAGTTCACCATAGGCTGTAGCGTCATGTACCTCTGCCAGGTCAATGTCTTCAGGCCCGATGCCAGCTCTTTCATAGGCACTCCGGCCCAGACGGGCAAGGGTGCTGCTCTCATTTTCTTTGTCGGGGTCCTCTCCGCTGGCCAGCATGCAGGCCGCCACTTCGACACCGTGGCCGGCGCCTATCATCTTGGCAAATGTCTCAGAGCAGATAACGACTGCCGCCGCGCCATCCCCGATGGGTGAACACATAGGTCTGGTCAGGGGCCAGGCCACTTCCGGAGCCTCAAGTACCTCTTCCACGGTAAAAGTATTCTGATACTGGGCAAGGGGATTCATGGAAGAATGATAATGGTTCTTTGAAGAGATAACGGCAAGCTGTCGCTGTGTGGTCCCGTACTTTTCCATGTGTTTCCGTGCCAGGGAAGCGTAAAAATCCATGAATACGGAACGTTGCCCGCTCTTTTCCCTTGCACCTCCCCCCCCTTGTGCCTGTTCCCTCTTGATCTTCTCCTCCTGCTCGGCAAACGCCTGCATCATCTGGGGCAGGGCCTCAACGTCCATGCACCCTGTGAAGGCGGCCAGGGCCTTGTTACGGTCCTCACAATACATCTTTTCCATACCAACCACCAGGGCCACATCCATCTCACCCAGAGCGATCTGGGCCCGTGCCCCGTGGAGGGCCGTGGCCGAGGAGGCACAGGCGTTTTCAACGTTTATCACCGGGATGCCGCCGATACCCATGGCCCGCATGACGACCTGCCCCCGGATGGATTCCTGGCCCTGCAGGATGCCTTGAGATGCATTCCCCACCCAAACCCCCCCAAGCTGCTCTTTGCTCACACCTGCGTCTTTCAGAGCGCCGTTGACCGCTTCGGCAACCAGAGACTTTAAATTGCGATCCAAGTGGCGTCCAAACGAGGTCATGGCGCCACCTATGATTTTGACATTGTACATAACATTCAACCTCCCTTTATCCTTCTATGTGTAATCTTCGAGACAGTACACGTTGTCCGCATCCTTCCTGAATTCTTCCCTCAATACCCTCTCGAGGTTTTTTTCCGAGGCCGATTTGGGGATCTCGCTAACAACTTGGAGAAATGAAGGAACAGCGTTCCTCTCAAGGTTTTCAACACAAGTCCGGTAGATCGATGTGGGGTCGATATTATGGCCTTCGACCGGCGCGATAGCGGCCACGATATCGCTCTCGCCCGGCGCACCTGATGCCGCGGGAATGCCGTATACACACACATCGTTAACATCCGGATGCTTAATAAGAGCGGCCTCTACGTGCTCGGGCATGATGAAATCACCCGCCCTTCGGAGACCTCCGCCTTTTCGATAATCGAAGAAAAAATAGCCTTGCTCGTCCCTGTGACACATGTCTCCGGAACGGAGCCAGCCCCCGTGCGTTTTCTTCTCGGAGGCCTCCTTGTTCCCGAAATATTCCACCACCGTCTTCCGGCCCATGTCGCGGCTGATCAGCTCACCGATTTCACCCGGAAG
>MGQF01000007.1:8430-19182 GCA_001797745.1 Deltaproteobacteria bacterium RBG_13_52_11
ACCTTCATCTCCGAGAGACCTTCGATGGGCTTGCCGAAGGACCCACTCGGCCCCACGCCCGGCGGCTTGTGGGCAAGGCCCCCCTCCATTGAGGCGTACCATTCGTGGATAAGGACGTTGAAGCGTTTTTCAAATGCCTCCCATATGTTCCGGGGGGTGCCTGCGCTGATGACCACACGGACGGGATTATCCGCGTCGTCAGGCCTTGGCGGCTCACTGTAAATGCCCATCATCATCCCTCCCAAAAGGGAGAAGGTGGTGCATCCGTATTTCCGGCAGATATCCCACAGGCGGCTTTTGGTGAACTTCCTACTGATCACCGAGGGAATGGAGAGATACAAAGAAGGAATCATGGTCACGCCCTGGGCATTTCCGTGAGTTAGGGAAAGCCCGGTATAGAGAATATCATCCGGGGTGTGTTTCCATAAGATCTCGGCATGTTGCTTAAAAGACAGAAAGCGGGTACCCCTGACCACAACGCCCTTGGGGTCCCCGGTGGTGCCGGAGGTATAGATGATTTCGACCGGTGCATCAGGCTTGTTGTTTAATCTATCAAGGGGATAGACTTCCGGCCCTGCCAGGATTTCGGTCAGGTTGGGGTATTCCTCCACTGCCGGAAGCTCAAAGCCCTCTTTGTATACCACGCCGATCACCTGGACACCCGGAAGCTTCTGCAGAGGCCCCTTGATGTTGTCCATGAATTCACCGGAAAAGATGATCCCCTTGGATCCTGAATTTTTCAGAATGTATTGAAGTCTCTCGTCTTTTATGCGGGGATCGACGGGGACCATGATCGCCTCCAATGCCGCGGCGGCATAAAGGGAATAGATAAACTCAGGATGATTTCTCATGACGAGACAAAAGACGTCTCCCTTGCCAATGCCTCTGTCTTGAAATAATGTGGTGATCTTCCTTCCGCTCAGTACGATATCCGCGTAGGTGAGCGCTTCTTCAGAGTAATCGCCGTTTTCAAAGGATATAACCTTGAAATCGGGCTTTTCTTCAGCCTTTGCTTCTAATTCATACGCGAAGTTTCCTGGGGTTTTACTCTTAGACATATCCGCTCTTTTCTCCTCACAATGATTCCTTCATGGTTGACGCTTAAAGATTTCTTAAGCAATCTAGGACATAAAACTGAAAAAGTCAATATGAGCAGGCCCTTACGGATAGAATATCCCAGTGCATGGTACCATGTGATGAACCGTGGCAGACGGGGTGAGGCTGCCTTTACCACTGATGAGGACCGTGGTATCTTCGTCGATCCGCTCAAAGAGGCTGTTGAATTGTGGAATATTAAAGTAGCTGCGTATTGTTTACTGTCCACCCACTACCATCTCCTTGTACAGACCCCAGATGCCAACTTATCGAGATGCATGCGGCATATCAATGGGGTGTATACCCAGCGGTTTAATAGGGAGCACACCAGTGATGGTCAACTCTTTCGGGGGCGGTATAAGGCGATAGTCATTGATGCAGATAGTTACCTCGGAGAGGTGCTTAGGTATATTCATCGTAATCCTCTCAGGGCTGGTTTAGTTGAGAACCTGGATGAGTATCCCTGGAGTAGTCAGAGGGGGTATGTATCCAGTGCCAAAGAATGGGACTGGCTTTATACGGACATGGCCTTTTCTCTTCTTACCGAGGATCGCACACGGCGAATGAGGGTATATAGGCGGTATATGTCTGAGAAGGATACTGATGAGATGCTTGATCTTTATGAGAGCAGGAAGTGGCCGTCAATCGTGGGGAGTGATCGGTTTATTGCGTTGATGAAGGAACGTTTTTTTGATATAAAGGGGCATAGGGAAGTTCCTGAATCGAGGGTGTTGGCACCTGAGCGGGAGATGATACGGGATGAGGTGTGTCGGGAGTATCAGATTGATGAGGGTGCGTTATTGATGGTTCGGAGAGGTGTATCCAATGAGCCGAGGGATGTTTCTTTGTATTTGATCAGGCGGTTGCGGGGTGACAGGTTAGAGGAGATTGCAAAGGAGTTTGGTTTACATCATTACAGTTCGGTAAGTAATGCGATAGAGAGGGTGAATAATCAGCTCGTGCAAGACCGCCGGTTACACAAGATGATTGAAACGATACAATCTAGATTGACTAGTCATCAATCAAAGACTTGACCCTATGATTCTCTATCTCTATGATTTCTAGAGCGGGCGAACATTATTCTCAATGAAAATCACCGCGTCATATTCGTCAAGGTCTACCCCATCAAAGAGCTGCCTGACATAGAGGAAATCCTCAAGTCCCTTGCGTGAAAAAGGGGGGTGACAAGAGTCCTGCAATCGGATCGGAAGCAAATCGACTGCTTAGCAGCGGTGGCTGATATGACCGTTAGATTGTAAAAACTTTGAAGGAGGTAAAAGAATGAAGAAGAGAGGCACAATATTTTATTTAATGATAGCTTCTATGTTTATCAGGCTTTTTTGGCTGGCAGCTTTTGAGCCGCATGGTGCAAAAAAAGCTGCAGCCAAAACTCAGCAGATGGGTGAATTAGCACACGTTGCATCAACGATTATTCCTTATGTTGTCTATCCATCAATTATTATTCTTATTTGCATTATAATTTATTCCCTTCTGAGAAAAAGATGGGCATACCTAGCCGGCTCTATTTTTGGATTAGTCCATTTTACTTTGATCTCAATTCTTGTAATAATGCATGTTACGCCTGGCAAAGGATTCTTGGTTGTTATCCCATCTTCGCTCGGAATGATGGTTTTTTCATTTCTTTGTTACAGAAATATTAGGATCATAATGGTTTAGCGTTGAAAAATCATCTACCCATTTGCTGTCCCTGTTTGATATAATAAAAAAGGAGGAGCGAATCCCGCTCGGTAGGGCTCATCCCGGCCATGATGCCTCAGAGGAGAAAAAATGAAGAAGATAGACTATAAGAAGGAACTTAAGCACTTATACACGGCATCTGCAAAGAACGTGGAGGCCGTGGAAGTGCCGCAGATGAACTTTCTGATGATTGACGGGGAGGGTGATCCGAACACCTCTCAAGCGTTTCAAGACGCGGTTGAAGCTTTGTTCAGCGTTTCCTATACTCTAAAGTTCATGATCAAAAAAGGCAAAGAAGGAATTGATTATGGAGTCATGCCGTTGGAGGGACTATGGTGGGCTGATGATATGTCGCAGTTTAGTATTGAAAACAAAGATAATTGGAAATGGACTCTCATGATTATGCAGCCCGAATATGTTACGGGAAACCTCGTTGATGAAGCAATCGAACAGGTGAAGAAGAAAAAGAGTTTGACGGCCTTGCCGACGATTCGCTTTGAGGCATTTTCAGAAGGCAAGGCGGCACAAATAATGCACATTGGCCCATTTTCAGAAGAAGGGCCTACCATTCAAAAAGTTCATGATTTTATCAAGGAAATGAAATACAAGCTTTCCAAAAAGCACCATGAGATATATCTGAGTGATATAAGAAAAGCGGCTCCGGAAAAGTTGAAGACAATTATAAGGCAACCAATGAAGGTATAACATTCACTCGTGCAGACTTCGTTTCTCTGCGCCGCACAGTTCAAACGTTATGCAAACCAATATAAGGAGGAAATGAATATGATTTATGGAGTTGTCTCGGTACGGGTGAAGGCAGGAAAATTACGGGAGTTTCTTGAGTTATTTAAGTCAAATGCAATCACGGTCAGACAAGAGAAGGGGTGTATCCAGTATATCCCGGTGGTAGACATCGACGTCAGTCTGCCGATACAGGCATTGGATAAGAATGTTGTCACAATCCTTGAGACTTGGGAGAGTTTGGCAGCACTCCGCGATCATTTTGCCACCCCTCACATGGCAGCCTACTTTAAAAAAGAAAAGGACTTGATAGAGGGCGTCTCTCTGAAGATGCTGCAGGAAGCGTAAAGTAACAATAGTGTTGAGCTGAGAGCAGGAGACCTTGACCGAGGAGCCCTCAATGCTGTGTTAAGTTCTGATTCTTAACTGTGCAGAGGGGCGATGCAGTCCCCCGAAAACATGGACTCGCTGGGCTCACATAACAGGGGTCCCCATGATGACGGAGAGGATGCAGAAACAGCGTGTCCGTACCACCATGAGGGGGTATTGCCAAAGGCCAACCGGCGCTTACCTCGATCACGGGTGCTCTCCTGCCTACTGGTTTAACCTTAGCCTTTTTGCCCAGGCGACCAGGCTCTCAAGCAACTCCCTGATTTTATCCTTTGTCTTCTGATCCGTCACCTGGCCATTTTCATTGATACAGTTCTGTGCAAAAGGGACCATTACCTCCGGGTGGTTTACAGGATACATATTCAGCCAGACAAACGTTTGCCGTAAATGATACTGTGCCCGTGCCGTCCCAAGCATGCCCACGGAGGCACCCATTATCGCAACCGGCTTGCCATCAAAGGCATTATCTCCATGAGGGCGTGAAGCCCAGTCTATTGCATTTTTGAGAACCCCGGGTATTGAATAGTTATATTCCGGCGTGGCAATCAGGATTGCATCGGCAGACCTGATCTTCTCCTTGAATTCCTTTACCTTGTCCGGCGGCTGGTTTTCGAGGTCCTGATTAAAAGGAGGAATACCTGCAAGATCAAAGGTTTCAAGCGTTGCACCCTCAGGAACCAGGTCCTGAGCAGCCCGTAATATTGCTTTATTGTAGGAACCCTTCCTCAGACTGCCTGCGAAACCAAACAGTGCACTGCTTTTACCTTTCTTACTTGTTTGTGCTTCCATAAGGCCTCCGTTTCCTTTACATATTCAGTAAGTTTCCTGATCACGCGATATCCATGTGCGAAACACCAACCTAGCTATTTAATAACCATTTTTTCTCTATTTTCAATGCGGTGTCAAGAACAGATCTCAAATCGTGATGCCCTGTCCATACATAGCTTTCCGGGGAAACGTATAACTTCCCGAGGGGGTAACGTTGTTGAAATATTGAAATTTCCATATTTATGTCACGGCACCTACGTATTCAAAATGAGGTACTTGATAAATTCCCCTTCTCACCTCACATCATCTTACTCCCTCCAAAAAATAAGGTCTTTCAAACCCAAAAATCATGATTTCCCCAATTGACAAATGTTTGTAGTATGATAAAAAAGTTTTTAATCATATCAATTATCTTTTAAGGTGGAGTAGAAAATCTAGCCCTTTAAAATGAGTGGCAAAAATGGTACGTTACCCAAGAAATTTACAAGCCGATAAGCGCGAATAATCAAGCACCTTGAGAATGAGGTTTATCGTATGGGAAAGAATGATATTCACATAGTCCGGACCACCACCTGGTCTGCCGGCCCGGGATGTCATGGAGGCTGCGGTGTGCTCGCCCACATCAAAGACGGCACGTTGGTTAAGATAGAAGGGGATCCCGAACACCCCTGGAATCAGGGACGCCTCTGCGCCCGTGCCTTGGCTATGACGCAGTACGTGGAAAACCCCAAACGCTTGAGACACCCCCTCAAACGGAGTGGAGAACGCGGTGAGGACCGTTGGGAGGAAATCTCCTGGGACGAGGCCTTCGACCTTATTGAAAAGACAATGAAGAAAATCCGTGAGGACTTTGGCCCGGAAAGCGTAATCTTTTCTATGGGGACAGGCCGTGACATCGGGCCATGGATATGTATGCTGGCGTACGCCTTTGGGAGTCCCAACGTTATGTTCGCCCTGAGCGGGAATGCCTGCTACAGTCCCCGTATTGCCGCCCTGGATACGGTGCAGGGCGACTACTGTGTCTTTGATGCCGGACAATGGTCCCCTGATCGTTACAACGACCCCACCTTCAAGGTTCCTGAATGTATGATCGTCTGGGGCTACAACATCCCTGCCACCTGTCCCGACAATCTGTTCGGACACTGGATTGTCGATTTGATGAAGCGGGGTACAAAGATCATCGCGATTGATCCACGACTGTCCTGGTTCGCTTCCCGGGCACGACACTGGCTCCAGATAAGACCCGGAAGCGACTCTGCCTTGGCCATGGGATTCCTTAAGGTCATTATCGATGAAGCGCTCTTTGACGAGGGGTGGGTACGCACGTGGACGAACGCCTCTCACCTCGTGCGTCATGATACCGGAAAGCTGCTTCGGGAGAGCGACATCACTGCAGGGGGTTCGCCGGACAACTGTGTCGTGTGGGACCAGTTAGCTGCCGGACCTGCCGTATGGTATTCCCAGTCGGTTGGATTCAAGACCCCTGATGTGAAGCCTACCCTTACCGGCGATTTTACCGTAGAACTGGCAGACAAAAGCTGGGTGGCGTGTAGGACAGCATGGGACGCCTTCAGGTCAGAGGTCGACAACTATCCTCTGGACATGGTCCAGGAGATTACCGGTGTTCCGGCGGATGAGATCGCTGCTGCGGCCTGTTTCTATGGTAAAAGCAAACCGGCATCAATCCACTGGGGGGTGCCCATTGACATGACGCCGGCTATTACTCCGCTCTGTCAGGCCATTGCCATTTTGTGGGCTATCACAGGCAACCTGGACATCCCCGGAGGCAATGTTTTTACTCGCTTCGCCTTTGATGCCGTTGCCTATGCCCTTCCCGGGGCCGAGGGGGTAATAAAGCTCAAAAGCAAGGAGCTGGACAAAAAGAGAATAGGCGCCGATCGCTATGGACCTTTCAATAAGTTTATATGGCGCTGCCAAACCGATACGGCCCTGGAACAGATCCTCACTGAAAAACCCTATCCCATTAAGGCCCTGTGGGTTCAGGCCTGCAATCTTCTCGGCAACATCGGCCTTGATCCCAAGCGCTGGCGTGAGGCCCTGAAGAAGATAGATTTTATTGTGGCGGTGGACCTCTTCCACAATGCAACCACGCAGTACGCTGATGTGGTACTTCCCGCGGCAACTTTCCTGGAAAAGGATGGGGTGAGGAGTTGGTGGGTGCCGCTGCAGAGCATCAACAAGGCCTTGATTGTGGATGAATGTAGGCCTGACATAGAGATCAATTTTGAACTTGCCAGACGCTTCGACCCTGACTTTAAATGGAACACCATATACGAGCTATACAATGATATCATCAAGCCCTCGGGTCTGACGTACGAAGAGCTGCAGAAGCAAGGCTGGGCATATCCGCCTCAGGGGCACCCCAGTCGCCCTTATCACCGTAACGAAAAAGGCCTTTTGAGGGGGGACAAGAAGCCCGGTTTCAATACCCCTACCGGCCTTTTTGAACTCTATTCAACCTTACGGGAAGGTTGGGGGCTTAATCCCTTACCCCACCATGAAGAACCCCCCTTTACCCCTGTGAGCCGCCCGGACCTGGCAGCAAAGTATCCCCTTATCCTTTCCACGGGGAGGCGTTCCCCCGCATACTTCCATTCCGAGCACCGGCAAATCCCCTGGCTGCGAGCCATCGATCCCGATCCGGTTGTTGAGATTCACCCGGATACGGCTGCCCACTACGGCATAGGGAACGGTGAATGGGTTTGGGTGGATAACTGGCTGGGGCGAGCCCAATTCAAGGCCAAGGTCACCCTCGTTGTGCCACCCTGGATGGTCATGGCCACCCACGCCTGGTGGTTCCCTGAGAAAAAAGGTGCCGAGCCCGAGCTGTACGGTACCTGGAAATACAATATAAACCTGCTCCTGCCCATGGGGGAACAGGGAGAGGACGGTCTGGGTGCCCCCATAAAGCATAGCCTCTGCAAAATCTATAAAGCGCTGGATAGAGAGGTGCCCTATGAGTAAAAAACCCGAGTACGGATTGCTGATAGATTACGAATACTGTACCGGGTGCTATACCTGCCAGGTAGCCTGTTGTCAGGAATACGGATGGGAGGCAGGCATGTCGGGAATGCAGGTCATGGAAATCGTTCAGAAGCTGCCGAAAGGTAAGGCGTACTTGAACTACCTCCCCTTTCCGACAGAGCTCTGTGTTTTGTGCGCTGCACGGACCAAAAAGGGTCTTCAGCCTGCCTGCGTACAACACTGCATGGCAGGCGTTATAAAGTGGGGCCGTCTCACCGAGCTGGCGAAAGAGCTTGGACGAAAACCACGGATGGTGCTCTGGTCCCCACGGTAAGGACTTTTTATGGTGGATGATCGGGCATGCGTTTTAGGAGCAATGAATGCCTGATGTAAAAAGGGCTGGTAGTTTCCATTAAGAAAGCCCGTTGGATAAGGAAGGCGTTTGAGAAGGGTAACATCTGGAGGGTCTCTGTTTAACGGAAATCATCGGGGAAAAAGTAAGCTGTTTGCGCAAAAATAGGCTTGACTTCTTGAAAAAAATAGGATACAAGATACGCCATGGAAACTAGAGAGCAGATCCGATTCTTGAATTTTGGCTTTTTTAGCTTTAGATACAGGTCTGCTCACCTCTAAGTAACCAAGAAGAGGACATGGGCAGACCTGAGAGGCTGCCCATGGACCTTAAAGATGTAGGGCCATGGGGCAAAACCCCATGGCTTTTTTTTGGATGAATGAACGACAATGTTGCCCGAACAGATTGCTGAAATAAAAGAACGCATCGATAAGGCTGGAATTGGACTAAAGGACGCCTTGTCCGTCATTGACATGACCTTCGAGGATCAAGTCGGCCGTCTTAAGGCCCCTTCTCCCTATGAAGCCTTCACGGGTCTTGACAAGTTAATCGACCTGACTGCCCATGGTGCTAAGATTGAGCGATTCAGGCCAAGAGATAACCGCCAGCCCTTTCACACCTTGGAGATCCATACCGATGAAAAAGAAGTCCTCGGTTACCTTAATATGATCTACCTGAAAAGCATTATTACTTGCTACTACCTGGTCTATGTGGAGGTAATGCCCCCGTTTCGTGGCTTAGGGTTAGGATATAGGATCCTAAATGCTTTTATGGAGTTTGTCAGAGGGGAAAAGGCCGTGGGCCTCCTTGACAACATCATTCCTCCTGAGGAAGCAACATACGAGATCTACACCAAACTCGGCTGGAAGAGCATCAAGGATCTTATCGGAACTGATGTAGCCGATGGATGGGGGAACTTTATGGTCTTTGTTCCAGATTCCATTCAGGCTCATGAACTCAAGAACAAGCTGATCAAAATCCTCTTTACTCTTAGTAAAAAGAGGCCTGTCATCGACATGCACGATAACGAGGACATGGTCAAAAGGACCATCGAAGAATTTCATTCAGTCTATCAGGCATTGGAGGAACTCTTCGATACAGAGATTTCATCAGGGACTTCAAATCCTCTCATGCAATTTATGTTTACACGCTTGACAACAAAATTGATCGGATTCCGTCGACGTATCGCAGCATTAATTGGCTACACAGGCGGTGAATCCCTTGAACAGATATCCTTCTCTGGCCGGATTAAGGAGCTTCACATTTTGCCGTATTCATTGTGGCAATTGGAAAATGATCATGGTGAAATATGGGGAGACAAAGAGGTCCTACAAAATCTCCCAGGCAAGTTAAAAGAGGAGCCAACTCTTTTTATAGAAGGTCTCCCCTTCTATAAACGGCCCTATCTCTCTGCTTGGATGGAGAAAATGGAAACTCTCCCCTCTCAACCACTAAAGATATCCGATCTCCTTGATTTTGGATTTGATCCAACGAGGTTGAGAGAATTTCATTATGAAGGAGTGGACTATATCTTCGAAAGGATATCCCCCAACTTCTTAAACTCCCTTTTAACAAAAAAAAGGTTTTTGAAGAAGATTGAAAAAAATGCGTCGAGGCTGAAATTTCAGGGGGCATCCCTTCGAATCAACCTAATTCTTCTCATCCTCAGGGATAGGGGAAACATTTACGCTCTGCGAGAAAAGGTGGAGGGTATTCACTCACAGGAGGCCTTTGATCAACTTAATACTTCTCCGCATCTCAGGGAGATGAATCGCGCTGCGGGGATCGACCGCGCGATGGTCAGGACAATCAATGATATGAGAAAATGGCTAGAGACGACTTTCAAGTCCCATTACAGGCAGGAGATTGAAGACCTCACGTACTTTCTTCCCTGGGATATTGAAAGAAATATCCCGAAGGTCCGTGTAGACATTTCAGGCGTGTCACTGGATACCATATGGATCGCCTAAAGGATTCTAGGGCAGATAAAAAAATATTTCTTAGAGGAGGCATTGAAATGAAGGTTGGACCGTTGCATGGGGTGAGAGTTGTGGAGATAACGATGTTTCAGCAGGGACCTGTAGCTGGAATGAGGTTGGGAGATCTGGGCGCAGATGTGATCAAGATTGAAGCCAAAACCGGGGACCCTGCACGGGGGTTTATGAAGATGATTAGCGCCATGGGCGGGTTAAAAGGACACAATTACTACTTTGAGCATCATAACAGAAACAAGAAAAGTATCGTATTAGACCTTAAGAATAGAAAGGGGATGGAGATATTCCTTAAACTGATCGACACTGCTGATGTATTCCTGAATAATATGAGCATCGAGGCGCCCAAAAAATTGGGGATCGGACCCGATGTCCTCTTGGCCCGGAACCCCCGGCTTATCTATGCCCAGGCTTCAGGGTGGGGAAGAAAAGGGCCTGATGCGCATGAGCTTTCATTTGACTATACTGGAATAGCTCGCTCCGGGTTGATGATGTCCTGCGGCGAACGAGGGACCCCTCCGAGCCAAATCCTTCCGGGGATGGGTGATGAGGTAGGCGGGCTCATGTGTGCCTTTGGGGTGACTGCTGCCCTCTATGCCCGTGAAAAGACAGGGAAAGGACAGGTGGTTGATACGTCTTTGATGGGGGGCGTAATTGCCATGCTTGGGCTCATCATGGAGGCCCCGTCGATACTGGGGCAAGAGTTCCCCAGGGAAACCAGGCAAACAGCAG
>MGQF01000007.1:19216-21155 GCA_001797745.1 Deltaproteobacteria bacterium RBG_13_52_11
TGATAAATGGATCGTTATTGCCCACCTCGATCCTAATAGATACTGGCCAAAAATCTGCAAGGCCCTGGGCATTGAGGAGCTCTGCAATGACCCGAGATTCAACAGCATTGAGGCCAGAGGGCAGAATGCAAAAGAGTTAGTTGCCATGTTTGATCAAAGGTTTCTCACCAGAACCAGAGACGAGTGGATGCGGATTCTCAAGGAGGAGGGGTGTATATGTACCCCTATCCAAACACCGTTGGAAGTATCCAACGACGCACAAGCATTAGCCAACAACTATTTCATAGACGTCCAACATCCAGCATGGGGAAAAATAAAAATGGTGGGCTTTCCCTGGGACTTCAGCGAAACTCCGGCATCATGGCGGCGTGAGGCCCCGGCATTTGGGCAGCACAGCGAGGAAATCCTGTTAGAGTTGGGCTATAGCAGGGATGACATCGCACATCTAAAAAAGGGGGGAGTTATCCAATAACGGCTGCTCTTACTGTCACGATTTAGTTCATAGGCATCCCCCTGTTGCCTGCCACCTTCTTGACTCTGGGGATGATTGTGCAATTCTCCCGATAATAAGGAGAATTGCCATACAGGTCGTTCTCCAGAACGACTCGATGAGAACCAGTATGAGGATCGGCCTGGACATTAAATGTGTTGACAAGGTGTAATGGAAATTGTAACTAATGATGACACGAGAGAACGGGCGACAGGGACGATAAGAAAGACACAGAGAAGGGAAAAATTATGATCAAGGTGACCTGCTTCGGAGCTGCAGGGTCAGTAACCGGTTCCAATTATCTTGTTGAGGCTTCCCTGGGAACGAAGGTCCTTGTGGATTGTGGGCTTTTTCAGGGTGGCAAGGAGATGGAATCGCGCAATGGGGAGGATTGGGGGTACGACCCGAAAGAGATCAAAAACCTCATCCTGACACATGCCCATATCGACCACAGCGGACGGATTCCCAAACTGGTGAAAGATGGTTTTCGCGGTAGGATCATCACCTCGCCGCCCACGGCTGAATTGTGTGAGGTGATGCTTCTCGATTCCGCCCACGTGCAGGAGATGGACGCCGAGTGGCGAACAAGGAAAAACCGGCGGCAAGGCACAAAAGACATAGAACCGCTGTATACCACGCAAGACGCTGAGGAGAGCCTGCAGTATTTAGTCCCCATGGAGCGTGATCGGATCATTGATGTTGAGCCGGGCATCAAGGCCCGGTTTCGGGACGCGGGGCATATCCTCGGGGCTTCCACGGTAGAGCTGTGGGTCGAGGAGAAAGGGAAGGAGACGAAAATCGTCTTTTCCGGCGATCTGGGAAGACACGACCAGCTCATCGTGAAGGATCCCTTCGAAATCGCAGACGCGAATTATCTGCTTATTGAGTCAACCTACGGCAACCGCCTGCACCGTACGTTCGAGGAGAGCAAGGCGGAGCTTTTAGAGGCGATCAAGTACGCCGTTTCTCATAACGAAAAGGTGATTATCCCGGCGTTCGCCCTCGAGAGGACCCAGGAAATTCTCTACCTGCTCGGCGAATTTTCCCGAGCAAGACAGCTCCCCCATATTCCCATATACCTGGACAGTCCCCTTGCCATCAAGGCGACGGAGATCTTTCGGAAGAATAAAAAGTACTATGACGAAGCTGCCCGGGCAATCGTGGAGCAGGGCTTTGATCCATTCGCAATGTCCAACCTCAAGCTCACGCCGACTGTAGAGGAATCCAAGAAGATCAACACACAACGGGGATCAGCGATCGTTATCTCGGCCAACGGCATGTGCACGGCGGGCCGGATCAAGCATCACCTGAAACACAACCTGTGGCGTCCCGGAGCAAGCATCATCATCGTGGGGTTCCAGGCCCAGGGGACAACCGGACGCAAGATCGTAGACGGTGCGAAAACGGTTACTCTGTTCGGGGAGAAGGTCGCTGTCAGGGCAAAGGTGT
>MGQF01000007.1:21180-24261 GCA_001797745.1 Deltaproteobacteria bacterium RBG_13_52_11
GTCCCCGAGATGTTTCCGAAGGCTGCTCTCGTTGATCTACGGCAGAATACGCTCGCACTGCTCGGAGACCTTGAAGCCGAGATCGCTCGCTTGAAAGAGCAGCTTGGTGCGAACGAAAAAAAGATTTCCGAGGACGACATGGAGAGGCTCAGCGACATCCGCGACGAGTTGCAAGCGGTTATTGGTGGATAGATATCAAGGAGGTGTACAGTGGAAGGTGAGCAAAATATAAGGGAGAAAAATGGCGAACACCCGTTCGGTGATACTGGACAATTGATCTTGCTCGCCGTGTTTCTCATTGTCTGGGTGTCTGATTCATTTTTCTTTCGCGCATCAACATTTCTATCCGTTCATGTTCCGCTGTATATGCGTCTGATCATTTTTGGTCTTGCATTGATCACCGCAGTTTATCTTTCTATGTCTGGTCATGTTGTGGTCAGCCATGAGCAGCGTCCCGTTGATGTGGTATCGACCGGCGCATTCAAGTATGTGAGGCACCCTCTGTATTTAGCAAGCATCTTATCATACCTCGGCCTGACGGTTTCCACAGCCTCGCTTATCTCTTTCGCGCTCCTGGTGGTGATTTTCGCCTTTTACAGCTACATCGCGGGTTACGAGGAGAAGTTGCTGGAGAAAAACTATGGTGAGGCCTATAGGGAATATAAGAGAAAAACTGGGAAGTGGGTACCGAGGATCGGCAGGGGAAGCTAAGGATTGATGGATTGAAGGAACAACTTAAAGCCGAATCAAGGGGGCCTTAACAAGGTATAAAAAGTTTGCATTTCTCATTGGCATCCCCTTTCCCGCAAGCCGAAGGATGAAACTACCAACGTCTCTTGCCTAGTCATCTTCTTGTTTTTCCCTTCGCACCTTTTCCATCAAATCCACCAGGCTCTCAATTTTTGGCTTTGGAGGGACAAAGATTCTATCCAGCTCTTCCTGGGAGTAATGTTCATCCAGAAACTCATTGATATCCATCTGCATCTGCCAACAACCGACTACCCATCTGCAGGGAAGCATGTTGTTCTCGAAACGGCAGAACCTGAAATTGACCTCACCGCCCACCCGGGGGCACCTCATCGTCTTTTCGTCGTGCTGCTCGATCACTGTGTTTATCCTCCCACGCCATACGCGTGCATCCACAGGCCTTAAGAATAAAGCCTGTGGATGCACAGTAAACTACAAACCTTGGGAAACCATGATGTTCAGATTAGCCCTCAGGTATCTCAGGCAATTCAGTCAGGGCCTTTTTTATTTCCTTATCCGGTAAGGCAAAATCTTGAAGCTTGCCCGATAGATAGGCATCATAGGCAGACAGATCAAAGTGTCCGTGCCCGCTGAGGGCTATCAGGATTGTTTTTGCTTCGCCGGATTCCTTGCACTTGAGGGCCTCATCAATGGCAACCTTTAAAGCGTGGCATGGCTCAGGACCGGCGATAATCCCCTCTGTCCGGGCGAACTTGACGCCTGCCTCAAAGATGGCGGTTTGATGCACGGCTACGGCATCAATCAGGCCTAAGTCATAGAGTTTAGATATAATCGGCGCCATCCCATGATAGCGCAAACCTCCTGCGTGTATGGGTGCCGGCACAAAAGAATGGCCCAAGGTGTGCATCTTGGCGATGGGAGCCATACCGGCTGTATCGCCGAAATCATAGGCATAGACCCCCCGGGTCATGGTCGGGCAGCTTTCCGGCTCAACGCAGACAATCCGCAAATCCTTTTTCTTGCCGCTGAATTTATCCCTGATCCAGGGGAGAAATTGCCCGGCAAAGTTCGAACCGCCGCCGACGCATCCGACAATGATATCGGGGTAGGCGTCTGCCATCTCCATCTGTTTCCTGGTCTCCTCCCCGATAATGGTCTGATGGAGCAAGACGTGGTTAAGCACGCTGCCCAGAGAATAGTGCGTATCATCGCGAGTCATGGCATCCTCAACCGCCTCGCTGATAGCCAGCCCCAGGCTGCCGGGGCAGTCAGGCCATTTTTCCAGCATATCCCTGCCTGCTTTGGTATCCTTGCTGGGGCTGGGAATACACCGTGCTCCCCACGTCTCCATGAGGATGCGCCGGTAGGGTTTTTGGTCATAGCTGATTCTAACCATATAGACCTTTAATTCGATACCAAAGAATGCGCATCCCATTGCCAAAGCACTCCCCCACTGACCAGCGCCGGTTTCGGTAGCGATCCGCTTGATGCCTTCTTTCTTGTTGTAATATGCTTGTGGTATGGCAGTATTGGGCTTGTGGCTCCCTGCCTGGCTCGTCCCTTCATATTTGTAGAAGATCTTGGCCGGTGTATCCAGGGCCTTCTCCAACCGATATGCCCGATGCAGTACCGTCGGCCTATAGGTGCGGTAGACATCTTGAACCTCTTCAGGGATTTCAATCCACCGCTCAGTGCTTACCTCCTGCTTAATAAGCTCCATGGGGAACAGGGGAGCAAGATCTTCCGGGCCGAGGGGTTTTTTCGTCCCCGGATGAAAATACGGTGGCATCGGCTCCGGCATATCGGCGAGAACATTGTACCATTTAGTCGGCATATCCTTCTGGTCGAGAAAATACATTGCTCTTTTCATCTCTCTCTCCTTGTTTTGTAGGTTGTTTTTTTAGCCCCTTACGAGACCACTACCATGACCGAGTAAACGAAACTCACCTCCATATATGAAAAACTCCTTAAATATTGTTGGCTCTATTTCCCTCTAGTTGATAGTACGTAAAAAAATCTTTTTCCCCATAATTCATCCTCCTTTTCTGAACTTTTTTAAACTTTTGACGCAATGGGAGAAGTTCCTACAGCACCCTCCAAAAAAAGAAGCCATGAACACCTCTCATGCCCATGGCTTTCTCACCAATAAAAAAAGCCGTGGGCAACCTTGGAGCTGCCCACGGCCTCAGTCCATATTCAGGAGCTGATCAGTGGACAGACTCCGTCTTCCACCACCAGCACCACCAAGCATTTGAACCGACTACTTTACCCATTACTCTGCTATCCTCCGCTGAGCTATATAGCAAATGAGCTAAAAGATGTCAAGCAAAATCTTCCGAAAAATGTCAAGCCAAAGTAGAAATGTCCTGTTCT
>MGQF01000008.1:0-8265 GCA_001797745.1 Deltaproteobacteria bacterium RBG_13_52_11
ACCCCTCCTTTTTACGGAGGAATGTAATACTGGAGTCCACTTTTCAAGGATTAACGGTCCAGTTTTCAAACAAAAACAGTCCACTTTTCAGTCGTAAGCAACACTCCCAAAAAAAGCATTGACAACATAAGACGAACCTGGTATATGACATCTCTTCTCACAGCCAAGGCGAACCCGCTTTAAGTGGTTCTGAGGCGGGTTTTTTTATAATTTATATCAGGAGGGAGGTGATTAGCATGGTTTGTCAAACTGTAAAGGCTGGGGCGGAGTGTGTCTTCATGGGGAAAAAAGGGTGTACCTACAACGGAGGGAAGTGCCATCCTGTAGTGGAGCAGTGTCAGGGTTGCGACCGTGTCGTTGCATATCCCACAGGCCCCTATTGCAATAGCTACAGCGAACCCCGACTGAAGTGGGTCAATGGCTCCTGCAACTTTGCCACTCATATAAAGAAGGTACAAAATAACACCAGTACAAAGAAGCTCAATCCCCTGAAGGCCTCCAAGCGGAATAGCGCTCGAAGCTAACACGAAGGAGGGGTTATGCACCGCAGAAAAGCGGGGATCATCTGATGATGAACCCCGCGTTTTTTTTGGTATTGACAAGAAAGAAAGGAATAATCTATTGTTATTACTAGGCGGGCATAGCTCAGCTGGTAGAGCACAAGCTTCCCAAGCTTGGGGTCGCGGGTTCGAACCCCGTTGCCCGCTCCAAAATTGACAATAGAATAGATTAGTTATAAAGGCTTAGGTTATCTACCCTAAGCCTTATTCTTTTTGCCCCTCTAGATCATCTGAGATAAAAACAGCGTTCATCAACCTACTCCATCTTCCGTTCATTTCAAGCCCTGCACCTCTTGCAAAATAGATACCTCAAAGCAAGTTCAAATACATCTGGAGACCAATCGGTTCTTAACAATCTGAGTAACGTAGATTAAAATAAGTATAGTTTTAAATTTTCCAAAAATTTGGTATTATGTATCAAATGAGTGAAAGCATCTTTACATTTTAATGAGAATTAAGAGGGGGGGACCATGTCTAATCGGCGCAAATCTAAGAGGTTAGCAATTGCTGTACCCTTGCGTATCAAGTTACTCGGTATTAGCAAACATCCCCAGGCAATCGTGGCAGTCACGAGAAATATCTGCTCTGTGGGCATATCAACGGAACTTCAGGTAACCTTAAGTAACGGGGTTTTTTTTATCAAGGAGGGGGACGACTCGGTAAACTTGATTCCGTACCTCGTGCTGGAAAACAAGGAGGTAGAATTGGAAATAACTATACCTCCACACAAAGAAAAAATCAGGGCGAGGGGAAAGATTATCTGGTATGACTTTTCCTCACGGGAGGCCTTATATTATTTTGGAGCAGGTATTTTCCTCAAAGACATGGAAGTCGAAGATAGGAAAAGATGGGAAGAATTCGCACGGAAGAGCGCGTTGGAGACGGGTAAGATATGGCACCACATACAGATCGCCGGCACTTTTACTTTTGGTGCCGGAGTTGTCATTTTTCTAGCTGGTTTTTTGAGCGAATTAGTAACAACTGCGAAGATCGGGATATTTTTGTCCCTTATAGGTCTCATTGGCTTTGTAATAGCGTGGTGGCAGCACCGTAGTTTTATGCTCCTCAAGAAGTTTAAATTATTCTGATCAACACCTTTACTAGGTTCTCCAGCTGTAAAGCAAGGGAAATAAAAAGGAGAGCGTGTTATGATAAAGAAAATGATTACCCTGGCATTTGTATTCATGCTCTGTCTTATCATTACACCAGCCTCTTCCCAACAAATCAAGGCAAAGACGGAAGATGGAAAGGAAGTTATTCTCTATCCCGATGGTACGTGGCAATATGCAAAAACTGAACAAACTCAGCCTCCATCTTCAAGCATCAACCCTCAACCGTCAAAAAAATTAATAAAGGGGAAACGGGGTACCTACGGAATATGGATTGATGAAAACAGATGGAGAATTTCGGAGGTCACGTGCGATCAAGCGGCAGAATTTTGCTTTGCACATACAGCAGGGGACGCCTACGCCGTGATTATTGATGAAACAATTGAAATGCCTTTGGAGGCGTTAAAAAACGCCGCCCTTGAAAACACAAAAAAAGCTGCCGCTGATGCACAAATAACATTTGAAGAAAAAAGAACCATTAATAATAATGAAGTACTTTATATGAAAATGAAAGGAACGGTACAATCAAAACCATTCACTTATTCAGGTTACTATTATGCGGGTAAAGGTGAAACAATTCAGCTTATTACATATACCGCACAAGATCTCCATGATAAATTTGAATATGATTTTATTGATTTTTTGAACGGCTTTGAGGTTTATACACCAACCCAACAGGAAATAAGTTTTGCTGATGGCGGCAAATATATAGGTAATATCCTCAACGGCAAGATGCACGGGCAAGGAACGTATATATGGCCCAACGGGGACAAGTACATCGGTGAATTTGCTGACAACAGGGCAACAGGTGGCTGGTTTTACAAGTCAGATGGTCGCAAGGCATGGTGTCACCAAGACGAAACGGGGATATGGGTCATTAAAAAAGACTAATAAACAGAAATTGTCCTTTTTTTTGTTTTTAACGATCCAAAATTAATAACTATTTTCTAGGGTAGCGTTACCATATGATGAAGTTACACCATAATAAACGATAAAAATTTTAATTGACAATACTTAAAGATTAAACTATCGTTAAATTTAAATAATAAAAAATAGATTCCTGAAAACGAGCATGAGAAGAGGTCTACAGAAGTACCTTGATTCCTAGCCTCTCAGGGTAACACTCTACGCCTTGAGAGGCTCTTGTTTCTTTACTTACTTCTCCTAAGATAAGGATAAACTTTGCCTCAGTAGCACTATGGAGGGCTTTCCGAGAGACATCTCCATGCGTGATGAACGCGTTGTATGAATAGTGCGCAGACTATGGGGAAAAGACATACGATATTACTCATAGATTCTGATGCTGGAGAATACTACCAGAACCTTGTTGCCAAAGCACGAGACTGTCGCGTAATCGTTGAAAAAAGCAAACAAAAGGCATGTGAGTTTTTCTTTCGCAATAATGTCGATCTTGTGCTTCTCGACCATACACCTGATGATCCCTGCACGGACCTGCTTCAAGTCTTGAGGTTTGTCGCCCCTTCAGTACCTGTTATCATCATGACCGCTTACGGTTCAGAGGAGTTGGCAATTACCGTATTCAGAAACGGAGCGAGCGATTATCTTAAGAAGCCTCACAACACAAAAGAATTGAGGCATAGTATCGAAGTTGCTATAGGCAGAAAATATGGATTGGATAGGGAAGCTTTCAACCAATCACTGGATGGTATGAGCAGGGCTATCCGGTATATCAATGGGAATTACTGTCTGCCCCTGAGACTTGCTCACATTGCCCGCGAGGCTGGCATGAGCGTTTCTTGTCTTGAGCGGACATTTAAAAAGACGCTGGGCGTAACATATTCAAGGTATCTGAATAAGGTTCGGATCGCCCGGGCGATACAGATACTAGAAGAGGGGGCTGAATTTTCGATAGGTGAAATAGCCTTCGCCTGCGGTTTTACCAATCAATATCACTTTGCCAGAATGTTTAAAAAGATGACAAAAACTTGTCCAAGAGATTTTAAAAAGGCCTTGATAGAAAACAGACTCCACTAAAACCACCCGCCCTCACTTCGATCCTCACTCTAAATAAGCAAAAAAGATCAAAAAAAAAGCAAAAAAGGTCAAGACTTTAATCCCTTAAAATGATAGGGGATATAAGCATGATGTAACCTTGATTGAAATAATTTTAGGGAGGTAACGAATGGCAAAAGGGAGAGCATTGACCATAGGACTTAATTCGGTTGATCCAAGGCATTATGGCGGCTGGTCAGGAGAGTTGAATGCCTGCGAGGCAGATGCCCAGGATATGGCTGAGATAGCCAAATCCAAAAAATTCAGCGTAAAGACATTACTGACAAAAGCAGCCACCCGCGTAAAACTAATGGCTGATATCTCAAGGGCAGCCAGGGCATTAAAGCCAGGTGATATCTTTATGTTGAGCTATTCCGGTCACGGTGGGCAGGTACCGGATATTAACAATGACGAACCAGACGCCCAGGATGAAACCTGGTGCCTCTATGACGGCGAGCTGGTGGATGATGAGATCTACGCCCACCTCGGAAAATTTGCGCAGGGTGTCCGCATCTTGGTCTTTTCCGATAGCTGCCACAGCGGCACGGTGGTGAAGCTGGCCTATTACCAGGGGACAACAGCAGCGCGGGGTTCAGGACTCAGCGCTCAGCAGGTGAGATACCGCTTCATGCCGCCGGATGTAGCATTACGCACCTACCGAGACAATAAAAACTTCTATGACAAGATACTGAGAGATAAGAAGATAAAAGACTCCATAGAAGCAGTCAAGGCCTCGGTGTTATTGATATCAGGGTGCCAGGACAATCAGCTATCGGCAGATGGGGATTTTAACGGCCTGTTTACCTCTCAGCTGTTGCGGGTATGGAAGAACGGGGCCTTCAGGGGCGATTATAGGAGATTCCACAAAGAGATCCTTCGCCTCATGCCACCGGATCAAACGCCCAATTATTTTCGGGCCGGCACAATCGACAAGAAGTTTGAAGCACAGACACCGTTTACCATCTGAACACAATGGGAAAGTAATATGGAGGTAAAGACCATGAGTGGGACGACAATTAAAAGGGGAATGGGTTGGTTGCCTGACTATCCCGATTTTCGTGACTATACAATCGATCAGGATAACGTATCGCCCAAGCTCAAACAGTTGGGACAAAAAGATTCCGTAAAAGGGATGTTGAAGAAAATAGGGGTGTCAGACCCAACAAGATCAGAGTTACCCGCCTCAGTCAAGCTCAGGGAATGGTGCTCATCCATCGAAGACCAAGGTGAGCTTGGCTCATGCACGGCGCATGCGGGTGTTGGGATCGTGGAGTATTTTGAGAAAAGGGCCTTTGGTAAACACATTGACGCCTCCAGGCTCTTTCTCTATAAAGTCACCAGAAATCTGATGAACTTGACAGGCGATACAGGCGCATTTCTTCGGACCACTATGGAGGCGATGGTGCTCTTTGGCGTGCCTCCTGAAGAGTATTGGCAATATAGCATTGCCGATTTTGACAAAGAACCGAGTGCCTTCCTTTACGCCTTTGCCCAGAATTATCAGGCCATTTCTTATTATCGCCTTGACCCGCCAGAAACTACCAAGGAGGTACTGCTTGACCGAATTAAGACCTTTTTAGCAGCTGGTCTTCCCTCCATGTTTGGCTTTACCGTCTACAGTTCTATTGAACAGGCAGGAAAAACCGGATTGATACCATATCCGATCTCGGGAGAGAAGGATCTTGGTGGTCATGCGGTTGTGACAGTTGGTTATGATGAGAAGATGAAGATCAAGAATATCAATCCAGGGGGTAAAGAGACGACAGGGGCTCTGCTCATCAGAAACTCCTGGGGAACAGGGTGGGGCGAACATGGATATGGTTGGCTACCGTATGCTTATGTGCTTAAGGGGCTTGCTATTGATTGGTGGTCACTCCTCAAGAATGAATGGGTGGATACAGGAACATTCAAACTCTAGGCAATGAAATGTCTAACGAAAATTAATCAAGGTAATCCATGATCAAAAGGGACTAGAGATTGCATACCTGAAAATAACCCCAAATGTGCAAACTCCCATAGGAGTTGCTCTCACCGATTCCCATACATCCGCTCGTAGTATTCCCTATACTCCCCGGTCTTGATCCGCTGCCACCAGTCGCGGTGCTCGACGTACCAGGTGATCGTCTGTTGAATCCCCTGTTCAAAGGTCATGAGAGGCTGCCAATCCAACTCTTGTTTTAGTTTGGAGAAATCCATGGCGTACCTGCGGTCGTGTCCAGGACGGTCCTTGACAAAGCGTATCAAGGACTCCGGTTTGCCCAGGGACTCCAAAATGGTCCTCACGACCTGGAGATTTGTCCGCTCGCTTGCACCGCCGATATTGTACATCTCCCCGCTTTTACCGCGATGGAGGATGACATCGAGGGCCTGGCAATGGTCTCCCACGTATATCCAATCCCTGACGTTGAGTCCATCGCCGTAAATCGGAAGCTCTCTGTCCTCCACGGCGTTGCTGATCATCAGCGGAATCAGCTTTTCAGGAAATTGGTATGGCCCATAGTTATTGGAGCACCTGGTGATGATGGACGCGAGTCCATAGGTCTTGGCATAGGCCCTGACCATGAGGTCGGCAGCGGCCTTGCTCGCCGCATACGGGCTGTTGGGCTTCAGGGGGGTGGCCTCGGTAAAAAACCCTTTGGTTCCCAGGGAGCCATAGACCTCATCCGTGGATATCTGGATGAAGAGAGGGATTTTTGCCTCACGCGCCCCCTCCAATAAGACCTGCGTCCCCAGGATATTAGTCCGCAGAAACAGATCGGGGTCTTCGATGCTTCGATCAACGTGTGATTCAGCAGCGAAGTTTATGATGACGCCGACCCGTTCATCGTGAAGAATCCCCCTCACCCGCTCTCTGTCAGCGATATCACCCTTGACAAAGGTACAATTGGGTTGCTGCACCACCTCGCAGAGGTTATCCAGGTTGCCGCAGTAGGTTAGTTTGTCCAGATTGATGATCCGGTAGCTCGGGTATTTACCCAGCATATAGTGAATAAAGTTGCTCCCGATAAAACCGCATCCTCCAGTCACCAGGATGGTTTTTGCTTCAACCATCTTTTCTCGCCCACTCGTAAGGTATGTCGTTTTTATGGGGATGGAGGCGGTATTCATCGGGGTGTTCCCGGTTGTATGCATCGGTGGGGATGTTCACCGCAATCGCTTCCTGCTCACTAATGCACATCCACCCATGATAGACCTCTGGGGGAATCCGTACCAAGAGGGGGTTGTGCTCACCGATAAAGAATTCGTTGACCTCGCCCTTGGTAGGTGAACCCTCCCTGGGATCATAAAGGACCAGTTTGATCATCCCCTTAACCACTGTCACATTATCGGTCTGGATCTTGTGGAAGTGCCATGCCTTGACCACAGTGGGATAGGTGGTAGTCATATAGACCTGGCCGAACTGCTGAAAGATCTCATCATCGCTGCGTAAGATCTCCATAAGTCTTCCCCTCTCGTCGGGGATGACCTTCAGTTTTTTGACCCTCACCCCGTCGATCATCACTCCCCTCAATCCATCTTGTTTGCCCCGCTCTCGGCCACCAGCTGGTTGGCCCTCAGGAGGGATTCGAAGGTTCCAGCATCCGTCCACCACCCATCCAGAACCTCCCAGGTTAATTGGCCCCGCTCAATATAGGCGTTGTTCACATCGGTTATCTCCAGCTCCCCGCGGTCCGACGGCCTCAGGGCCTTGACGATGTCAAATACCGTATTGTCGTACAGGTAGATCCCTGTTACCGCATAGGGTGATTTAGGGGCCTTGGGTTTTTCCTCTATCTTGACTATCTTATCCCCCTCTAAAACGGGGACGCCAAAGCGCTGGGGATCAGGGACCTCCTTGATCATGATCTTGGCCCCTGCCTTTTGTCGGTCAAAGGTCTCCACCGCCTTGCGGATGTTCTTTTCAATAACGTTGTCCCCCAGAATGACGCATGTCTTGTCTTTGTCAGCAAAGAACTCCGCCAGGCTGAGGGCCGCTGCAATACCCCCCTCTCCCTCTTGATAGGTATAGTTGATGTGTTTGAGCCCAAATTCATGGCCGTTGCCGAGGAGCCTGAGGAAATCTCCGGCATAGTTTCCCCCCGTGACAATGAGGATATCCTTTATCCCAGCGTTGATGAGGGTCTGTAGCGGATAATAGATCATCGGCTTGTCGTAGACCGGCAAGAGGTGCTTGTTGGTAATCTTGGTCAAGGGATACATACGCGTCCCAAGACCACCGGCCAGAACAACCCCCTTCATTCCCTCACCCCCTTATTGGATCCGATATTTCCCTATCCCCGACAAGGTGACAAAAATCATTACCTTCACCTCTTTGCCCCCCCCCGGATCAGATTCAGGTTGGCGGTTTATATCGTACACTCGAAGGGATATCTCCCAACACTGGTGACGGTAGTCAAGGCCATAGACCGTCTCTATCCTGACCTTGTCGCGGAGATTGTGCCGATAGGCAAAGTAGAAATCAAGGGGATCGATGATGCGAATCCCAAGCTCCGTATTGAGCTCGTCCACCCAGCCTTTAGTGAACCGGTACTCCACACCCAGATGGTCGCCCCTTTTATCGGTGAACTTGACCCCTGTATTGA
>MGQF01000008.1:8301-9657 GCA_001797745.1 Deltaproteobacteria bacterium RBG_13_52_11
GGTCCATCGTCCCCGACAACCACGTAAAGGGTGCTGTCCTTGCCTCTGCTATAAGATTGGATAGGTGCTGGCGCTCCTCAGAGTAAAGAAGAGGGTCAAGAGAAAGATCAGGGGAGAAATTGTAGCCCTGGTACAGTTTTAGGTAGAGGTATTCAGGGTAGGTCACCTCCCCTTCCTCACTTACCACCTTACCGATCACGTAATTCGTGAGCATCCACGTGATCGAATTTTCGCTTGGTATGCTGTCCCGCTCATCAAAAACGTAGCCGAATTTTCCCCCCGTTGGTATTCTGACCCCAGTCTTAAAAGGGGGGTTATGAGACTGACCCACCTTTGGGATAAAGTTATAGACCAAGCCGGGTTCTATGATATGCTTCAGCCCTTGGACTCTTGTCCCCTGCAGGGGAAATACCCTGCTGATGGTGGTAGCAAGGGATGCACCGGCATCGAATAGCTCGCGGCTGGTGACCTTATCATATTGCCCCGCAGGGTCATCGGGAAAGTAGATGGTCTCCCGATAGCCTATCCACGGCTCGAAGCGCACGATGCCGAGGGGCTTGAGGGGGACGGAGATCCTCGGATACAGGTCTATCCTCCCCCCCCTGAACCCGTCTTGACGCCAGAAGTTGGTACCCTGGGCCTCCATATCATAAAACAGGGGCGTTTCCAGGAAGCGGTCTTGATAGAGGGTGAAGGTCATCTGGGGAAGCATCTGCATGGTGGCGCGGTTGGTAAATACGGTGGGGTCTGTGGGGTCGGGGTTGAGGTCCCGGAAATAAGAAACCTCTGCCCCCAGGGCCCCCCATTCCCAATCCTTGCCCAGCATGAAGGTGGATTCAAGGTATTTCAGAGAACTGGAATCAATCCGGGTCTCGCGAGGGATGTCTGAGGAGAAATCGACGGGATAATCCTTGTCGCTCACCCAATTGACATCCGCCTTAATGTAATATCCCCCGGGGAAGCTCTGGTCATGGTCAGCGAAGATGGCCCAGCGGCTTTTATCCTGCCGTTCATCCCACCAGAGGCTTTTATCGAGCCGTTCATCCCAGATGTAAAAGCCCTTGATTTGGCCGCTGGCCCGCTGGCTCCAGGCATAGCGGTACTCAAGCCCTTCCTTGAACCCCCTCCCCCTGGAATCTCCGATACGCTCTAGATAGATGGTGGCATCCTGGTTGGGGGCGATGGCCCAGTAAAAGGGGATGGTAACTTCAGGCCCCCATTTACTTGAGCTGCCGATTTCGGGAAAGAGAAAACCGCTCTGCCTCTCGTTCTTCATCGGGAAGATAGACCAGGGAAAATAGAGGATGGGGATATCCAGCACGCGGAAACCGGGCCACCACCCCTGGGCATAGCCTT
>MGQF01000008.1:9665-13243 GCA_001797745.1 Deltaproteobacteria bacterium RBG_13_52_11
ACATCCAATTGCTTTGCCGTGAACTTCCAGTAAGGAACCGTCGCATCACAGGAGGTCAGGGTGGCGTCATAGACGCGGTACTCCGCCTCACCCAATTTTTCGGCCTTGCTTCCGGTGATGTGAAAGTTCTTTTTCTTGAGAAAGAGCCTGCCCTTATATACCACCCCTTTCTTCGTCTCGATGTTAAGCTCTAAACGATCACATCGCAGGATATCCTCCCCTTCAGTCAGTACTACTCCTCCCTCTGCCATCACATCTTTGGTCTGGTCATAGAAAATCACCTTATCTGCCTGTACCGTGGTGTTTTTGTAGAGAATCCTCACCGCTCCCTCTAAGGAGATAAATCCCCCCTTTTGGTCGTACGTGACCCTATCCGCCTCCATGGTGACAGGGCCCTCAGCTTTTGAGGTCTCAATTCCAATGACCTTTTGGAGGCCCTGTGAATTGGAGCTGGGCTCAATGCCGATGCCCTCTTGGGGGACCAGTGAAAAGGCGAAGCAGACAATAAGAAAGGTTATAACTATAGAAAGGCGCTGGTAAGACCTCATCATACCTGCCCCTCGCTCAACAGGTGGTCTCTGACTGCTCCCACCGTAAATAAAGATCCGGTAACCACGATAAGATCATCCTTCTGCGCTACCTCCCGCGCATAATCCACTCCCTCCCCAACATCCTCGATCACCGTGACCTCATTGCAGTAGTTCCGGGCAATCTCGGCTATCCGCTGGGCGGGCATCGCACGGGGATTGGGAGGGCTCGAAGCGATCAACACATCCGCTAAAGGGGCCAATTCTGCCAAGATGGCTGATACCTCTTTGTCCGCCATAATTCCCATTACCATATAAAGCAGTTGATAGTCAAACTCTTCCTGCAGGGACGCTTTCAATGACCTGGCTGCGGCAGGGTTGTGGGCGCCATCGAGGAGGATTTGAGGTGCATTTTGGACGACCTCCAATCTCCCAGGCCAGCGAACCTCGGCCAGTCCTTTATAAATGGGCTCCTCCCCTACCCTATACCCCGTCTCCTCCAGCGCCTCCAGGGCCCCCAGCGCCACCGTGGCGTTTGCGATCTGATAGGAACCAGCTACCCCTAATCTGATATCCTCCAACACCCATGTGCGACCGCGGAAGTCTATGGTTCTGGGGGCAACCCTCTTTCCCCAAAAATCCCTTCCCATCAACCTCATAGGGGCCCCTTTCTCCCTACATGTCTCTTCCAGGATCTCGATGACCTCAGATTTGGTGGCACCACTGATGAGAGGGACCCCCTGTTTCACAATCCCCGCTTTTTCCCTTGCAATATCCTCTACCCTTTCACCGAGAATTTGAAAATGATCCTTCTCTACATTAGTAATTACTGTGATGAGGGGCTGTACGACATTCGTGGAGTCCAATCTCCCCCCGAGCCCCACCTCTAAGATGGACAAATCCACCTCCTGGAGAAAGAAATAGTACATGGCTATGGCGGTAGTGAAGTCAAAAAAGGTAAACTGCTGGGAGATGTTTTTTTCATCGACCCTACGGTGCAGTAGATCTGTCAGCCTCACTACCTCTTCCCAGGCAATCGGGGCACCATTTATCTGGATCCTCTCGGTGAAAGAGACAAGGTGAGGAGACGTATAGAGACCTACCCGGTATCCCTCCTCCTGTAAGACGGAGGCCATCATGGCGCTGACCGATCCCTTACCATTGGTTCCTCCCACATGGATCACCTTCAAAGCCAGGTGGGGATCGCCGAGGACCTGCAAGAGGCTTGAGATGTTCTCCAGACCGAAGACCATCCCGAATCTCTCCAGGCCATACAGGTATGCCAGCGTCTCTTGCTGACTCATAGGAGAAAGAGGACAGAGGAGGGGGGACCTCAGTGATACAAGAGATCCAATAACTTCCCCAACGTCGCCTTTAATTTTCTCCTCTCTACGATGAGATCGATCATCCCATGCTTGAGGAGGTATTCAGCCCTTTGGAATCCAGCCGGGAGGTCGGCCTTGATGGTCTCCTTGATGACGCGGGGCCCAGTGAAACCTATCATGGCCCCTGGTTCGGCCAGAATGACATCTCCCAACATACCAAAGCTGGCGGTAACACCGCCAGTCGTAGGATCTGTCAAGACAGAGATATAAGGCAATCGTTCCTTCCGAAAGAGGGATAAGGCAGCGCTGGTCTTGGCCATCTGCATGAGGGAAAGGATTCCCTCCTGCATCCTCGCCCCCCCAGAGGAGGTAAAAATGATTGCCCCTACTTTTTCATCCATGGCCTTCTCAACCATCCTGACGATCTTTTCGCCAACTACTGAGCCCAGACTTCCCCCTAAAAAGTCGAAGACAAAGACCCCGACCATCGTTGGCATCTTATGGATCTCGCACCTCCCGGTGATAAAGGCATCCTTCAATCCCGTCTTTTGTTGGGCTTCATTGAGCCTGTCGGAATACTTCTTCACGTCACGGAAGAAAATAGGATCTACCGGGGCCAACGCTTGGTTAAATTCCGTGAAGCTGCCCTCGTCCGCTACGATAGCGAGCCTCTCCTGCGCTCGGATGGGAAAATGATAGCTGCATTTAGGGCACACGCTGAGGTTGCGTTCAAGCTCCTTTTTGTAAATGATTTCCTGACAGGCATTGCATTTTGACCACAAGGCATCCTCTGCCTTCTGCTCTCTGGATGGGGTCTCTTTTTTCTTAAACCACGCCATATAGGTCACCTTCAAAGTTTAATCTCTTCGCCCTGCGTCAGGATAGAGATCCTCTCATTGCCCAAGGCGTTGATCTCTTCCTCGATGGCCTTCAGGTATTGGGGTTTCATGTGGAAGACAAAGATGGGGTAATCCTTATCCTTCAGCTTTTCCAGTTCTTGGGCCATGGTTTGAGGGGTGAGATGACCGCAGAGGGTCGCCAACTCTTGGAGTTCATTGGGGAAGGAACATTCGATAAAGACGGCCAACAAATTATCCAATGTATTACAGACCTTCCATATATGATCTGTCGGTCCTGTATCTCCCGTGTAGACGATGTGGCCGTGATCACACCTGATGATATAACCGACTGCCTCGATAGTATGATCAACCCGCTCCGCCCTCATGCTTATCCCGTGAGACAAGGGATAGAATGCCCCCTCCTGTATCGCCTCAAACTCAAGAAGATAGCCATCCTGCTGAGGGATGGCGGTGAAATCCGGACATATGATCCCATTGATGAAGTGCTCCTTAAGCGATCGCACTATTCCCTCCGTGCTATATATTCTTAACCCTTGTCCCGCCTCTTCAAAGAGATTGTTGGCCAGAAAGAAGATATCCTTTATATGGTCGAGATGGGCATGGGTGATAAATATCTTCCGAACCTCCCGCTGCTCTTCCAGCTTTAGGGTGGAGACGATGGCACCTGCATCCAACATCACAGAACGGTCCAATAAGAAGCCACAGCTCTTAAATTGAAGAAATTCGGTGCCATAACACCCTAAAACCTTCATTCGCATTACATTTCTCCCACAGGGGCCTTCGCGGGGCGAGAGTAAAAAATAACAGAATTGATGGATATGTCAACCGATTTCTAGCGAGCCGGTGCTGCAGACCTCATCAAGAAA
>MGQF01000008.1:13255-17952 GCA_001797745.1 Deltaproteobacteria bacterium RBG_13_52_11
TAGCATACTTTATGATACATAATAGTGTTGCTGAAAAACGGGGGCGGGGAAGGTTTAATCAGTTATAAAAATAAGTGGAAGGAGAAAAGGGATATGTCCATCATAAAAAGGGCTTGTTTCGTTATTTTACTCCTCGCTTTTTTCACAACCAGCTGTGCCGTCAACCCGGTCACCCAAAAACGGGAAGTCATGCTCTTCAGCGATCAAGACGAGATAAAGATGGGAAAGGAGGGAAACGATGCCGTCCTGATACAATTTGGCCAATATGATGATTCATCTCTCCAGAGATATATCGACCAGGTGGGACAGAATATCGCACGGGTCTCCCATCGCAAGGACCTGTCCTACCACTATATGGCGGTGGATTCCGCTGTCCTCAATGCCTTTGCCTTGCCAGGGGGGTACATATACATAAACAGGGGGCTCCTGGCCTATCTCAACAACGAGGCGCAACTGGCGAGTGTCTTGGGGCATGAGACCGGTCATGTGGCCGCACGACACGGCGTCAAGAAATATCAGAAGGCCATGGGGGCCCAGCTTATCCTCGTCGGGGTATCGGTGGCGACCGATTCGCAAGGCCTGGCATTGGGCTCCAATCTGCTCCTCAACGCCATCCTGCAAGGTTACAGCAGAAAGGACGAAAATCAGTCAGATGAACTGGGGGACTTGTACCTGTACAAGGCCGGTTATAACCCCATGGAGATGCCGGAGTTTTTCAAGATCCTCGAACGGATGGAAAAACAAAGCCCCAACCTCATCGAACAGTTATTTGCCTCCCATCCCCCCACCCCTGATCGGGTGGAAAAGACCGAGGCCTATGCCCGGGAGCTGACCAAGGGGAAGACCGAGGGGCTTGCCGTTGAGCACAACCGCTACATCTCTCAGCTTGACGGTCTCGTTTTCGGGCCTGGAGAACGAGATGGCGTCATAGATGTGAACCGCTATCAAAACAGATACTTCCGATATCAGGTACAGATGCCCGAGAAATGGAAGGTGCAGAGGGGGGATACAGCGGGTTCAGTCGTTGCACAGGACCCTTCCAAGCGATACCTCGCCCAGATCATACCCCTGGAGTCGAAAGAGGAGCTTACCCCACGCGAATTGGCCGCCAAGGTTGAACAGGATTCAGGTTTGCAACCATACAACGCTGCGTGGATCACTATCGAAGGATTAAGGGCATACCGAGTAGATTACCGGGCCCAATCACAGAGTGGGGGAGCGTTGAGGCTACGCATCGTTTATATAACCAGAGAGAAGACGGGATTTATCGTGGCCACTATTGCCCCTCTGCAAGCATTTGCCAGTGGCGAAAGAACGTTCAATACGGTAATCTTTAGTTTTCGTCTCCTTTCCTCCCAGGAGGCAGCAAAGATACCACTCCATCGGCTGAAGGTGTATATGGTCAAGAGCGGAGATACCTTTTCCTCCATTTCCGACAGATTTTACCACACGAACAAGTATGCCGATGACATCAAACAGTTTAACGGGCTGGATGAGCTCAAGGCCCCACCCGTGGGAACGCTCATCAAGATAAAACCCCTTATCCCTCAAGACTCATAGGTGAGACAACGGCGAGGGAATCTTTACGGGGAAAGGGGGTTCTGGGCCAAACCCATGGTCTCGGGGAATCCGCACATGACGTTCATGTTCTGTACGGCCTGACCAGAGGCGCCCTTGACCAAGTTGTCGATGGCAGAGATAACGATAAGCTGCCCTGAGCGATCATCCACCATCACACCCAGGTCACAACAATTGGATCCCCGAACCCCCATAGTGGATGGGAAGGTGCCTGGTGAGCAGAGGCGCACGAAAGGCTCCTTGCCATAGCGCCGCTGACATGCGTCGTATGCCTGCTCCGTCGATAGTTCTCCGGTAGTGCGGGCATAGATGGTTGACAAGATACCCCTGTTGATAGGGATAAGATGCGGGACGAACAGGATGGTAACCGGTCCTCCAGATCGCAAGTTGAGTTCTTGCTCCATCTCCGGGGCATGACGGTGGTTTGCCACGCTATAGGCCTTCAGCCCCTCGGCCACCTCACAAAAAAGATTCGACAGGGACGGATTCCTCCCCGCCCCGCTCACCCCGGACTTGGCATCTACGACGATACCTGAGGGTGCGATCAACCCCTCTTCCAAAAAAGGGGCCAAGGCGAGGATGGCACTGGTCGGATAACATCCAGGATTGGCCACCAATTGGCCTTTTTTTATCTCTCCTCGGTATAGCTCAGGGAGACCATAGACCGCCTCCGGTAAGAGGTCCGGGTAGGAGTGCTTGCCGTACCAGCGTTCATAAAGAGCTGGGTCCTTCAGTCTGAAATCTGCACTAAGGTCTACAACCCTCTTTCCCTTCTTGATGCATTCCGCTACCACATCCATCGATTGCCCATGGGGCAAGGCCGTAAAGATAAAATCAGCATCACGGGTTATGTGAGGGATTGACAGCTCACTGAAACGCAGATCGATTACCCCCTTGAAGCATGGGAATACCTCGTCTATGGCCGAACCCGCGAAACGCTCGGAGGTTGCGTAAGCAATCTCGACCTTCGGATGACGGGTCAAGATCCTCACCAGTTCCTGTCCTGTGTAACCACTGGCGCCAACAATCCCTACCTTCATTGCATTCCCCCTTTATGGATTCTTCACTGCGGACGAAGGAAAGAACAGAGCATTCCAACACGTTGGGACGGCTTGAGGGTACAAGGATTCAAGGGTTCACGTGAAACAAAAAAGGGGAGGTTAACCTCCCCTCGTAGGCTAACTTATCGCTTGGAATACTGAAACCGAGCCCTGGCCCCCCGCTGTCCGTATTTTTTTCTCTCCTTTATTCTCGGATCACGCGTGATAAAACCAGCCTTCTTCAAGACATCCCGAAACTTCGCATTATACGACAGCAGGGCCTTGGAGATACCATGCCTGACAGCCCCTGCCTGTCCGGAGATCCCTCCTCCCTTGACATTAACATAGACATCAAACTGCCCTACGGTCTTGGTCAATTCGAAGGGCTGCAGGATGGTCGTCCTCAGGGTCTCCTTGGGAAAATAGTTATCAAAGGCCCTCTTGTTTACCTCAATTGTTCCTTCCCCAGGCCTCAACCAAACCCGGGCCACCGTCGTTTTTCTCTTTCCCGTTGCGTAATACTTATCCTCTGCCATATGCTCCTCTAACCAGTTTATTTATACTATACCTGAATCTGTTCCGGTTGCTGTGCCTCATGGGGATGATCAGGTCCGGCATAGACCTTCAATTTTTTGAAGACCTTCCTCCCCAACCTGTTCTTCGGCAGCATTCCCTTCACCGCGCGTCTGAGCAACTCCTCTGGCTTTTTTGCCAGCAACTTTTCGGCGGTAATGGTCTTCAGCCCACCTGGGTAACCTGAGTGATGGTAATAGACCTTTCCCTTGAGCTTGTCACCCGTAAGCCTGACCTGTTCCGCATTTACTACGATGACGAAGTCCCCTGTATCCAGGTGGGGGCTGAAGATTGCCTTGTCTTTGCCCCTCAAGATCCGCGCAATTTCACTCGCCAATCTTCCCAAGACCTTGCCTTTGGCATCGATCAGATACCATGTTTTCACAATATCTTCTTTCCTCGCATGAAAGGTCTTCATCCCTCTATCCTCTTTCTGAATATTAAGTACTATTATGTAATATATCGAACCCTGTTTGTCAACATCAAAACGCGTGTCCAGTGGTGTCAAATGGCACATATCACTCACCCATAGTCTGCCCGCACCATCTCCCTCCCCTCTCTATGAGGACCTCAGGTGATTCGCCTTGGTATGGGCCATTCTCAGGGGCTCGGGAATAAGGTCAAGAGCCCTGGAATATAGGGAAAGGATATGGGTTTCATCGTCCAGGCCATGTCTATCTCATCGAGCCGTGGCCAACCCAAGACCACCACCACGGCAAAACCTTTGTCAGCCCCTCTGGCATATGAGCAATCAATCCCCCCCACCCGACTGACAGAGGGATTATCCCATGTCAGAGTTAGAAAGACGCGGAGCCTGTTCTGGATTGCAACTGCCTCGTGCGGGGTAACATCCCAGCGATGAACGAAAGAAGAGGTCCTCATTCACCCGGTGAGACCTGACGAATCTTTCCCTCAGACACCTTGAGCAGGAAAAGGTTTCGTAACCCTTCCCTATCAGCGGTAAAGCCTGTGAACCCTGTAACGCCGCCATATTCCTTGAGCGATAGGAGGGTTTCTGGACTCAAGACGCCTTTGTCTGCGATGGCCTTCACTATGAAAGTAGTAGTATCAAAACTCAAGGCCTCGAGCAAGGTGGGAGCGGAACCGAAGGTGCCCTCAAAATCCGTCACAAAAGACCGTACCGCGGGGGAGGGACTGTCCTTAAAGAAGCCATCGACAAAGACAGCCCCTTCGAAGAACTTGCCGTTGTCACGCACAAGTTCGGACGAATTCCATCCGTTATTCCCCAGCAACTGGACCTTTGTTATATCATAATAGGCCAGTTGCGGGACCACGAGGTTTACCCTATTGAAATCATCGGGGATAAAAATGGCCTTGAAGTCAAAGATGGGCTTGGGTTTCTCCTTTGGTCCTTGAGGTTTCTTGTACCGTACCATGCCTTTTATTATATCTCCAAAGTCCGTTTGATCATCGGCATAAGAGGCAACCACCACCACCTTCCCCCCCCAATTCTCCACCTCTTGTTGGAAGAGCCCCTTGAAGGTG
>MGQF01000009.1:0-6848 GCA_001797745.1 Deltaproteobacteria bacterium RBG_13_52_11
AGGGCCGCGAGCGTACACGAACAGATCAAGGGAGCCGGCGGATTTTTTAATCCACTTCCCCTGTGGCACATTGTCGCATCTGCCGCTTGAGTCTTCGCCTTGCAGCCACGTAAAGCCGTGGCTCGGGAGGCGCATCTCAAGATAATGTGGCTGCATCAAGCAACGGGAAGGAGAAGAGTCGCCTGCGAGCAGCGGGCTTGCGCAGAAAACCATCATCACGATCATGATAAGAATAAAGCGCACGGACATTTGTGTTCTTCCCTCCTGGTAAATCTATTTCCTCATGCTTGCCGTGTCCCTCGGCAGTTTGGGTAATTCACGCAGCCCCAAAACGCTCCAAATTTTCCGGTTCGCTGTTTCATGAGATCCCCACACAGGGGGCAGCTTGGAACAATAGCTTGAGATTTCGGATCGTTGCTACCTTTTTTTGCTGTATCAGAAACTCCAATAATCTCAGAGCGATACGAGCACCAGTCGCATGTTTCAGGCTCAGCCGCTGGCAGGGGGCCATCAAGCAGAGCAATCACCTCATGCAAAAACTTATGGAATGCAGCGTCGTCTCTCTTTACCTCATGCCAAGACATCCGGCCGCCAAGGACCTGGCAATCGTTGCCTGTGTACTCACAGGAATCAGGGGTAAAGTACAAAAGCCCCATGCGTGATATAGGAGAGAGCTTGAGAGCGCCTTCTGCTGGATTTTCAAGGGAAATTGCATAAGCATGAAGTTGTCGGCCGTACATGCCAACCTTATCATCGCTGGGGTTCCCGGTCTTGAAGTCCATCACAGCGAACGAACCATCATCTAATTCGGCAACAACATCAAATCTGCCGGCAATAAAACAGGTGCTTTCCAGATCATCGAACTTTATAGGGGCGGATTGAACTCGCTTTTCCCCAAGGGTAACAACGCCCGGAGGTAGTGACGGGCAAAATTCTTCCGTTCGTTTTCCGGAATAGTGGTTTTTCTGAAGGTTGGCGATAGTACTGAACACACCAGGCAAAGGAATAGAAGGTTGTGGAATACCGTGCTTGACCTTTAGAACGAAACAATGCTTACAACCATCATATAAGAAGGTTAAATCCGATGGGCTCAATCTATAGTTCATAACTCAGTCCATTGAGGTTGACTTGCACAATAAGCTTGACGCTGTCTAATTTGTCGAGAGCAAGAATTTGCCTCCATTGTCTAAACTTTATTTATTTTTATCAATGTTAGAACCATATCTCAATTTCAACATTCCTTGAAATAGACTATCTCTGAAAGTCCCATTAGGCGGCGCCACACTGATTCCTCTGCCAATTATTCGATGAGGGTAACCGCGGAACTTTGGAACCAGCGATTTTATCAATTGAACTCCAAAAGCATTGATAGGTTTTTTATTAAAGCAAAAGTCAATGAATTCCCGCGTTGCTCCAACAACCAAATCGCTGAATTGAAGGAGGCTAGAATCTTCCATCCGCGTAAAAAAGGGACTCTCAGAAAAACCCACCTCCTTGAGTGGACCTGCGAAATAACGAATTTCAGGGAAAAGCTCGCAGCACCCCAAGACATATGCACTTCGATATTCGTCTGTATAAGGAGCATGCATGTTTCCCTCTGGCCAGTCTAAAATCACATCACAAGTTGATGTGTTATACTCACTTGCAAGAAGTGCTACGCGCATTAGCGCATTGGAAAAACAGAATCTGACAGCCATTTCTTTGCTTTGACGAATGCGATCAGCCGTCTGGCCAAAGATATTCACGCAGGATATAATTATTTTGTACTCGCATTCGAGGGATTCATCGACGATTTTTTGTCTCCAAGTCCGGCTATCATGAAGAAGCTGTTTGTAGAGAATAGAGAGGCCGCGCTGCTTATACCACGTTTCTAGGCCACGGAAATTATATTTAATTGGGAAATATGGATGATCTGAATACCGTTTTTTATTCCTGATTATAACCTGTTGGAGTTGTGGTACTGCGTCCTTTCTGAGGGCAATTCCGCCAAAGAGCAGAATATCTGGCAAGTCAGCGTCCCAGATTCCATTCAATTCAGAATTATCGCCATACCATTGCATCGTCTATTTTTGACTTTTTATCTGCAACTTAATGAAATGAACGTGCCTAAATTTTTTAAAATTTCCACAAGCCGCTAATGTTATCGCATCGCCGTTTTAGAGCGAAGTTCACCGCATGATACTCATGGGCCATCTATAAGATCAGTACCCTTGTCAATAACATCATTGATCTTTGGCATGGCATGTCTCCTTAATAGCTATGGATCATGCTGGAGAAAATTTAAGATCATACATAAGAAGAGGGATGCACCTGTCTTTTGCTATTCGATTTCAACTCTTTGTTTTTTTCTTTTTCTTCTTCTTTTGGTAATCCTTTTCCCACTTCTCATACTTCGTGCCTTTTTGTTTAGCGTCTTTTTTCTTTTTTCTGAGATTGTCACCCTTATATGTATTAGCAGGTGTCATGGTTGCACTCCTTTCTTTTTTTAAGTCATATGAAAACTCTAAATAGCACTATCCTAACAAATTCTTCCTATGCAACTTCTCGCGACCTATTTATAAACGTTGATTTTTGAAAATTAATGCTCCTGTAACCAAGTTACCAATGACTAAAAGGCGTTTAGACTGATACACATTTAAAAACAAATTTACCAAATCGAAAAGATTATATATACTTTCAGCGAAGTCTATTTCTGGCGTCTCGCTTTTTACCCAATCCGATCCTAAGTGCGCCTGAGCTTCAGCGAGATCTATTACGAATCCGTGATCTTTATATTCATGTACTAGTTCCTTAGCAATGATGGGAATTTTTTCTTTTAATTTTTGTTTTGTAGATAGTAACCGTTCAGCATATTGAACAGCTGATTCACTGATGCGATCACAATAACCAATTTGTTCAACAGTTAATGCCATGCGCAGGTAGCGAGCAAACATATCCGCACTACCTGGGTGTTTTTCTGAAAGAGTTGCAATGGTTTCTAGCGCTTGTGCTACGCCGAGAGCGGGCAAGCCACCAAGTTGAGGATCAATTGGCCCTAATTGTCCTAATGGGCCCATATGGATTTCGTCAGCCCCAAGTGCGATAAGAGTTGCTGCTGATTTAGCATGTCTGGGGACAGTTACAATGAATTGTTTTTTAGAAAATGACTTACATAATTTGCTGATTTGGTAAGCAGACTCAATACTACCACCTTTGCTCAATAACATAAGTAAAATATCTTTATCTTAGCCTGAGTTCAATTCAATGAGGGCGTTGAATATTTTATTTAGCTCATAGTTGGCGATACTATCTTCAGGTTCTAAAAGAGCTAAACAACAATAATGAGATACTTCCACGTTATCTTTTAATAATTGACCTACTTCCTGCGCAAATCTTTCTGTTATTTGACTGTCTGATGCTGTTCGCAAGAAAATATGCCATGGTGGAACTTCAGTTTTTTTTGATTCTTTTGGCTTCGTTGAACAAGAAGGCTCTTTTATTTTATTATTAGATTCGTTGTTGGTATGCTCTTCATTAGACTGAGTAGATATATTTGCCATCTTATCATTCATCATCTTTTCTACCTTTCTCCCTAGTAATCTAACTAATGATTGAATGGAAAATTTTCTATATCTTGTCCCTATAACGATCTCAAAACAAACTCATCTGTTCTTTACCATTTGCGGGTTTTTCTGCCTCCCCTTCCTTGGGAAAGATGCTGATCCGGCCGTAGACGCCGTCGTAGCCGGGGACGATCTTGAGCTTGCCCTGGCGCACGAGCATGATCCCCTCGTACACCCGGGGAGGGGCGATTTTTTTGATCTCCTCGGAGGGGAGATCAATGAGGATGGCGAATTCCGATCCTGCCTGCTCCACCATACGCATGTACTCCTGCTGCACCCCCTTGGTGTTCGGCCCCTGTTCTAGGGCCTCGGCGATGATCTCCTCCAAAGGGATGAGGTGGATGGAGGGGATGGACTTTTTGGGGACGAAGCCCTGTTTCCGGTCTGCCAGCTCTTCGACCCGGTGCATCACCCCCACGGTGAGCTGTTTGCCGCAGACCGGGCAGATATTGTTATGCGCCTTGCTCTCTTGAGGTGTAAAGAGGACGTTGCAGTTGCGGTGGCCGTCGTAGTGGTACTTGCCTTCTTCCGGGAAGAACTCCACGGTAAAGAGCAGGCCTGTGGGATCCTTTTCTTTAATGCAGCGGCAGATCTCCGGGTATTCCAGGGCGCAGGCAAAGGCGTTGGCCTCGCGGCCGAGCTTGTTCGGGGAGTGGGCGTCGGAGTTGGAGATGAGGGTGATGCCATCGAGGGCGCTCAGGCGCCAGTTCATCTCCGGGTCTGAGGAGAGGCCGGTCTCGATGGCAGAGATGTTTTTGGTCTGCTCCTCAAAGCACTCCTCGAGCGAGTCGAACCCGGAATTGGCGCCGAAGACCGAGAACCAGGGGGTCCAGGCGTGGGCCGGGACCAATAGGCACTTGTCAGAGATGTCGAGGATCATCTTTACGAGGTCCTTTGTCGGAAAGCCGAATATGGGGCGGCCGTCCGACCCCAACTTCCCCAGTCGACCCAAGGCCGTGTTTATGTGCTCCACCGTCTCGATATTCGGGGCGAAGATCAGGGTGTGGGTGCGGCGGTTGGTCCGTTGCCCCTGGGTAAAGATGTTGCTCACCTCGGTGCAGAGGATGAAAAGCGTCTCTTGCTCCCCTTGCTTGAGGCGATAGATCCCGTCGGCAACTGGTTCGAGCTTTGACTTGATCTCGGCGAAGTAGAGGGGGTGGGTGAAGTCGCCGGTCGCCACGAGCTTAATCCCCTTGATCTTTCCCCAGCGGGCGATGGCATCGAGCTCCATCTCCTTGCTCGTGGCCCGGCTGTATTTGGAGTGCACGTGCAGATCGGCGATAAAGCGCGTCACAGGGCAATCTCCTCCGGGTTGACCCCCGCTGCCTTGATGACCCGCCACTTTCCCCCTTCTTTGGCCAGGGTGAAGACAACCCGGCACGGTTTCTCGGCGCTCCCCACGATATATCCTGTTTTATCCTCGGTGCGGGCCGTGGCCCAGGTGAGGAGGAAGGCGTGGCCTTGCTTTTTTTCGTCGATTTCTATTCGAAGCTCCGCAAGGTGGATGTCGATGGCGTCGAACTCCTTGAATAACCGCTGAAAGAGCATCATGATGGCGACCTTGTTGAGGCCGTAGTCGTCCTGGTACTCCCGGGAGACCTGCTCCAAGACACCCTCGATGTCCTTCTTCTCGATGGCTGCCTTGCCCTGATAGATCACCCGCCTGATCCGGGCCTCGTCGGTGACGAGGAGGTGTCTCACCAGGAAAAAGCAGCCGATGGCCGCCAGGATCACGCAGGTGATCACGGCCTTTTTTTTGCTTATTCTCATCCCTTTTTCCCCTTCCACCACTTTTTAAGCCGCTCCATGATCTCCCGCTCGTATCCCCGCTGGCTCGGTTTGTAAAAGCGGCGTTTTTTTATTTTTTCAGGCAGATACTCCTCCTCGACAAAGGCGTCGGGGAAGCTATGGGGGTAGCGGTATCCCTTACTATACCCCATCTCCTCCATCAAACGGGTCGGTGCGTTGCGCAGGTGCATGGGCACTGGCAGGGAGCCGGTCTCCTTGATGGCCTTGCGGACCTCGCTGTAGGCGGTATAGAGGGCGTTGCTCTTCGGGGCCGTGGCCAAATGGACCACGGCCTGGGCCAGGGCCAGCTCACCCTCGGGCTGGCCGATGAAGTGAAAGGCCTGCATGGCTGCCACCGCAACGAGGAGGGACTGGGGATCGGCGTTGCCCACGTCCTCGGAGGCGAAGCGCACCACCCTGCGGGCGATGTACAGGGGGTCTTCACCCCCCTCGATCATCCTCCCGAGCCAGTAGAGGGCGGCATCGGGGTCGCTCCCCCTCATGCTCTTGTGCAGGGCCGAGATGATGTTGTAGTGCTCCTCCCCGTCCTTGTCGTAGAGGACCCGCTTCTGCATCGCCTCCTGGGCAGCCTCAGGGGTGATGGTTCTCTGCCCGTCCTTTTGCGGCACGGTGGTCATGACTGCCAACTCCAAAGCGTTGAGCGCTGCCCTGGCATCGCCATCGGCAAGTGCCGCGAGGAGCTTGAGGACTGAGGCGTCTATCTCCACCTTGTGCTTCCCCAATCCTCGCTCTTTATCTGCGAGGGCGCGGCGCATGATCTCCATCAATTCCTCCGGTCCGAGCTGCTTGAGGGTGAAGACCTGCACGCGGGAGAGGAGCGGCGAGATCACCTCAAAGGATGGGTTCTCGGTGGTTGCGCCGATGAGGCAGATGGTCCCCTTTTCCACGTGTGGGAGGAAGGCGTCCTGCTGGGCCTTGTTGAAGCGGTGGATCTCGTCCACGAAGAGGATGGTCCTTTGCTGGCGAAACGAGCGCTCTTCTTCTGCCTCCTTGGTCACCTCCCTGATCTCTTTCACGCCGGAGAGCACCGCGCTGAAGGAGACGAAATGGGCCTTGGTCCTCATGGCGATGATCCGGGCCAGGGTGGTCTTGCCTGAGCCAGGGGGGCCCCAGAGGATCAGGGAGAAGAGCTCACCTTTCTCGATGGCCTTGCGCAAGACCCTGCCCTGGCCCAGGATATGCTCCTGCCCCACGAATTCATCGAGACCCCTGGGGCGCATCCTGTCGGCGAGCGGGGCAATGCCGGCCATAACCTCCTTGGCCTTTTCGGCGAATAGTTCCATTTTTTATTCCCTGGCCTTGCTCAAAAAATAAGCTTTCACTATATTCCTCTCCCCTTGAGGGGAGAGGATAAATCCCGCGCCGCTTTGCATAAATCGGAGAAGACGGGATGCCGCAAAGCGGCAGGTGAGGGGTGATATAGAAAAATTTTGGTCA
>MGQF01000009.1:6906-7818 GCA_001797745.1 Deltaproteobacteria bacterium RBG_13_52_11
CTCGCGATCAACGGGATAGGGGTGGCCGTCCTTGCCCCCGTGGGCAAAGCTGAACCTGGCCGGGTCCTGAAAGCTCGGCTGTTCCCCATAGATGAGCTCTGCCATGAGGCTCAGTGCCCGGATGGTCTTGGGCCCCACCCCCGGGGTGCCCAGGACGCCTTCGAATGTCTGAGGCCCCTGCTCGTACGTCCGGAGCAGGACCTTATGGAGGCGCTGGGTATTGAGATCTGCTGCGGTGATATGGTGGCGTTGGGGGAGATCGAGCTCTGCTATCCGATTCGCCTCGGCGATGACCCTTGCCGGTTCCGCCCTGGCCAGCGCCGCCACGCTATCGCGTGCGCCCTGGCTCTCCTGGGCCACCATATTGAGGACCTGGCCCCGGGCGTCGCAGCAGATGGCGGAATGGGGCTCACAGCAGAAGTCCTTGACCCCCTCGCTGAGCCAGTGGTATCTCCTGGCGTAACGGGTGGCGGAATTCATCCCCTGCTGTATCACACACCATTCTCCCTGAGGGATAAAGACGAAAGTATGGTGATAGAGCTGATAGTTGTCCTGCAGGGCGCTGCTGTCCACCTTTGCCGCCATCCGACTGGCGTATATGAGGGGGGCGGGCTCCACAGCGATCCGGTTGCAATGCCCCTCGATCTCCTGAGGGGTATTCCTGGAGGTCCGCCCCTTTCCCCCTGCTACGAAGATCCCTGTTTCCTTCTCAAGTCCCCGCAGCCCCTCCTTCAGGGCCCCGCAGACCGTCGTGGTCAGCCCGCTGCTGTGCCAGTCAAAGCCGAGCAGACACCCGAAGGCCTGAAACCAGAAGGGGTCTGAGAGGCGGCGCAAGACCTCCTCAGGGCTGAACTCGACCACGAGCACCCGGGTGATCTCCCGGGCCAGGGCAGTCATCCTCTCAAACAGCCA
>MGQF01000009.1:7956-9211 GCA_001797745.1 Deltaproteobacteria bacterium RBG_13_52_11
TTTGTTATGGTGGCGGTAGCGACATCCCTTCTTCCCCTTGACGCTCATGGGGCAGCGTTTCTCTGTCAAGAGGCCTCCCCTGATGGCAGGCTGCTGTGTGGTGCGTCATTTTTTTCTCGGCGATGAATGCCATGACTGCCTCTACCTCGATCCCCTCCAGGCACTGCTGCCTCTTGCAAAGGCGCTGCTGGTCCCTTGCACAGGGGGCGCATGCGGCCTTGCCCTGGAGCCAGAAGGCCCTGTCCCCGCGAGGGGCCCAGCAAAGGGGGTCGGTGGGGCCGAAGATCGTGATGGTCGGCACCTCGAGGGCCGCTGCCAAATGGGAGATGCCGGAGTCGTTGCCGATAAAGAGGCTGACACAGCTCAGCAGGGCTGTCAGCGAGGTTATGTGCTTGTCATGCACGAGGAGATAGGGGATGCCGGCAAGACCTTTTAAGACCTCACTTGTAACCTCCTCATCGGCAGGCCCCTGGCAGATAAGGAGTTTTTTGGATTCTCGTGTTAACGCCCTGCCCAGGGCGGCAAAGCGATAGGGGGGCCATACCTTCTTTCTCCCCCCTGCCCCGGGGTGCAGGGCGATGATCGCGTTAAGGTCCCACCCCCTCTGGAGAAAAAATCGCCTTGCCTCTACCCGCTCTTCATTCCGCAAGACTATCTGGGGCAGGGTAGGGGGAGGGGAGATACCGAGGGCCTTCAGCGATTGGAAGTGATGATCTATCACGTGTATCCTTTGGTCCGGAAAGGGCGGGAAGATAAAGGTCCTTTTTATCCCTGATCGTCGGAGGTTGTGAGCAAGGGTCGTTGATTGACTAAAACAGAAGGCTGCGTCGAAACCGCCAAGATGCGCGCTCATTCCTGCGGGGAGGGGTGCTGCCTCCTGAAAAAAGGGGGCCATATCACCCCTGTTGATATCAATGATGGCATCGGCGTAGGGATGGCCATGGATCAGGGCAAGGGTCCAGGGATGCCCCATCATCTCCAACCAAGCCGGCTGCAGGGCATCCCGCAGGGCCTTGATAGCCGGCAGGGCAACAATGAGGTCACCCAAGGCCCCCTGGTGGATAACGAGGATTCTGCCCTCGGGCATGCCGCGCAGCTCCTCTAGTGGCATAATCCCTCTTTTCGCTAAAGCTCCCCCTTCGGCAAAATTATAGATAACCCCTTGCGATATGTCAATGGAATGTACTCGTTCACTACATATGAGACAAATGGGCATGTGAGAGGTAGTTAGCATCGACAATGCCATTGTCCTTAA
>MGQF01000010.1:0-5008 GCA_001797745.1 Deltaproteobacteria bacterium RBG_13_52_11
AGAAAGGCAATGTGGCAGAGCCCCTTGGCCCCTCCACCGCCCAAGACCAACCCAATTTTCTTCTTCATCATCAGCAACCTTCCAATGCCTGGCCGTTTAACTAAGATTCCTTTTTCTTATCACAGTTACCCCTTCGGGTCTATATTGGTTCCGCCTGTTATCAGGTGCAAGACAATAAGATTTCCCTCATTTTTCACAAAAAATATAATATACTTGACATTTAATAAACTCTTATGATATTAGTTTCAATAATCTAATGCGGATAGAAACTCCGGCTATATGGAACTCCTGTTCAACTTCAACATTAATACAAATTGGTTAACAACATGTTGAGCTCTTTTATCCTTTATAAGGAGGCCACATAATGATTAAAAAACTCTCTGCCATTATTTTTATCTATATCTGTATTGTCGTGGCATGGATCATCTTGGGTTCTACTGTCTTAGTCAGGACGAACACCCAGGATTACAAGCTCAAGGGTGCTGTAGGGCAGTTGTGGGGTACGGTGCAAGTGCAAAAGGCTCCTTCCGTATACTATGAGACCAAACGAAACGTAGAGAGCAAGCGCGTTGAAGGAGGTAAAACCATTAGAGAATTCCAGACGGAAACGCTCACCAATTATCTCCCCCTCAAATCCAGTCTGATTAATGCTTCTCTAGACCTACAGCATCGGAAAAAAGGGCTACTCTGGTACCCAACCTATACTGTCAAGTTTGCGGCGCGCTATACCGTATCTAACGATACTCCTAAACTCCAAGATATTTTCTTTAATTTCACCTTTCCTGCAAAAGGTGCAGTCTATGATGACTTTCGATTTATAGTCGGCGGCAAGGCAGTAGAAAATATCGAAATGTCCACTGACACGGTTAAACAGTTTATAAAACTAGCCCCTGGCAAGCAGGAGGACATAGAAATATCTTACACTTCCCAGGGGTTGGATACGTGGTGGTATGAGTTTGGCGATAATGTCAGCCAGGTCAAAAATTTCCTGCTAACCATCAAGACGAACTTTAAGGATATCGATTTCCCTGAAAACAGTATCTCTCCCACCGCGCGAACGCAAATAAAGGATGGGTGGGAGTTACAGTGGCAGTACTCCAATCTGCTCACCGGCGTAAAGATTGGCATGGACTTGCCCGACAAACTTAATCCAGGACCCTGGGTGAGCAGCGTTACCTTTTCCGCACCGATTTCTCTCTTCCTATTTTTCTTCTTGCTATTCATTTTTACGACACTGCGTAAAATTAAAGTCCATCAGATGAATTACTTCTTTATCGGAGCCGCCTTTTTCAGCTTTCACCTCCTGCTCGCATACTTAGTCGATCATATATCGATTCATGCGGCATTTTTCATCAGTTCCGCTGTCTCGATATTGCTCGTTGTCAGCTATATGAGGCTTGTCGTGGGCAGTCGCTTTGCCTTCCTGGAAATAGCCATCTCGCAGTTCGTCTATCTAGTCTTGTTCTCTTACACCTTCTTTTTTAAAGGCTTTACCGGACTTGCTATCACGATTCTCTGTGTTGTGACTCTATTCGTAGTCATGCAGTTCACGGGAAAAGTCGATTGGGAAGCTGCCTTTCAGAAAAAGAAAGACGTTGTATGATAGTAATAACAATCAAAATTTTCCAAACATTAATAAGAGAGGACGACATATTGAGACTCTACGGACCTTGACAACCGCTCATGCAGGTAGAAACAGATGTATATATGAAAAAGAAGCTTGACAACGTGCCTGAGCATCTTCGTGACCGTACTTGGTACAGCGAAGGTAACGCCTATGCGTTCTTGGTCGATGCACCCATTACACTTGGGCACTCACAGCTCAAGGCCAAGACCGACGATGCACAACAAGAAGAGGACTCCTTCAATAGCGCCGCGAGACATGTTGCCAAATGCATTGGGATGCTTCGAACAACGCTCTCGAATCTCAAATTTGACAAGTGGAACGCACTTGCGCGCTATACCAACACATCGGGCAAGTACGAAAAGACGCTCGTTCTTAAGGCCAGTGCGAACGAAGCGAAAGACGAGTACAAGATTCACTTGGTCCCATACTTCGGCTCGCATCTTACGGCAACAACTCGACTTCATTGTGCGATGCAGGGCATCGAGTCGCAAGCGCCCGGAGGCCTGCTTCACTGGGTCGGCCAACGCGAGCGGGTTGTCGACTATGATATGCGGGACGGGCGCGTCGACGAAACAGTGCGCGGGCGGATCGCCTCATTCAATCTTCCACAGCTCGCATCCGAGCTCCGTAAGAACTGTGCCAAGGCAACAACGAGTAAGTACGCGCTCTAATTTCGGCATGCAGTCGACAGGCTTACAACTCCGCTGTTTCTCCTTTAGGTGAGTTCGGTCGTTTTCAAACTTCATGCCCTTAATTTTTCTACCCCCCCCAACGGCTAAAATTGCACCACGTATTCGGAGCCATCCCTTGAAAGCATCACGAACATAATAACAATTGACAAGTTTCCTATAAGCGGAGAACATAGGGTCATGCACTGGCGCCGTAAAACACCATCCTCTTCTACAATAACCTTGCTCATCCTCAGCATGGTTTCCATGCTATTCTTTTGCACATTCCCGCTCCAAACCTGTCAGGCATTTCACGCAGTCATTGAAGACCCCACGGCGGATTTTGAGCAGTACGTACAATCTCTCTATGAAACGATCGAGCTTAAAAAAGCTGGTTTGGATTTCGATTGCTTCTGCTATGCACTCATTGGATATTTTAATTTAAAAAGAAAAGACGCTATCAAAAAAGAAGGGATCATCTCCATCATCGACTTTCGCAAATCATGCAATGGCAAACGATTCTATGTCATCGACCTTAAAAGGAACAAATTGCTCTATCACACCCTCGTCGCCCACGGAAGGCATTCAGGAGACATCTATGCGAGGCATTTTTCCAACAAGCCTGGTAGCCTACAGAGCAGCCTCGGCTTTTTTGTGACCGGAAATACCTATGACGGCGAGTATGGATACTCATTATATCTCTACGGTATGGATGAGGGGTTTAACGATAATGCACGGTCACGGGGCATTGTCGTCCACGGTGCCTACTATGTCGGGAGGTCCATGATAAAACAATACGGCAAGATAGGGCGCAGCCAGGGGTGCCCTGCCCTGCCGGCAGGCCTGCACATCAATATCATCGATACCATCATGGGAGGCACGTGTCTCTTCCAGTTTTACAACGATAGTAATTATTTGGCGAAATCCTCCCTCCTCGACGTTGAGGATGCAGTTGCTCAATTTAAAGAGGAATACTCCCCGCTTGTTCAGATCAAGGTATCTGATCGCTGAAGACCTGCAACAGTCCATTTCCCCCAGATCCATCCCGAACAAAAAAAGGCCCCTCTCAAAGAGGGGCCTCAAGCATACACGGTATTTGTTGGAGATTACGCGGTCGGCTGCTATCTCCTCCTTGTCTTCCGCTGCGCCTTCTTCTGCGTCTTCCGCTGCGCCTTCTTCTGCACCTTCCTCTTCGCGGGGACGCGGACTGCCTTCCACATAGTCATCCACATGGCCCCGAGACTGAGCAGGAGGACAAAGAGGCTAAAGAGCCAGCCAAAGAAGGGGATGAGGGTGAGCAGCGCGATGATGACGGTCCCCACCACGAGGGGCCAGAAGAAGGCGGTTGCCATGGATCTCTTGATGTAGCCAAGGACCTTTCTCCCTATCCACACCCCGATATAGATGCGGCTGATATAGATGGCGATCCCATAGAGGATGCCGGCGATGATCCCTGCGGGTATGCCCACCACAGTGATAAAGGAGACGATGATGGCCACCGGCACCACCACTAAAAAGATGAGGCCAAACCACAGGTTCTTCCAGGGAGACTGAGAGATAGCGGTTATGACAGCATTGGTCTTTTTGGGAAACAGGTAATGGATGAGCACCCCCACGATGATGAGGGCCACGATGGAAATAATCCAGAAAAGGGCCCCGATTGCAAAGAGGGATGTTATGCCCCGGCGGCCCCACTGCTCGATCCTTTCCTTTTTCACCAACGCTTCACGTTGGACTACCTCCCCCATGATCCGGGACCCCTTCTGTAGGTTCAGATCAGCGCTCATGTATATAAGATTCCCCTTGATCAAGGCGGTAGGAGCCACGGTTATCCTGGCCGCCCCCACCTCCACGTCACCATCGAAGGCCCCTGAGAGGGTCAGGTTGGCAGCCGCAGCCTTGACCTTGCTGTGGTATTTTCCCGAAAGGATCATGTTGGCACCATAAGCCCCGACCTCTCCCTGAACCTCACCGGGTATCACTACATTGGCGCCAAAGGCTTTGAGTCCACCCTGAACGCTTCCCAGAACCTCCACGTTAGCTCCAGCGACGGCAAGCCTTCCCGATACCTTCTCGCCGGCTGGCACCACTACATTCGCACCAAATCTTAGGTTTCCGGCCTCTTCCCCATAGGCGAAGCCACACAGGGCAAAGGTCAGAAAGAACATAAGGAATCCCATCGTCATTAATCTCTTCATCTCCATAGCGCACCTCCTCCTTCTTTTATGCGCCTATTATAATCCATAATTCGGAAAAAATAAAGCTCTTTGAAAGGGTCAAGCTAACATCATCGTCAATGGCCTTTTATAGCCACCAATGCGCGAATGAGCTCCTCCTCAGGCATTACCGAAAATAGACTGCTAGTTGAACCATCGCGAAGAGATTAAAGAGGGAGTGCATAGCGAGTGCTGGATAGATTGACTGGGTTTTCAAACGCGCTATGCCAAAGACTATACCTAAAGCAAAGATAGTACCGAGCTCGTACGCACCATATTGCACATGTAAGATTGTCCAAGCGAGAGAGGTCAGCATTACTGCTCCGTTAGATCCTAGTTTGGAATGCTGAAATCCCTCGAAAAGAAATCCCCGAAAGAATACCTCTTCAAATAAGGGCGCTGCGATAACGATGGCAACCCAAAAGAGGGGGGCACAGTAGGCAGTCGCATAGGCGTCGGCCATAAAATCCGGGACAAGAGGCCGCCCCAACAAACGG
>MGQF01000010.1:5073-9912 GCA_001797745.1 Deltaproteobacteria bacterium RBG_13_52_11
AGACAACCCCTTGAAGAAATATCAAAGCTGCCGCTACAAGGAACCCCCATCCAACTGTTGCCCACAAACCCCAGGGGGCCTCTCTTGAATCAGTCCTAGGCTTAGCCTCAAGATTCATCCTTGTTCCTCATTGCTCATAAAACATCCTGCGCTCGCACGCTACGCCCTCGCTGAACCGCCTGGCAGGGCCCCTGTTGACGTGGGCACGGCGTTCCGCTCGAACATCTCCTTTACAGAAGGCCTCACCAGTACAACAATGGTGAAAATCCCAAGCACTGTCCCAAAGGGCATAAAGATACATTCAATGGCTGCCATGACCATGCAGAACATGTAATGGACCTGTCGCGCGAGGTATCTGCCTGCGATAATGATGCAGGCAGAGAAGGCCCATCCGAGCACGATAAGACCTGTCCCAAAAATGATTAAGAGCAACCCGATAAATGCAGGCACGCCCTCACTTTCAAAATCGAGAGGGCCTGGAATATAGAACGCAAGCATTCCAATGACAACGTAAATAATCGGGATAAAGGCAAACAATGCTGCCATGCCACCGAAGATATAGTGAAAGATCGAAAGAAGTTTAAGATATTGAAGGTCTTCATTCATATCATCAGCCCTCCCGTTTTCTGTACGGTTAATGCTCTGCAAAATGAGCGGGGATTACTGTGATTAAACTGCTTTCCTTGGTGTTTAGGCTTTCTTCTTTTATTAACACAGTTATCTCTTTCAGGCAATAAAAAGGCCTCCCTCCACCCCTTAATTATCCCTCTCTTGACAAGGGGGGATAGAGACCTTACAATATTAATGTAGGAAATGAAAGGAGGTGAGGGCGATGAGATGGCAATTTCCTCATGCAACGCATTGTTCGAACAGCGGCTGCACGCGCTGGTCCTGAGCACGACGTGAAACTGCTCATCAATGGTCGGGAGGAAACAGGTTAAATAAATAAAAATTCAAAAGCCGGCGGTCTGACTGCCGGCTTTCTTCTTTGCAGACGTTATAATCCGATCGAGCTAATGTCTGTACAACCCCATAAATGAGATATTACCTTGTGCTGCGAGCAGCCGGGCCCTCCTTTCAAGGCTATTCCAATATCTGTCATTCTTGCAAAGCTGTCTGTAGCCGAGCAGGAGTTCCGGATAATATTGCGTGAGGACACGTTCTACACCCCACCAGTAGGCCTCTTTGGTATTAAGCGCCTCAATCCCTACTTCGTCGATTAAACCATCCAACGCCTCCATGAGCTGCTCTATGTGAGAGAGGCGAGGCAGGTACGGACTGATAAAGGCATAGGTATGTATGTTGTGTTCTTTCAGTTTCCTGAGGGCTTGCATGCGGCGTGCCGGAGAAGGGGCACGAGGCTCAAAACGACGGGCAAACCCTTCATTGGTGGTCATGAGACTCAGGCCTACACTGCACTCCTTGAATTGCCGAAGCAGATCCATGTCTCGCAGCACGAGGTCTGATTTGGTGAGTATGGAAATGGGCACCTGGTATTCCAGCAGCACCTCGAGGATGCCCCTGGTCAGCTGGAATAGCGACTCTGCCGGCTGGTATAGATCTGTCACGCTGGAGAGAAACACTCCACCCTTTATCGGTCCTCTCCTCCTTTCCAGCTGTCTCTTGAGAATCTCTCGCGCATTGACTTTCGCGTCTAAAAAGGTCCCCCACCTTTCCGTGTGTCCGGTAAGGCGCTTCATAAAGCGGGCGTAACAGTAGACACAGCCATGGGTACACCCGGTATAAGGATTGATGGCATAACCAAAACCAGGTATGCCGGTCTTTTGTAAAATACTCTTCGCTTGAATCTTATTGATCCCCATACGTATATCTATCTCTTATCAATACATTGGCAATAAAAAGGCCCCAGGTATGGGGCTGAGTCAGCAGTATGGATTGTGGAGCGATGATCTATAGGTATCAATGACTAATTTCACTTGCCTGTTTATAGGCCATGGCCAGCCGCTCCAGTTCTTCCCTCTTCGGGCGGTAAAAGACCATGGCCAGGGCCGAGACAACAATGAATGTATAGAGGATCTTAAACCCTCCCCCAAGCACAAAGAGCACCAGACCATAAATTCCTATGCTCTCTGAAAGGGCAATGGAGATAATTACGGCAGCGGTATACTGGCCCACGAAAGGCGGTTGATTCAGGGGGGATGATCGTATGACCGCACTGAGCCGCCCTTTCAGCATGAATCTTCGCAGATAATAGCTCATGATCAACTCAGCAGCTGCCACACCAAAAAATATGTTCCTTAACAAATCAATGGGTACATCAGATTCTTCAGCGCTCTTGAACCCCTCACCTAATTGATGGCAAATGAAGATATAGATGAGCAAAGAGCCCAACATCGCTGCCCATATCAACCAGAGCGTCCGCATCCCCTTATTTATTGCGCCTCTTTCCGACGTTTCCTCCATAGCACCCTCCGACAATGTATTCATGTGCTGGTTGGGCTGCTGTCAGCTGCATGCATCGTGGTGTGTTTTATCTTCCCCCTTTTAACACAATTATCTCCTTCAAGCAACAAAAAGGCCTCTCGTGCAGGGGGCGGCTTAGCGGATGGATTGTGCATGTTGAGCCCTTGTCTTCTCAACAAGGCAAGCAAGTCAGCCTCACGGGTTGCAAAAACCTTGCACTGTTCAGGCAGGTGGGCAGGGATTCATGCAGAAACGATTCGTAAGCCCTTAACATAATAAACTCAATAATTATAATGAATTACAAGGATGTTCTTAATCATTTTTTGGTCAATTTAATCTTGACGTGCCTGCTTTACGACATATAATGAAGCTGTAAGTAGAATAAGCATAAAAAACAATGTTCGCGCTGTCTTATTACAACAACTAGTCGCGGACACCGTACACGGTGTGCGCGGTCACGTAAGTAAAAAAATAAGCGCCGTTAAAAGGATATCATGAAAAACATATTTGATATAATTTTTGCAAGAGGCGAGCACGTATGTCCGTGGTGGTTTTGTTATGCCTTTGATAATCCGGTACGCAAACTATTTCAAGACCCATACAAAATCCTTTCGCCCTACGTAAAAAAAGGTTTTACTATTATAGACATTGGGCCAGGTATGGGTTATTTTACTATTCCTTTATTAAAGTTGGTCGGAAAAAATGGCAAAGTCATTGCTGTAGATATACAAGAAAAAATGCTCATGGCATTAAAACGCCGTGCAATAAGGTCAGGTGTTAATGCCAATCTCATTACCCATCTTTCTAAGCCTGATGATTTTGGGCTCAATAAAAAGACGGACTTTATATTGGCATTTTGGATGCTGCATGAAGTCCCCGATAAGATCCAATTTCTGAATAATATAAAAAAACTTATGAAAAACTCTGCATGCGCATTACTTGCAGAGCCTATGATTCATGTGACAAAGAGGGCGTTTGAGCAGACTATCAAGATGGCAGAACAGTGTGGATTTAAAATACAAGATCATCCTCCAATATCGTTAAGCAGATCGGTCCTTCTAACACTTACCTGATATACCGCAACCCTCACGACCAACTTCTCCTTGACACCGCGGGCAAAAACCAAGATTATGAAAATCGAAAAATCGATGAACAGGATTGTGAAGGATATTCCTATATTCCTGAGGGCTTGCCAACGGGAACCAACAGAGTACACCCCGGTCTGGCTGATGCGCCAGGCAGGCCGCTTCCTCAAGGAGTACCGCTCCCTGCGGCGGCAATACTCTTTCCTCACCCTGTGCAAGACGCCCGAGTTGGCAACCAAGGTGACCCTGTTGCCCATCGAGCGGCTGGGGGTGGATGCTGCTATCATCTTCGCCGATATCCTTTTGCCCCTAGAGCCCATGGGGATCGATTTGGAGTTCACCAAAGGTGAGGGGCCAGTGATCCACAATCCACCCCGCAGCCGTTCCGAGGTGGAGGGACTCAGGATCATCGAGGCCGAGGAGGACCTCCCCTTTGTCATGGAGGCCGTGAGATCGGTCTGCCGAGAGCTCAAGGAGCGGATCCCCTTGATCGGCTTTTCCGGTGCCCCCTTCACCCTCGCCAGTTATCTCATAGAGGGGGGAGGTGCAAAGGATTTTGTCCGGACAAAATCTCTGATGTATCAGGACCCTCCCTGTTGGCACTTCCTAATGGAAAAGCTCAGCGCAGTAGTCATCTCTTACCTCAACGCCCAGATTCGCGCCGGGGCCGCGGTTGTACAACTCTTCGACAGCTGGGCAGGTACCCTCTCCCCCCGGGATTACGAGGAGTTTGTCCTCCCCCACAACCAACGGGTCTTTTATGCATTATCATCAAAGGTTCCTGCCATCCACTTCGCCACCGGAGCAGCGGGAATCCTTGGGCAGATGAAGGCAGCCGGTGGGGACATCATCGGGGTCGATTGGCGCATCGACCTCGACGAGGCCTGGCAGCGGCTTGGCTACGACGTGGGGATACAGGGAAACCTGGACCCAGCAGCCCTCCTCAGTCCTCCGGAGCAAATCGAGAGCAGGGTTGCGGCAATCTTACACGCGGCCGGAAGCAGGCCCGGGCACATCTTCAACCTGGGACACGGGGTCCTGCCCCAGACACCCGAAGAAAACGTCATCACCATGGTGGAGGCGGTCCACCGCCTCAGCAGAGATAGATGAAAGAAGAAGGTGATTTTTTTTACACCGCTGTCCTGCTGTTGGCCTTTGGCGGCCCTCGCTCCTTGGCAGAGGTGGCATTGTTCTTGGAGCGTCTTATGGGAAAGAAACCCTCACCCCAGCAGATCGAGGGGATCGAAAGACGCTACCAGGCCATCGGCGGCACCTCTCCCCTCCCTGAGATAGTCCTTCGTCAGACCAGGGCCTTGGAAGCGGAGTTAAA
>MGQF01000010.1:10010-11133 GCA_001797745.1 Deltaproteobacteria bacterium RBG_13_52_11
GGGTCATCCTCATCACCCTCTCCCCCTACCGCTCCGCCTACACCTCAGAGGATTATTATGCCGAGGTGAAGCGGGTCGTCGCCACCTTGAATGAAAGAATAGATCTGTTTCAGGTCGGTGACTGGCATGCCCACCCCTCTCTGTGTGCTGCCTGGGCCAAAAGGATCAAGGAAGGCATGGGGCGAATATCCGAAAATAAAAGAGAGATCCCCGTGATCTTCACGGCCCACAGCCTCCCCCTGGATCGCGCCACCGGCTCTCCCTATGTAAGGCAGTTGGAGGAGACCATCGAGGGGATCATCCCAATCACCGGCCCTTTGCGCTGGCACCTCGCCTTTCAGAGCAGGGGGAGGGGAAAAGGCGAGTGGCTCGGGCCTGATCCGGAGACTTGCCTCACAGGACTTTCCAAAGAGGGCTTTCGGAAGGCCTTGATCTGCCCCATCGGCTTTATCAGCGACCATTTGGAGACCCTCTATGACCTCGACATCGCCCTCAAAGAGTGGGCAAATGAACGAAGGATTGAGATCATCAGGACCCCCTGTCTCAACGATGCGCCGGGGTTGATCGAGGTACTCGTCCAGCTGGTAGAGGGGGCGCTGGAGGGGAGATGAAGCGGATCGCCATCGTCGGTGCCGGCATCGCCGGCCTCAGCACGGCCTACTATCTCAACAAGCTCTCCCGCCAGGGAGGACAGCCCCTGGAGATCGCCATCCTAGAAAAGGAGGGGCGGCTCGGCGGCTCCATCCTCACCGAGCAGGCCGACGGATTCCTCATGGAGGGGGGGCCTGACTGCTTCCTCTCGGAAAAACCCTGGGCCCTCAAGCTCTGTGGGGAATTAGGGCTGGAAGAGGAGGTAATTGGTACCAACCAGCAGTTCCGCCGGACCTTCATCCTCTGGGAAGGGAGGCTTCATGAGATCCCTGAGGGCTTCATGCTCCTCGCCCCCACCAGCTTGTGGCCCTTTATAAAGAGCTCGCTCTTCACCCTCCCGGGAAAGCTACGTATGGGCCTTGACCTGATCATCCCTCGCAAGAGATCAAACAAGGAGGAAAGCCTGGCTGACTTTGTTCGCCGCCGCTTAGGAACGGAGGCCCTGGAGCGGATCGCCGAGCCCCTGGTGGCG
>MGQF01000011.1:0-4650 GCA_001797745.1 Deltaproteobacteria bacterium RBG_13_52_11
AGCTCATAGGCCACCTCCTTGGCCTATGAATCATACAAAAAGTGTTACCTATGTACCCAGAATAATCTGTTACCTATGTCCCCGTTCGCTCATTTAGTTCTGATTACTTGCCTTACTTCCTTTATCGCTGCCCGGCCTTTTGGTTTTATCTTTTATGATACTTCTTAGTACTGGTTTTCCTCCCCATGGATTTATTTCCGCAGCACCTTTTGAATGTCCCACCCAATCACAATCAATTGTGTGAAAGCCTTCTTCTCTGATATCCAGTGAATCGGCTCGAACCTCATATGGCGGATCTCCGAAAGCTTCAAGATTAATATATTTGCCGCGTCATTTTATCAAAAAGTTGTCACATAACGATAAGGGATTGTCCGATACTCGGAAGCTTGTCGGACTATTGGTGGCAAGGACAGACAATTCACAGCTTTGAGGGTTCAATGCCGAATAACCTGCGAATTACGGTTTGCTCTCGCTATAGATTACATCTTTCGCTATTGTGTCTTTACTCAAGCGCAGATCACCATAAAAACGAAATGCCTGAGTCCCAATTTCAGAGAAAGTAGTGGCTCGGGGATTAACCCTATTGAAATCATCATATTTATAATACAAGGCAGACCTGCTATCGCAAGACCGATAATTTACCAATGCCGGATGATCCGTGTTCTCAAACTTCAACAGCGCTTCAACCACCTCGATATTTTCGTCATTGAGAATGTCTGGGAGAAGTCTTTCGCAATATGGTTTGCTCTCTTTACCGAGCATAAGAACACCATCATAAGCTCCATATGTATTCAAGATCGCTGATCTCATTGCTTCCCGAAAGAAAGCATATCGTATCTTCAGAGGAGCGATAGGCCAAGGAGACATGCGTTTGACACAGCCGTGTCCGGTTGCTTGGGCCACTCCGTACCATCTTCCTGCGTGCCACCCGTAATACCATGCCAACGGTTCTTGGTAATGAGATTGATTAATTAAAGGATTTTTGAGGGTTTGATCGGGATCCAGCTTGCTCTTGTATCCCTGCTGAAGCCCCATTTCATAACCCGCTTGAAAGGCTTGATTATAAAGTGTGTTTGTCTTCTTACTCTTAATTGCCGGTGGGTAATCTGGGAGGATCGGTTCCGGACACCCTTTTATAAAAAGTTTATCGTCCTGTGCGGAAATATCGGACTGCTGCTCAGTTTGCGTCTGTGTCATTTTCTCAGACGGCTGTACCACCTCTGATTCCGGTATTTTCACCGGCGCTTTTGGGAAAGATGACGTGAAACCCAACTCCTTGATCCGAGTTTCGTATGCCTTTTTTATACATTCTGCATCCTGACATACATCGCGTTCATATTTCAGCCATTGCCTTTGACTTTCAATGGCTTGTTCCTTAATGTCAGCTCGATTGAGCGCTCGTAGGTACACCTCGTTCAAGGACTCATCCAACTTTGATAATTCGTCATCGCTGCAGATGAGCTTCTCGATTTTAGATGCCGCTTTTCCACAATCAAAACTCGCCGCAAAAATCACAGAGGGGGTAACGAAAATAGCAATTAAAACACAAAGACAAAACATGACTCTTTTTTTATCCATTAAGTCCATCTCCTCGTGAGGCTAACATAGATTATACGGATCCGCATAAGATCCGTAGTTTCGTTTTCCTGTCCATATAAGACGTCTTTGGATAGCTTACCATAAGCATGTTAACCTCCTTATATTCAGGTAGTTGCATGCTATTGAGGGGCTTATCACGGCAGCTTATGCGGATCGGCATAATATTCTCCTTATATTGCCTTAAAGCCCGTCCACGGGACTACGGACACCCACCAAGCCAGCTTGAAGAGATGAGTATAAATTATGGTCGCTTTTTGTATGGATTTCGATTTTGTGGCTGCCCCTGGCGCATGGCCCTGGGATCGGTCAACTGGATTCGATGGGATTGATATGGAAAGAACCCCTTGCATAAGCCCCCCGGCTTTGGGAACGATCAAAAGTTATCATCTTTTGTCTGAAAATGTCAAGTTTCATAATTTCTTCTTCTCTTGCCTAAATTTTAAAGCCTCAAATTATGAGACTACCGGCAATCAGCCCTCCTTGAAAGATTCTGCAAAAGCTGTTACAATTTATTATATGGTGAGGGCAGATGAAGGAAAAAGAGGGGAAAAAGATAGTTGCCCAAAATCGCAAGGCCCGACACGACTATTTTATCGAGGAGAGCTATGAGGCCGGCATGGTCCTCAAGGGAACGGAGGTAAAGGCCTTGCGCGAGGGGAAGGTCAACCTCAAAGACGGTTACGCCAGGATCAAGAATGGGGAGCTCTTCTTGATGGACGTCCACATCAGCCCCTATGCCTTTGGCAACCGCCTTAACCACGACCCCCTCAGGCCGAGAAAGCTCCTCATGCACGGCGGGGAGATACAGCGCCTGATGGGGAAGGTACAACAGAAGGGTCTCTCCCTCATTCCCTTGAGCATCTACTTCTCCCACGGCAGGGCCAAGGTGTCATTGGCCCTAGCCAAGGGGAAGAAGTTGTATGATAAACGGGAGGTCTTGAAACGCAAGGTCATGGAAAAGGAGGTGGAGCGCTCTCAGAGAATACATTAAACCATAGGCGCTTTCATACAATGTGGGGGCGAAATGGGTTCGACGGGGGTAAGAGAGATAAGGGTTGCATGCCGAGGTCCCAACCCTCGTAAAAAAATGGGAACCACTATAAATGCCAACTACGACTACGCCTTAGCCGCCTAAAGTGCGGTTAACGCCCTCCCGATCTCGCCTGCAGGCTTGGGAAGGGCGTCAGAGATGCAGGCTAGCCCCCTCTGATGCTTATAAGGAGGGGGTGAATCCACATAAGCTAGCCCTCGGGGATCTTGCCTGGAGGAGCCCTGATAGGTGAAACTAAAATCCGGGATACGCATGTAGATACCCTTATGGATCTACTTTCGGACGCGGGTTCGATTCCCGCCGCCTCCACCAATTATTTTTTGCAGGGACAAATGGCCAGGAACGACGGACGTCAAAGGGATGAGCTGAGAAAGGTAACGATCACCCGCCACTACATCAAACACGCCGAGGGATCCGTCTTCATCGAGCTGGGGGGCACCCGGGTGATCTGCAACGCCACCGTAGAGGATGGCGTCCCCCCCTTTTTAAAGGACACGGGGAGAGGCTGGGTGACGGCGGAGTACGCCATGCTCCCCCGCTCTACCCACACGAGGGCCCCGCGGGAATCGGTGCGGGGACAACTCAAAGGCAGGACCCAGGAGATCCAGCGCTTGATCGGCCGCTCCCTCCGATCAGTAATTGACCTGAATGCCTTCGGGGAGAGGACTATCCTCTTGGATTGCGACGTGATACAGGCAGACGGGGGGACCAGGACAGTCTCTATCATCGGGGCCTACGTGGCCTTGGTAGATGCCTTTCGCTGGCTCAAAGGGCAGAAGAAAATTAAGGCGATCCCCATCACGGACTCGGTGGCGGCTGTCAGCGTGGGGATCGTGGACGGACACATGCTCCTCGATCTGGACTATTACGAAGACTCCCGGGCCCAGGTGGACATGAACCTGGTGATGACTGGAAAAGGGAAGCTCGTCGAGGTCCAGGGGACTGGAGAAGCGGCTCCTTTTTCTAAAGATGAGCTTGATCAAATGATCTCCTTGGCGCAAAAGGGGATCCGGGAGTTGAGCGCCATACAAGAGGACGCCTTGGGGAAAGATAAGGGTGAAGGAAATAGTCGTCGCCACAGCAAATCCGGGTAAGCTCAGGGAGATAAAGGACGCCTTACAAGGGATGGAGGTACTGATCGTATCCCTCACGGATCTTTCATCTATCTCTCCCATCCCCATAGAGATAGATGAGGACGGTAAAACCTTCCGGGAGAATGCCCTGAAAAAGGCCAGGGTGGTAGCACAGCTGACCAACAGATTGACCATTGCCGATGACTCCGGCCTCGAAGTCGATTATTTAAATGGTAACCCGGGGGTGCGCTCTGCCCGATTTGCAGGTGAGGAAGCATCGGATGCGGACAACAATCGCAAGCTCCTCCAACTCATGGAGGGGATCCCCGCGCCTCAGCGGGGGGCTTTCTTCCGCTGCGTGATCGCAATAGTCGACCCCCAGGGGAAGGAGGCATGGGTGGAGGGGGGATGCAGGGGGGTGATCGGCGATAGCGAAAGGGGAGGGCAGGGGTTCGGGTATGACCCCCTCTTTATCCTCCCTGAGCTCAACAAGACCCTGGCCGAGCTTCCAATAGAGGTAAAAAACAGGGTAAGCCATCGGGGTAAAGCCCTGGCCGCCCTGAAAGGGGTACTGGGCGAGTTTCTCTGGAGCCAATCTTAGGTCTTGGCAACTGGTCAGAGGGAGTGTATAATCCCCTACCGTAAAACGGGGCGTGGCGCAGACTGGTAGCGCACCTGCCTTGGGCGCAGGGGGTCGGAGGTTCAAATCCTCTCGCCCCGACCAAGCGTTTGAGGGTGGATCACCTTTACATCCGCCTCTTTCAGCGCTATAGAGCATAAAAAAAGAGTGCGCCTGTAGCTCAGCTGGATAGAGCAACGGACTTCTAATCCGTAGGTCGTAGGTTCGACTCCTACCAGGCGTGCCAGAGATGGTGAGTGTAGCTCAGCGGTAGAGCACTGGACTGTGGCTCCAGGTGCCGAGGGTTC
>MGQF01000011.1:4711-5081 GCA_001797745.1 Deltaproteobacteria bacterium RBG_13_52_11
GTAGACGCACTGGACTTAGGATCCAGCCCGCCTGAAGCGGATGGGGGTTCGAATCCCCCCTCTCGCACCATACCTCATGAAACGACGGAGAGATCAGTGAAGGTCAACTCAGAGGAACTCAGCCCGACCAAAAAGAGGCTCGAGGTGGAGATCCCCCCCCTTCAGGTACAGGAGGCGGTGGATGCCCTCTATCGGGACCTTAACAAGAGGGTCCGAATAAAGGGTTTTCGCGCGGGCAGGACCCCCAGGGATGTCCTGGAGCGGCATTACGGTGATTATATCAAGGAGCAGGCCATCTCCAACCTGATCAAAGAGACCTATCCTAAGGCCATCTCCCAAGAATCCATTGAACCCATCTCCCCCCCCACCA
>MGQF01000011.1:5088-15616 GCA_001797745.1 Deltaproteobacteria bacterium RBG_13_52_11
CGGTGACCTGACCTTGGAGGGACCGTTCACGTACTCAGCCGTCGTGGAGGTAAGACCGCGAATAGAGGTCAAGGGTTATAAGGGGCTGCGGCTCAAGGGGCAAAAAGGAAAGGTGACACCCAAAGAGATATCAGGGGAACTGGAGCGGCTCAGGATGATGCACTCGCAGTTAAAACAAGTGGAAGGGCGCGACCAGGTACAGAAGGGGGATGTGGTCCTCTTGGATTTCCAAGGCCTCCTCGGCCAAAGACCCATCCGGGACGGGAAGTCTGAGAACTACCTGTTGGAGGTGGGTTCCGGGACCATGGTCCCTGGTTTCGAAGAGGGGCTGATCGGGAAAAAGACAGGTACCGAGGAGGAGATAACGGTGGGCTTTCCCGCAGATCACCCCCGGAAGGACTTGGCCGACAAAGAGGTGACCTTTAAGGTCACCATCAAGGAGATCAGGGAGCGGGTCCTTCCTGCCTTGGACAATGAGTTTGCCAAGGACGTGGGGGCATATAAGGACCTTGAGGAATTGAAGGAGCGGATAAAAACGGATCTGGAAAAGACCCAAGATTATAGGCTCAAAGAAGATTTGAGGCAGACGGCAATCGACCAGCTTTTGCAAGCAAATCCCGTGGAGATCCCCTCGTATCTGGTGGAGCGGCGCACTGGCGAACTCCTCCAAGACCTCAAGCTGAGGATGGCGGCCCAGAAGCAAGCCCTCCCTCCTGAAGAGGAGCAGAAGGTGCGGGAAGAGTATCAGAAGGTTGCGGAGCAAGAAGTCAGGGCCTCCTTTCTCCTGGAGGAAATCGGCGTTCAGGAGTCAATAGAGGCAACAACGGAGGAAGTGGAGGGACGACTGCAGGAGATGGCCCGGGCCTATCAGAGACCGCTGGAAGAGCTGAAACAGAACTCCCCCCTCGTGGCTGCCGTGCAACGGGCTGTGCAGCGGGAAAAGATCTTGGACTTCATCATAGATAAGGCAGAGATCAAATATAAAAATTAAAGGAAACAAACGATGAACAACTTAATACCCATTGTCGTAGAGAGGGATGGTCGTGCTGAGAGGGCCTATGATATCTATTCCCGGCTGCTCAAGGAGCGGATCATCTTTCTGGGGACAGCCGTCGATGATGACCTGGCCAACCTGGTGATCGCCCAGATGCTCTTCCTCGAATCAGAAGACCCGGACAAGGATATCAACCTCTATATCAATACCCCCGGGGGGCTCGTGACCGCTGGCCTGGCCATCTATGACACCATACAGTACATCAGACCTGATGTCTCCACGATCTGCATGGGGCAGGCCTCGAGCATGGGGGCGGTGCTGCTGGCAGCAGGGACCAAGGGGAAACGGTATGCCCTCCCCCACTCCCGCATCCTCCTGCACCAACCCATGGGTGGATTTCAGGGCCCGGCCACCGATGTGGATATCCAGGCCCGGGAGATCCTGCGGATGCGCGAGGAGCTGAGCATGATCTTGGTAAAACATACCGGCCAGTCCATGGAGAAGATCCAGAGGGATACCGACAGGGACTTTTACATGACCGGTTCCCAGGCCAAAGAGTATGGCATAATAGACGAGGTGGTTACCGAACGGCCAAAACCAAAGACGTAAATGAAAGGGAAGAGCGATGGATAAACGAAAGGAAGGGCGGCTCTTGTCCTGTTCCTTCTGCGGGAAGAGCCAAGACCAGGTGCGCAAGCTGATCGCTGGCCCGCGGGTCTACATCTGCGACGAATGTATTGAACTGTGCAATGAGATTATCGCCGAGGAATTTGAAAAGGGACCTCTCGTCAGGGAAAAGGTCCCCAAGCCGGTAGAGATCAAAAGGATCCTGGATGAATACGTGATCGGGCAAGAGAGGGCCAAAAAGATCCTCTCGGTGGCCGTGCACAACCACTACAAGAGGATCTACACCAAGGGCAAGATCGATGATATCGAGCTCCAGAAGAGCAATATCCTCCTCATCGGACCGACGGGGACAGGCAAGACCCTGCTCGCCCAGACCCTGGCCAAGATCCTCGATGTACCCTTTACCATCGCCGACGCCACCACCCTCACTGAGGCCGGTTATGTAGGGGAAGATGTTGAGAACATCATCCTGAACCTCTTGCAGGCCGCTGATTATGACGTCAACAGCGCCTCCCGGGGCATCGTCTACATCGATGAGATTGATAAAATCTCACGCAAGTCCGATAGCCCCTCCATCACGAGGGACGTGTCAGGTGAGGGCGTGCAGCAGGCGTTGCTCAAGATCCTGGAGGGGACTATGGCCAGCGTCCCCCCCAAGGGGGGGAGAAAACACCCCCAGCAGGAATTCATACAGGTTGATACCACCAATATCCTCTTCATCTGCGGCGGTGCCTTTGTCGGCCTCGAGAAGATCATTGAGTCACGGGTCGGGGTAAAGGGTATCGGCTTTGGCGCCGAGATAAAAGGTAAGAAGGATAAAAAGATCGGGGACGTCTTAAAGGCGGTCCACCCCGAGGACCTGCTGAAATTCGGCCTCATCCCCGAGTTCATCGGGAGGCTGCCCGTCATCGCCACCCTCAATGAGCTCGACGAGCGGGCCCTGGTCGAGATCTTGAAGAAACCGAAGAATGCCCTGATCAAACAGTACAAAAAGCTTTTCGAGATGGAAAACGTGAAACTGAATTTTACCGAGGGGGCCTTGAGCGCCGTGGCCAAGGAGGCCCTCAAGAGGAAATCAGGGGCCAGGGGGCTTCAATCCATCTTAGAGAACATCATGCTGGACATCATGTACGAGATACCCTCCAAGGGGAACGTGCGCGAGTGTCTGATCAATGACGAGGTGATCTTTAAAGGGGAGGGGCCCATCCTCGTCTATGAAAAAGAGGCCGAGGTCGCCTAGGGAATCGGTTGACAACAGTAGTCTTCTGATCTTATCATGGATAGTTACTATCCTCTCCCCCAGCAGGAGAGGGGGTATACGATATAAGTGTGAGAGGGCGGATAGCTCAGCTGGGGGAGCGTCGGCCTTACAAGCCGAAGGTCGCAGGTTCAAATCCTGTTCCGCCCACCATGTTTTTTTCAAGTCTTTGCAGATACTTCCCTACCCCCTTAGTTCCTGCCTGGTAAAGCCCTTCATACGATAGGGACACAGCGGCATAAGGAAGCATAGATTTTTTTGTCCATTGTTTATCAATAATAACGGCTCGCTCTGTGTTCTACGACAGGCCTTTAAAAAAGGTTGACATTGCCAGGGGACAAAGGAACAATAGCATATTAAAATTGTAGGAGGTGCTTTATGGTAGAGGGGGTTTTCAGGAAAAATATAAAAGGTTTGATTTTTGCCTGCCTCGGAGTGCTCGTTGTAGTGATACTCATTTTAAATCCTATCGCCTGCGTTCCGGCAGGGCATGTTGGGGTAAAGGTATTGTTTGGCAAAGTATATCCAACTGTCTTAACAGAAGGAATGCATGTTATTAATCCGTTATTGAGCATCAAAAGACTCTCTGTAAGAACGCAAGAATATACCATGAGCATTGCACCGGGAGAAGGACGTCTCAAAGGAGACGACAGCTTGACGGCCCTGACACAAGAGGGACTTACTGTAAAAGTGGATTTAACGGTTTGGTATCGATTGAACCCCGAAAGGGCACCCGAAGTGTATCAGACAATAGGGGAAAACTATGATGCTATTATTCTTCGTCCGGCTGTGAGAACGGTAGCTCGCGATTCGATCGCTCTCTATGAGGCAAAAGATATTTATTCTGAAAAAAGAGGGGAGGCAACGCTTAAACTCCAAGAGGGTTTAGTTAAGGCTATTGGTGCACGAGGGATTGAAATTGAAAAGGTGCTCATTCGCAATGTTGACCTGCCCCCACAGCTTGCCAAGGCAATTGAAGATAAGCTCGCTGCCGAACAGCAAGCACAGACAATGAAATTTGTATTGCAGAAAGAAGAGCAAGAAGCACAGAGAAAGAAGATAGAAGCGAAAGGGATTGCTAATGCTCAATCGGTAATTGCCGACTCTTTAACATCTCAATATTTGCAGTGGTATTATATCAATACCATGAAAGCCTTAGTTGCTGCTCCTAATAACACGACAGTTATTTTGCCTTTTGATCAAAAAATAATTCCTCTGTTGCCCATTAAAGGCAAATAAATCGTATGATTGTGTGGCCCCGTGCGGTCCGAACGAAACGGGGCAGAAATAAAAATAGATGAAAGAGGTGACAAGCCCCTCTAAAGGAGGATGGTGGTAGTGGCGCTTTTAGAAAACTGGCCGGTAACGTAACGTTTGCAACCACCTGGCATTAGCAACCACGCCCCGCCACAGAGGGAGTGGAAAAGGATAGAGCAGAGTTTTGAGGATACCTAGAATACGAGGAAATGAGGAATTTTCTCTTGTCTGAACTGGGTTAAAATGGTAAAAATATACAAACATAATTTAAGGAGGCAACCATGAAACAAGCCAAAAAAGCTCCTGCCAAGAAGAAAACTGCTGCCAAAAAGAAAACTACGGCCAAGAAGCGACCTGCTGCTAAAAAGAAAACTGCCGCAAAAAAACGTACGGGTGGTTCTAAGGCAAGAAAAAGATAGAGATAATCTCTAATACAATGAGGTGAATACCAAAACGCCCGCACCTGCAAGAGGGGCTGGGGACAGATATTCTTTGGGGTTGACATATTAGGAGGAATGATATAAAAAGAAAAAATAATCCCCCTGTTGCAGGGGGCTTATTTTTAGTTCTCAAAATTAGGGGAAAAAAAGAAAATTCGGGGGCGTAGTTCAGCTGGTTTAGAACGCCGGCCTGTCACGCCGGAGGTCGCGAGTTCGAATCTCGTCGCTCCCGCCAAGTAATTTCGAGGGGTTAGCTAGTATGGGCTAATCCCTTTTTTGTTTCGGTTGCGAATAGGTTGCGTTTTGTGACACGCGATTATCTCCTTGACAATAGATAGTTTTCCGCCGAGAATTCCTTCATGGCAAAGTGCAAACACCTTGATATCTGTGGCTTAAATGCTGATTTTCATGATGGCCTTTGCATCCTTCATAGCGCACTAGATAAAAACAAAAATGAATTTGCCAAAAGATTTGAAGAGCACAGGAAAAACAAGGGAGATAATTTTAGGTATTTTGTTTTTCCAGAAAGGATAGATTTTGGAGGGACCACGTTCACCACGAAGGCCTCTTTTGTTGGGGCCACGTTCACGGAGGAGGCCTACTTTACTGGGGCCACGTTCTCGGAGAAGGCCGACTTTCTTGGGGCAACGTTCGCCAAGAAGGCCAGCTTTCCTGGGGCCAGGTTTGCCAAGGAGGCCAGCTTTGCTGGGGCCACGTTCACCAAGGAGGCCCAATTTTCTGATACCAGGTTCGCCAAGGGGGCCGAATTTGTTGAGGCAACGTTCACCGAGTGGACCTGGTTTACTAAGGCAACGGTCGCCGAGAACGCCAATTTTGTTGGGGCCACGTTCACCAAGGAGGCCTACTTTCTTGAGGCAACGTTCGCCAAGTGGACCAGCTTTGCTGGGGCAACGTTCGCCAAAGAGGCCTACTTTACTAGGGTCACATTCAGCGAGGAGGCCTACTTTACTGGGGCCACGTTCGTGCGTGGTGCTAGTTTCGAAGGGGCCATTTTCGAGAAAGGGGATGTAAGCTTTGACGATAGCCATTTATTGGGAAGAACTCTCTTTCTCGGGGGAAAAACAGCTAGATTCATTTTTAGTAATGTAAATGTGTCTTTTAAAAATATGGATATAAACCCGCCCAATGCGGTCATTTTCAGAGATGCAGATTTAGGTCGCTGTTCTTTTCTAGGAACAAGAATTAATCAGGTTGAATTTACTAATGTGAAATGGGCTATGATACCGGGAAAGTTTGGCTATTCACGTACCGGAATATATGATGAAAAAATATTATTAGACAGTATTAAAAGCACAAAGAAAAGCAAGAAAAAAGATAAAAAAAATCTGGATTGGGAGCATATTGAAAGGATTTGCCGTGATCTGAAAATAAATCATACAGCAAGCGGTGACCACGAGAGAGCTGGAGACTTCCACTACGGAGAAAAGGGGATGCGTCGGCGTAATCCGAGTACTCCTCTAATGCATCGTTTTTTTCTAAACTTATATCGCATATTAAGCGGTTATGGCGAACGATACCTCAGACCACTTTTTTGGGCTTTGTTTATTATGATCGGTTGCACAATTGGTTATTTAGCATTTGGCATTCAAAACGAATATTTTATATCCTTAGGCTTTGATGATTGGTCCACGGTATTGCTATATAGTTTGCAAATTATGACGCTTCTTAAACCAACGGAACTGCAACCTATAGGAGTAGCATCCACTGCTATCAAAGTATTTCAAAGCATCTCCGGCCCAATAATCCTAGGCCTTTTTGCCCTAGCCATACGGCAAAGGCTGAAGAGATAGTTTTGTTAATAATTTGCTTACTGGAATTAAATCAGAATCCAGCAGATAACGGGGGACTGCGCTAAAATGCCCACAACAAAAATAAAGAAATCGGAACGAATGTGGGTTCAGCGACCGTCTGGAATTCTAATTCCCGCAGGTAGAATAGCTGATATATCTGTTCGTTCAAAGACCACCGTTCTCGAAACAAAGGACCGTGCAAAGCAAATTGAAGATATTTATGAAAAAGCGAATATTCAGATCCCAACTAATTCAGGTCTCGGCGAGTTGATAAAAACAGCAAAAGATTTATCCGACAATTGGCTGTTGGGGAATAAGGACAATTTGAACTATCAGATGTTTTTTTTATCGATGCACTTAGGCCGTATCGCTGACCCATTGCTTCTGTTAAATAATGAGCAAGTAAGAGATAGGTATTTAAAAGAATTACTATCTGGGTCTCTTAATTTTTTTGAGAGAGAACCATCTCATGCAAAAGACAAATTTTGGGAATTAGAGGCCTGGGCAAAAATCAGAAAGAGACTCGATAGTGTATATTTGCAAGAACCACCTGATATCGTCATAGATTATGATGATTCTCAAATAGGAATATCATGTAAAAAGATTTACTCAGAGAAACATGTCCAAAACGTGTTGTCTCAAGCAGTAAACCAAATAGAAAAAGCATTTGAATTTGGCATTGTCGCTGTCAATATAGATGATTTGCTTCCTGCAGATAAGGTTTTAGAGGGGGGAAGCAGTGATGCTGTAACTAAAAGATTAGATCAAATAAACAGAGGCTTTATTAATAGACATATTCGATATTTTAGTAAATACCTTGCAGCGAGTCGAATAATTTCCGCAATTGTTTCAACTTCGATTATAGCTGATGTTCCATCTGAAGAGCCACGTTTTAGCAATAGTTATCTATGGACAGTATGGACTATCTCAGAGTTGAAAGAACGACATAAGAAACTAATTAACAAGTTTTATCAAACAATTATGAATTAAAAAGCACATAACCACTATTTGCCCTAGCATAAAGGCAGCGGTTAAAAGACAATTTTATTTTATATTTTAAGGCTTATTAGGGGCCTAAAGAGGAGGGGGGAAATGCCAATAGGAAATTATACAGTCGCTTTTCTCGATATATTGGGATTTAAAGAAGCAATTTACCATATCCCATTGGGAGCTTTATCTAACAGATATGAATATATAGTTGTTGAAATAGGTGAGTTGCTTAATCGGCCGTTTCGAAACGTACCTAAAGAAATTTCGTTCTTTCCGAAGCCCCAGCCAAGGCAAGAATGGTGTAAAAGACATATTTTTTCAGACTCTATAATTCTTTTTTCACTGGATGATACAAGTGACAACTGTTTGAAACTGCTATTATATGCTTGGAAATTTACTCAACTGCTCTTGGGTGCCGGAGTTCCAACAAGGGGCGGAATAACATTTGGAGAGATGTACATCAATAAGAAAAAACAAGTGTTTCTTGGGAAAGCCTTAACAGAAGCCTATGTATTGGAACAGAATCAACAATGGATCGGGACGGCCATAGATGATTCAGTCTTTAGGGCCTTTCCTGTTTTAGATGAAGCTTTTAAGGGTCCTCTGCTACAAGACATATTCTTCGAATATGATGTCCCTATGAAAAATTGTAAAACTCAAAGGGTACGAACACTTAATTGGCGTTGGAATCTTGTAATTGAAGCCGGCACAAGATCGTTGTTTCCTCTATCGAAAGATCGAAAAATAAAAAAGAAACAAAAAAATACCCTAAAATACGCTAAGACTTTTATTGATACAGGGAGAACTTATCCTCAAGATGAAAATAGGCTTCCGCCTTTGCTAAGAAGATTAGAGGTTGGCTCCGGAAAACCACCCTTAAAACATGGTGATGATCTTTAAAGATCAAATAGGGCAACAGATTATCACAATTAAAATCCTGCTAATAACGGTATTTGGTTGCGTATGGGTTGCGTTTTATGGCAGATAGATAGCAACTTAATTCTTACAACTTATTGAGAATACTAGCCTCAAATAAGCCTAAACAGCCTGTCACGTCGGAGGTCGTCCCATTCATCGAGCGGGATCGTCCCGCCAGAAATTAATAAAGGGGTTGACCAGCCTGGTCAATCCCTTTTATAGTTCGTGTATGCCGGTTTTCGTTTACATCCTGAGAAGCCTCAAAGACGGCAGTTACTATGTCGGGTCAGCGCAAGACGTCAACTCCAGGGTAAAACATCATAACGAGATAGGGACCCAATATACAAAACAAAAAAGGCCCTGGGAATTGGTCTATACGGAGGAACACCCGGATAGATCCAGCGCCATGCAGAGGGAATATGCGATCAAGAAACACGGGGGCAAGCAATTCATTGAATCCCTGATCAAAAAGTCCCGTCCTATAAATAAGGATGAGGTCCCATGAAAAAGGCGGTGTATTTGAAAATCACGCTGGCACTGCTTATCCTATTTCTAGGATGCGGCTCAGGTCAATCCGGGGCCGCGCACAAGGGGATGAACTTGACGCACATCGCAACATTTGCCGGCGGCTGTTTTTGGTGCCTGGAAGCGGATTTCGAGAAGGTTCCGGGCGTTGAGAAGGCGATTTCCGGCTATACCGGCGGCCATACGGAGAATCCGTCCTACGAGGAGGTATCAACCGGCACGACGGGACATGCCGAGGCAGTGCAGGTATATTACGATCCAGCAAAGGTCACATACCAAGAGCTCCTCGAATTCTTCTGGCAACATATCGATCCAACCGATCCCGGTGGTCAGTTTGCCGACCGCGGAAGCCAATACCGGACCGCGATCTTCTACCATGATGAAGAGCAGCGGCGACTGGCAGAGGAATCGAAGCAGGCGCTGAGCAAGTCCGGGAGGTTCGACAAACCCATCGCCACCGAGATCGTGCCCTTCACCACATTCTATGAGGCAGAGGATTATCATCAGGATTACTATCAAAAGCAGTCATCCGGATACCAGTTATATCGATCCGGCTCAGGCCGGGATCGATTTTTGGGGGAAACATGGCAAAAGAAGGTAGTGAAGTGACAAAAGCAAAGAAGGCTTACACGAAACCTGACGCGGTGACCTCCCAAAGGAGCTTGCAGCCGATGCAATATACGGTGACGCAGCAAAGCGGCACTGAGCCTCCCTTCCAGAATGAGTATTGGGATAATAAGAGAGAGGGTATCTACGTCGACATCGTCTCCGGCGAGCCGCTCTTTAGCTCTCTGGACAAGTTCGACTCCGGGACCGGCTGGCCGAGCTTTACCAGGCCCCTTGAGCCGGGCACTATCGTCGAGAAAAAAGACGAGAGCCTGTTCATGCAACGCACGGAGGTGAGGAGCAAACATGCCGATTCCCATCTCGGCCATGTCTTCCCCGACGGCCCGCCACCGACCAAGCTTCGCTACTGCATGAATTCAGCAGCCCTGCGATTTATCCCTAAAGGGGATTTGAAAAAAGAAGGCTACGGGGAGTATCTGAAGCTTTTCAATCGGAAAAAATAGTAAGGGATCAGACAATTCAGTGAATCCCTGATTAAAACGTATCGTCATGCAAAAGGGTATGCTCACGCCAATGAAAAAAGGGGTTAGCCTCCTCCGGCTAACTCCTTTTTATGTATTCAACAAACTTCCAACGCCTGGTCTTTATGATGAGCGAGGAAATAAATCCTTCACTTCTTCTTCATCTCCTCCCTGACCAGTCTGAACCCGAGCCAATCGCGGCGGCTATCGGCGTTGCCCTTGATGCGATCAGTGCAGCGCAGGCGATCTGCTGCATTCCTCCAACTCCCCCCCCGCACGCTCCGGTACTCCGAGGCCCCCTGCAGGATGCGCAGGATACGTACGTAGCCTTCGCCGTAGATATCCGCATATTTGTCACCGATAAAGACGGGATTCCCTAATTGCCCTGTTGCCTTGAGATAGGCATCATTGTCGAAGCAATCGAGGCACCACTCCCATACATTCCCCGACATGTCATATATCCAAAGGCCATTGGGGCGTTTTTTGCCCACGGGGTGGGGGTTGCCATCGGCGTTTTCTTTATACCAGGCCACGGCACCCAAGGCCTCCCCGCCGGCGTAGAGCTGTTGTTTGCCACCGCTTCTGCAGGCGTACTCCCACTCCGCCTCGGTGGGGAGCCG
>MGQF01000011.1:15653-20128 GCA_001797745.1 Deltaproteobacteria bacterium RBG_13_52_11
AACTCCACGGCATCGTTCCACGAGACCTCTTCAATAGGGCACTGGGTCCCACACCGATTAAAATCAGAAGGGTTTGTTCCCATGAGCCTCCGCCACTGCTGTTGGGTCACCTCATGCCTTCCCATCCAGAAACCGTTCAAACACACCTTATGAGAAGGCTTCTCGTTATCGCCGCACCCTTCTGCCCAGTCCCCGCACCCCATCTCAAAACACCCCTCCGGCACCCAGGCAAAGCTCATCCCGAGATACGAATCCCTCCAGATCTCCCCCGGCTTCACTGAGCGCTTTTCCGCCCGCTTTTTCTTGGCCACCTTCACCTGTGGCTTTTTCTCTGGAAGCTGCGTCGCTGATGGAGGCTGCTGTTCTGGAGGGGGTGTCACAGGAGGCGGCTCCGTTGTAGGCTGTTTCTCCTCTATTTTTACCGGTGCTATGGGTGCCGGTACCACCGGTGCCTCTGCCGGCGTTGCCTCTACCAGATATCCAACCATGACCTCCCCCTGCGCCTGCTCAACCTTTGCCGCAGAGGACCCTTGGTCAAGGCTCGTTATGGTAAAACTCGCCACGTATATGGACTGGGGCCTCCTCTCTTGGCCGACGAGGACGGTGTAATAGACCTTCCCTTGATCGCCGACCTTAAGCCCTGCCTCAGACCCTCGATCGATCCGGATATACTCCCCTTCAACAGCGGTAACCTCCCCTTGGATTACCCCTGCGTGCACTGGGAGGGCGACAAAAACGAGGAGGCACCCTATGGTCAAGAGATAGAGGACCTTTTTGAATTGGCGTCTCATAACGTAGATCGGCTCATGCAGCTTCATTATGTAGAAGCAACTCCTTATGACCTCCTCTCCCCTCTGGGGAGAGGACAAATCCCGCTCCGCTTTGCATAAATCTGAGAATACGGGATGCCGCAAGGCGGCAGGTGAGGGGGAAACCACCTGAGCCCAAATCCACCCTCATCCCCCGGCCTCGCCCTGGCGACGCCGAGGGCGGGCCTGTCCTCTCCCGCTGGCGGGAGAGGGGGATAGACGATATTCTGATCGTTCGTGGGTGACGAATGCGCCTTGGTCATGTGCATTTACTTCGATACGTCCCCCTGCACATTGGTTTGCTCTTCCACTATGGGACCCTTATAGAACCTGTCTTGCCCTGTATAATGATAGACAAAAAGATACGCCAAAAATATGAAGATTGCGAGCAGGACGCCAATGGAGGCGATGAGGACACGTCTCCTCGTGGCACCCTTTGTCTTCACCGCTACCGTCTTTGCCCTAATCCCCAACCCCTTTATTCGCTGCAAAGCGCCGAACTCGGCGGCGATTACCGTGATGTTGTCATGCCCACCCCGCTTGCGCGCCATATCGACGAGCTTGTTGCACGCCTTCTGGGCATCCGGGGTGTTGTGAACCACGGAGAGGATCTCTTGTTCTCCCACCAGGTTTGTCAGACCATCGGTGCAGAGCACGAGGCAATCCCCGTCTTCCAGCTCTATCCCGATGGGTTCATCAATGGCCACCTCCTCCTTTGTCCCGATGGACCTCGTGAGCATACTGCGCATGGGAGACTTACTCACCTCTTCCCGGGTGGCTCTTCCCTTCTTCACCATGTCCTCGGCAAGGGTGTGATCCTCAGTCACCTGTCTGATCTCCCTCCCGCGAATGTGGTAGGTACGGCTATCCCCCACATGACCGATGAATGCATTGTGGTTGTCGATAAAGGTCGTGGTGAGGGTCGTCCCCATATTAACTGCCTTTGCCTCACCCTTCTTGAAGACCGCCTTGTTGGCCTCGCGGAAGGCGTCGAGGATGAACTTTTTGATGTCCTTAAGGGGCTTGCCGGTCTTTGCCTTGGCGGCAAAGAGGGCCTTGACTACCTCGACAGCTGTCTCGCTGGCCTCTTTGCCTGCAACCTGACCCCCCATCCCATCGGCCACGATGAGGAGGGCATAGCGATTGGGCACAGCCCCCTGGGGGGCTCCCTTTTCAGGAAGCTCCACGTAAAAGCTGTCCTCGTTCGCCTCCCTGACACACCCGACATCTGTCCGCTTGCCGATGGATATCTTCATGCTCGACACCTCATAGCCAGGGTGGCTTCTACTCAGATCTCCTCGTCCTCCGCGCTATTTTGGCGCGCACCACAGCAATGACGATGATTGCCGCAACAAGGGCCATTGCCAGAGAGCAGAGGACAATTGCCATCAGGTACTGCCGATCAGTCTTTTTTCGGTACGCCTCCAGCGCGCCGGTGCCTATGACGGGTTTCAGGGTCGCCAGATAGACCCTCTCCACCTCCGCCTTTCCCTTGGCGGTTTTCACCGTGACCCGCAGCCTGTGCCAGCCATTGTCCAGGGATTTTCGCGATTGCAGGCTCACTCGGTATTGGTTGATCAACTGCCTCGCAATCGCCTGGTACAGATTAGACAATTCGCTCGACGCCTGGGCGAAAAATACACGCCCCCCCGACCCCTCTGCCACAGCCTCAAGGGCCGATGCATCCACCTCTTTCCCCAGGCCGACGGAGATAACGGGGACACCGATACGGACGGCCTCCTGAATGGTCCCCTCTCTGGTGGCCTTGCTCCTGTTCTCCTTCCCATCGGTCAGGACCACCACTGCCCTGCGCCCCGTAAACGGGGAAAGCAATTGAAGGGCTTTCATGACGGCATCGTTGAGGGCGGTATCTTTCCCTACCTTGATCTTCTCGATGTCTTTAAGGAGGGGGCCTTTATCTGCGGCGAGCCGCGAGAAGACGGTGACGTGATCATCAAAGGTGACAACACCCACCCGATCGATCCCCCGCATCTCCCGGATGAAATCCTTAGCCGCCTCCAGGGCATCCCTGATAGGCTCCCCTCTCATGCTCCCACTCCTGTCGATGGCCAGGACCACCGAGAGGGGCTCCTCCCCCTTCTCTAAGGGAAAGACCCCATCCACCCTCATAATGCTGCCATCTTCCTGGGCCATGAAGTGCGAGGCGTTCAGCCCTTTGAGAGGGGTGCCTTGCTCATCAGCAATTGTCAGATAGATGCTGATTTCCGGGAATCGTTCGATGTTGATCTGGTTGACGGTAAGGACTGTCCCGGCAAGGCAAGCAGATGGCATGAGCACAAACAAAAGGCCCACAACGAACTGGCCAAAGATGGTGAGGGGCTTACCACAAATGTGCCTGATCATGGTGGTGATCCTTTCTCTCTCCCCTGTCGAAGATCCCGCCGTTCTCGCGGCGGAAAGGGAAGAGGGGTGTCGAGGGGTAATTCGTGCAGTACTATCCTCCCTATGGCCGATGCATCGTATCTATAGCCCCCCTCTCCCGCAGGCGGGAGAGGGCCGGTCCCGCTCCGCTTTGCGCAAATCAGAGAATACGGGATGCCGCAAGGCGGCAGGTGAGGGTGGTCAGCGTGGGTTCCCCCTCACCTCTCTCCTCTCCCCTTGGGGAGAGGAGAGAGTGATATATGTGCCTACCTATCTCCTCCATCATGGGTACGGTGGGAACCTCCCCGCTGGTCACTGCGAGAAAGCCCCCATCTGTGAACTGATCCGATTACAGCTTGGAGAACTTCAGCTTTATCGCCCCCAAGACGATCTCATCACCGTCTTTGAGCTCCCGTGTCTCCACTGTGGCCTTGTTGACCTTGGCCGGGTTCGTGAGGCTCTTGTTGGTCAAGACGTACTTTCTGTTCTTGAAGGTAATCTGCGCATGCTCGGCACTGACCGTGGGATCACCGAGGGCCACATCCCCTGCCTCTCTCCCGATCATATTCTGCCTTTTGAGGATATATTTCTCTCCCTTGTTGGGCCCGTTGAGGACCTCCAGCTGGGCAGGGACCGCAGGGACCTCCACTGTCCGCTCGGGGGCGGGGGCAACCCGCTTCATCTCCTCAGTGGTAATCGGGCGGGTGGGCTCAATGGCGCCGGCCTCCTCATAGGCAGGCTCCATGGCAACAGGTCTTCGCAGCATATAGACCAAGATCCCTATCAGGATCAGCACGATCACCGCCGCACCGATGACGATAATGGGCAAAAGATTTCCCCCACCCCTCTTCAGTTCCTTCAGGAACGGTGTCTGGGTCCCCGCCTTCATGGTCACGATCCCCTCAACAATGAAGCTCTGCCCTGGGGCCGGCAGCTCATCGGTTTTGATCTCAATGGTCTGCTCGCTCTCATCCCTGAGGGTGTAAAGGCCGCTCTTGAGCCCGCCCTGCTCGGGGGTCACATCAACCACTACCCCCTTAATCTTCACCTGGAGATTGTAATACTTAGAGGGGTTCTGTTTGACGTCGCTGATAAAGACCCCCTCGGCGGCCAAGGTACTGATGGCAAAAGCCATAGTGACTAAAAACACCAAACCTGCCCCAAAATAAAAAGTCCTCTTTGCCTTCATATTCGCTCTCCTTTCTCAAAAAGATTAATCAACGACAAGCCCCTCCCTTCCCATACACCTCTTCAGTGCTGCCAAGAGGGCCTCGACGCTCTTGT
>MGQF01000011.1:20160-21577 GCA_001797745.1 Deltaproteobacteria bacterium RBG_13_52_11
AGGACTACCCTTTCCAGCCCAGCCGGGATCTTTGGATTTAAGGATCTCGGCTTCGGGGGCGAAGACTCCCGGTGCTTGATGAGGACCTTAAGGGGGTCGGCGTCATCAAAGGGGCGCTTGCCGGTGAGCACCTCAAAGAAGACCACCCCCAGGGAATAGATGTCTGAACGGCCGTCAATTGACCGGCGTGAAATTTGGTCGGGAGACATATAATAGGGGGTCCCGAGGTATGTGCTCCGGGTGCCCACGGTACCCAGGTACGCTGCATGAGCCACACCGAAATCCATGAGCACCACCTTCCCTTTGGCCCTTTTGTCGGGGAGCATAATGTTCTCCGGCTTGATATCCCGATGGATAACCCCCCTGTCGTGGGCATAACCGAGAGCACGGCATACCTGCACCACGGTCCTTAATGCCTCTTTGATGGGCATCTTACCATACAGGTCCAGATACCTTCGCAGATCGATCCCCGGCAGGTATTCCATGGCAATATAGATGTGGCCGTCCTGCGATTGCCCGTATTCGTAGATACGGATGATATTTTCATGAAGGAGCTTTTGCCCCAGCACTGCCTCACGCCGGAACCTCTCGACAAACCTGCGGTCATTCTGAAATTGATCATAAGGGACCTTTAAGACCGCCGCCTCACCCTTTTTGATTTGGGCCGCCTTGTATATGGTGGCCATCCCGCCGCTGGCGATCTTCTCCACTATCCGGTAGTTTCCAAGGACAGCGGCATTTTTGAGCGTGATACCCTTCACCGAGGCAGGGATCCTCAATCGCTTGGGCTTCGCCCTCACCCTCTGAGGCCGTGCGACCCTCTGTGCCGTCCGTGCCACAGGGGTGTGGCTTCTCCTCGTGGGGATCGCCCTCATGATCAACGTCAGGATGACCACCCCGGCGAGCAACAGGATCACCAGCGTGATCACCCACGGATTGATGAACTCAGAGAGGAGTCCCTGCAAAGGCGGGGCCGTCACTTCACCCGTAACCGGTGGCCTCCCCCTCATGCGCGCCAGCACCAGGGGGATGCGGATGGTGCGCCCGCTCTTGACGTTGACTATTTGCTCGATCTTTTCATAACCCGCCAACTCCAACCTGATCTTATGAGTCCCGACGGGGATGGCGTTAATAACAGTGTTCGTTTCCCCGATCTTGGCCTCATCCAGATAAATGGTGGCACCAGAGGGTCTGGACGTGATGTCCAGCGAGCCAGATTCAAAGGCGAAAGAAAGATCGGAAAGAAAGATGAAAACGAAAAAAATGAACAATAAAAACCGTCGTGGCTCCCCCGGCATACGTATGCCCCTGGCCATCTTTCGCTCTTCTCTTTTCTTTCTTTTTTACAAAGGATTTTTTACGTTATTACTGTATCACATTCTCCTCTGCTGGGCAACAAAAAGGCGCTCTCTGGGTA
>MGQF01000012.1:0-4583 GCA_001797745.1 Deltaproteobacteria bacterium RBG_13_52_11
TGAGGCGATACCAGATCTCATCCTGCTGGTTCATGTGGTAGATGCCCTCGATGTAGTTGCAGAAGTCGTGCAGCCTGCGCTCGATAACGGGCTCCATGTCCTTCTCCAGCTTCTCCCCTGCCACGAAGATCTCAACGAAGAGGGGGTAGCTCCCTCCCTCCTCCATCGCGCTCAGGTCGGGGCCCACGATCTCCACCTTGCCGTCCTCCACCTCATCGACTCCCTTCATGAGGACCAGCTCCGCCTTGTACTCCACCTTCGGACCCCCGAACTCCACATGGAGGTCCTCCTTTCTCACCCTCTCACCTTCGTATTGAGGCCCTATATCGACGTGAAACTCAGGCATTGTTCATACCTCCTTAGGCTGTTTATTTTTTTATTTCAACCCTTTGATAAGCTCCTCCAGGAGCGCCTTCCATTCCTCATTTTTCCGGTAGTTGGGCAGCGAAAAAGTCGCATTCGGGTAGTAATACTTGCACAGGGTCATCGTCTTGAGATGCGGCGCAAAGTGCTTCAGGGCCGAGAGCCCCTGGTTGCCCAGGTCGGTCCTCACCCCGCCGAAGAGCACAAAGTCATGGCATCCCTCGCCCTTGACCCCCTTCCACTCCGGGTCTTTCAGAGAGTTGATGACCTCGATGAGATCATAGGTGCTCTCAGGGGTGACGCCCAGCTCCAAAAGCTTTTTCTTGGTGTGGGCGGTGGCGCAGATCGGGATCTTTCCGGCCCGGGCGATCTCCACGAGATACTCTATAAAGGGTTTGCCGTCTATCTCCACCTCCAGGGCCTGCGGACCGATGACCAGCAGCGGCCTGGCCGCCTTCTTGATGATCTTGACCAGGGGTGCGGCGTCCTTCATCTCCGTAGCCCCCTTGACCCCCGTCAGGATATTGACCAGATGTTGTGGGTGTGGCATGGTCTCTCCTCCTCTTTAACGAATAGTAGCCTCTATCGGGACCTCCGTGTCATAGGTCCCGATAAGGGTCGGCAGGGTCAGCGCGGGTTTCGGCTTCCACCCCTTCTCCTCCAGGAACTGTTTGACCTCCTTCTTGAAGAACATGGGGATGTCCCTTTCAGTCCTCACAAAGTGATGGAGGTCATCGGGCAACGTGCCGAAGAACTTCTTGTACAGGTCGATGTAGTGGTTGAGCTTTATCTGGCGGCCGGGCTGGGTGTCGTTCTTGCGGATGCAGAGCTTCGCAATGGTCACCATAGCCCGCTCCTTGGACTCCACGACGATGGCGAGGTGCTCCGGCGAGGGCTCCTCGGTGTCCACCAGCTCCTTCTTCCTGCCGTCCATCACCGTCCAGTCCCCCTCCTCCTTGCGGCTCAAATAGAGACGGCGATACTTGGCAGAGTGAGGCCCGAGCACCACCGGGATGCCGAGCCTGTTGCACCCCGTGGCGATGGAGGCCGCTTTTTGGCTCATGGCGCCCCAGGCCACGCCCACCGCTCCCACGCGGTTGTAGATATAGTCGGCGATGACCTCATAGTTCGCTCTCAAGGGCAGCTTGGCGAAGATGTTCGCGATCTTCATGGCCGCGCCGGTTATATGGGCATTGGCCACGCAGGAGCCGACATTCACGATGCCGCCCGCGTCGAACTCGCCGGTATACCTCTCATAGAGCGTCTTCCCCTCGGCGTCCTTTTTCATCCCGAGGGTCATGGCCGAACAGCCGGAGACCACCACGATGTATTTCCTGCGGGCGAACTCCTCCACCATATCCGCGATCTCATTGATCTCGTTGGGGAAGTTCGAGCACCCCACAAAGGCCACCACCCCGGGGATGGTCCCCAGCACGATGGGCGCCCCCACCTTGCGGATCTCGGTGTCCATGATAGGACCCCTGCCTGCGCGGCACTTCCAGGTATCCCAGCTGGCCACGGCCTGCATCAACTGAAAGATGGGTATCGCCTGGGGGCATGCCTCCTCGCACTTGCCGCAGCCGATGCAGCTCTCAAAAACCTCCGTGAACGGCCCAAAATCACCCGCGGCAAGCCGCTTGACGGCGGAACCGATGGATTGAAGGTTGGGGCAGACCACGTCGCAGCTGCCGCACTCCTTACAGGCCTGGGCCAATTCCTGGGCCTTTGCCTTATCGATCAAGGCCGTCTTCGCCTTTTGACGTTTCGGAGCGAGCTTGAGAGCGGCCTCAACCGCCACCTCGGCTGCCTTGGCGTGATCGAGGATGAGGCAATGTTTCCCTTTGTCCACCATCTCCTTTACCACCTCATCCGTCGGCTTGTCGCTCGCCTCTTCCAGGCCCCGGCAGGCCTTGTCTGAGGAGGCGATGACTACGGTGCCGACCTTGGTCGCCTCTTCGGCAATATCCGTGCGGATGCACTGCTCATCCGTCACGATGACATCGGCGATACCGGTGCGCACGAAGAAGAGCTGGCGGGAGAGCGGCCCGATGACCTTGGCCTTGTCCGAATAGCGGGTGGTCTCCAGGGCCGTGCAGCAGATGCCGCCGACCTCCACCTTGTCCTCCAGCCCCTTCTTTCTCAGGTAGTCGATGATCTCGGTCGAGGCAGCGGGGTTGTGGCCGACCACGAGGATGACCGGCTTGCTTGCATCGATCGATCCCCACCCCATATCCACAAGGGGGGTGTCCGCCACGGACGTCGGGTACTTGAAGCCGGCGATCTGGGCCACATCGGCCGCCTCCATAACCACATGATCAAGCATGGAGATGTGCATGGCCTTTGATTCATAATCCACGGCATCACCCTCTTGCCCTGTGTGGGTGGAGGAGAGCACGTGCACGAGCTGTTCAGAGGCGTACTGGACGGCCTTCTTCAGATCACCGAGGGTCTTCGGTTTCAACCCCAATACCGTCCGTATATTGGGACACTCCACATCCACCTGATCCCCGAGGTTGAGGGGGTGATCCTCCCCATACTTCTCGATCAGGTAATCGATGATGTGGGCGGCGTGCCCGGCATGGGCGCTCATACCCATGCAGCAGGCGAGGGTCACGATGCGGCCCTGTTGACCGGCGATATCGATGCCGCAGGCGCCGCGGTTGGTCCCGGTGAGGTCGCACTTCCCATAAGTGCAGAGACAGCAGAGGTCACAAAAGGGCGCGTAAAAGGGTTGATACGTCTCCATCAGGCGCCTGTCCCAGTTCCTCAGGTCGGATACATCGGGCATGGGTGTATGACCGATGGGCTCCCACTGATCCTCTGCCCTGATGATCTTGTCCTTCTCTTCCTTCTTTTTCTTTCCCTTCATGGTTCCGTTGCCTCCTTAAAACTCGCTCACCTTCGAGGTAATGTGGCACTTACCAATCTTTGACATTGAGATTATTGCCCTGCCGCATCCTACTTTATAAGCAGAATTGATCTTCTTTTAGAATAATTCTAACTATCCTCCTTGTCAAGGCGTTTGGCACTAACGCTACCCGCTCGCCCAGCCTTGCCTCCTGCCTACCCAATCATCCCTTTCACGAGCTTAAACACCTCGGGGTGTCTCATCACCACGCAGTCTGCCCCGGCCAACAGGTAGCTGATCGCCGTCACCTCCTCCCAGGCGATCCCCAACTCCTCCCGCTCCTTGGGCTCTTTATTCTTCCAGACCTCCCCCCCGAAGTTGGCTATGACCGGCATCTGCATCATCGCATCCTGGAACTGGATGCCGACGTGTTTGGTCCTCTCCATCACGGAGAAGCAATACTCGATGCCGTACCCCAGGGCAGAGGCCAAGGGATCGAGGACGATCCGCCCGCTCGGCAAGATCCTGCTCACCTTGACGTTGAGCTCCTTTTGAAGGTTGATATCCACCGGGGCCTGCGTCACCACGCAGTGGCCGTGCTCTTTGGCAGCGTTGGCGATGGGCTCAAAGTCCTCCTTGATGACCGGCCCGAGGAGCAGGTTTTCTCCGCTCAGGGCCTTTGCCACCGCGGCGAGCACGGCAGGGTCTTTGGTCTCATTCCCCGTCGTGTAGACGATTAAGGGCAGAGAGATGGCCTCATAGACCCGTTTTACGAGCTCCGCCGCCTGCTCAGGCGGGGTATTCTTTTCGTTCGGATCGGCGCTGATGAGGTAGAGGTAGATGAGATCAGCCCCCAGTTCCTCGCATCGCTTGGCCCAGGCAACGGGATCAGCGGCCACATCTTTATATGGCCCTAAGACCCAGGGGGCCCAATTCTGCGGCTCCATATCCCAGACCTCCAAGGCGATCTTGGGTGGATTGGGGAATTGCCCCTCATCAAAGGCCTGGTTAAAGGCGAGGACATTTTCCCCTCCTATCTTTACCGCCCGTTTGCCTTTGCCGACGGTTACCTCGGCCACCTTCCCCTTGTAGCTCTCAACTGGTGCTTTAAAGGCCATTGCCATACCTCCTGTCTCTCTATTGCTCCAGCCACGTATGGGAGTAAAGGATCTCCCCCATAAGCACTTTAGCCGTCTTGGCGTAATCCCTTTCCTTGGGGGGGAGGGAGGCCGGGTCCACCCCTTGCCCGTCCATGACCTTGTGGATCACCTCCACGATACTGGGAAGCTTGCCGCGCACCAGATCCCGCAACTCGGCATCAAAGGCGTCGACGATGGCCGAATGCATGCCGTAGCGCTGCAGCATCACCAGA
>MGQF01000012.1:4602-12475 GCA_001797745.1 Deltaproteobacteria bacterium RBG_13_52_11
AGGCCGCCGTCTCCATGATGCGTTCGGCCCTGGCCTCGGCATCGGAGGGGATCCCCTGATCGCTCAGCACGGAGAGGATTACCTCACATGCGTACTGGGCTGCCAGGGGGAGCATCCGCTCCTTACTCTCCTGTTTGCCCGAGGCGGAGTTTATCAGAGGAGGCCACTTGGCCACCTTGAGGCCTGCCTCCACCGCCAGGGGATTGGTGCTGTCCAGAGCGAGTGGGCAATCTACCACCTCTTGGACAATCGCTGCCAGCCACCCCATGACCTCCGGGTTCTTGCGGGCCGGCCCTACGTTAAGATCGATATAGTCCATACCCGCTTCGGCCTGTTCCTTGGCCATCTGTTGCAAGGTCTTCTTATCCTTTTGATTTACGGCGTCGGAGACCGTTTTAGCAATGATGTGCAAATTCTCCCCGATTAATAACATCTGCTCCACCCTCCTTCAATTAATTATAAGATCTTTTCCACCATCTCCCTGACTGCCCGTGTCACCTGATTATCGTCGGGCAACTCCAGCAAAGACCGCCCCTCTAAATCAAACCTCTTGATCTGATCATCCTCGGGTACGGAGCCGAAGATCTTTAAACCCTTCTCCGCCACCTTCTGACGGATCACCGGGTCCATTGTACCGGGCACCCGATTGATCACAAAACCCATCTCTTTGACATCGAGCCTCAACTCCTTGGCCAGCTCGGCGATCCTCGCACCGCTCTCGACACCCCTGAGGGAGTGATCGGAGACGAGAAAGAGGACATCCGCCGCTCTGGTGGTCCGTCTGCTCAGGTGCTCCATCCCTGCGGCGTTGTCCATCACCGAATAGGGGTAATTGTTTTCGAGGTTGTCCATGATCCTGCGCAAGACACTGTTCACATAGCAGTAACACCCCGGGCCTTCGCCTCTGCCCATGCTCAGAAAGTCGAACCCCTTCTCCTCAACCATCACCTCCGCCAATTTTGCCTCCAGCCATTTATCCTTGGACATACCGGGCGGCAACTGGGAGGCCTTTTTCTCCATCTCATCCAAGACAGTACCCACGGTCTGTACCCCTTGCAGCCCCAAGGCATCAGCCAAATTGCCATCGGCATCGGCATCAATGACAAGGACGGGCCCTTTCCCGGAACGGATCAGGAGGCGCAGGATCACGGCGCTCAAGGTCGTCTTTCCCGTCCCCCCTTTGCCGCAGATCGCGATATGAAAGGGCACTATACCCCCTAGGCCACGCCGGCGGCCAGCTTGGCCGCCTTGACGGTATTGAGCATCAGCATGGTGATGGTCATGGGGCCGACCCCGCCGGGCACCGGGGTGATGGCGCTGGCCTTTTTTTGCACCTCTTCAAAGTCGACATCCCCAGCCAGGATGGCCTTTCCTTCCGGGGTCTTGCCGATGCGGTTCACCCCCACATCGATGACCACGGCGCCCTCTTTGACCATATCCGCCGTTATGGCCTTGGGACGACCGGCCGCCACGATGAGGATATCCGCCCGCTTGGTATGAAAGGCCATATCCCTGGTTTTTGTATGACACACGGTCACGGTGGCGTTGGCATGAGGCATCTTCTGCATGAGGATGGCGGCGATGGGTTTGCCGACGATGTTGCTGCGCCCCACCACCACGACCTCTGAACCCTCGATCTGGGTCCCTGATCGAATCAGCAGTTGCCAGATCCCGTGCGGGGTGCAGGGGAGAAAATCAGGCTCCCCGATCAGGAGCTTCCCCACATTCACGGGGTGAAAGGCATCCACGTCTTTTTTAGGATCGACGGCGTAGAGGACCTTTGTCTCGTCGATGTGCTTGGGCAGGGGCAACTGTACCAGGATGCCGTGGATCTTGGGGTCTTTGTTGTACTTTGCGATGAGGGCTAGAAGGGCGCCCTCGGTGATATCTGGTTGTTGGTTGTCCTGGATGGAGTGAAATCCCAGTTCCTTGGAGGTTCGCTGCTTCGCCGTTACATAGCTCACCGAGGCCGGGTCCTCCCCCACCAATATAGTAACCAGCCCGGGTTCTACCTTATGCCTTGCCTTGAGTTCCTCTACCTCTTTTTTAAGTTCCTCTCTGATCGCCTGCGCTACCTCTGTCCCCTTGATGAGCCTCGCCGCCATAATCTCCACCTCCCTCAATGGATTATGTGGTCAATTAAATTATATTTTATTGTCTAAAAAATAATAATTAAGTTACTCCTTTCACAAGGAATGCCTAAAACTGGACATAAGTTACCCTCCTTGTCACGCCCTTGTCAAGCCCTTCTTTGAAGGGGGGTTAAGTTAATTATTTCACAAGCGCTGATTACTGGACGTACGTTACCCGCCTTTTCAGGTCTTTGTCAAGCCCTTCTTTGAAGAAGAAAAGGATATGTGCTCATTTGCTTACGGAGCGTGACGACGCCGGAGGGAGGGGTCGAGTGGTAGTCGGCAGAGATAAAAAAGGCCAGGCATGATGCCTGGCCTTAAGTTTAAGACTTTGCCCTCGGTACTTAGAACAGCCCCTTTACCAAACCGGTCTTGACATCCACATCGACCTTGCGGAAGGCAGGGCTCGACGAGGTGCCGGGCATGAGGCTGATGGTCCCGGCGCACGGGCAGAGGAACTTCGCCCCGGAATAGATCAACACGTCGCGGATGGGCAAAGTCCAACCCTTGGGGACACCCTTAATGGTTGGATCATGGGTGAGGCTCAGGTGGGTCTTTACCATCATGGTGGCGTATTCATCATACTTGGGGTCTTTCTCGAACACCTTGGCCTTGGCCTCGGCATCGGGGGTCCACGATACGCCGTCAGCCCCATAGACCGTTTTAGCGATCTTCTCCACCCGCTCCCTCAGCTTCATCTCCATAGGATACAGGAATTTGAAGTCGCTCTTCTCCTCGCAGGCCTCCATCACCGCATCGGCCAATTCAAGGGCGCCATCCCCACCCTTGAGCCAGTGCTCGCTGACTGCGCAGCGGGCCCCGGCCTTCTCAGCCGCCTTGCGGACCATGGCGATCTCATCCTTGGTATCGGTGTGGAAGGCATTGATGCACACCACCGGGTTCATCCCTGAGGTCCTGATGGTGTTGATGTGGTGCAGCATGTTGGGAATGCCCTTCTCCAGGAGTTTCAGGTCAGCCTTGGTGTAGGAATCGGGCAGGGGCAGACCAGCCACCACCTTGGGGCCTCCGCCGTGCATCTTGAGGGCCCTGATGGTGGTGGTGAGCACCGACACGTGCGGCTTGAGGCCGCTGAAGCGGCACTTGACGTTCCAGAATTTTTCAAAGCCGATGTCCGCGGCAAAACCACTCTCGGTGACATGGTAATCAAACATCTTGAGGGCGATGCGGTCGCCGATGATGGATGACTGGCCCACGGCGATGTTGGCAAAGGGGCCGGCATGCACCAAGCAGGGCTGGTACTCCACCGTGCTACAGAGGGTGGGGTTGATGGTATTGCGCATCCAGGCGGTCATGGCGCCTCCGACCTCGAGGTCGCCGGTGGTGACGGGTTTACCCTTTTTATCAAAGGCGACAGTTATCTGGCCCATCCTCGCACGCAGGTCTGCCAGATCCGTGACGATGGAGAGCATGGCCATGAGCTCTGAACTCACGGCGATCCCGAACTTGGACTGCATCATAAAGCCGTCCATGGGGCCGCCGATGCCTATGATGATGTTTCGGAGGCTCTGGGCGCAGAAGTCCATCACCCACCCCATCTCCACCCTGGTGGGGTCGATATCCAGGCGGCGTATCCCGCTGCGTTTTTCCAATTCCTGATCATCGTAATTGCGCTCATGCTGCATCCTGGCGGTCAAGGCCACCATGGCCAGGTTGTGGGCATTTATGATGTCGTTGATGTCGCCGGTCAGCCCCATGGAGAATTCGGTCATGGGGATGAGCAGGGCATTGCCACCACCTGCAGCGGTCCCTTTGATATTCATGGTGGGGCCGCCTGAGGGTTGGCGCAGACAGCCACCCACGTTCTTGCCTCGTTTGCCCAAACCCTCCATGAGACCACACGACGTTGTGCTCTTTCCTTCACCCAAGGGTGTCGGAGTAATAGCGGTTACCTCGATATATTTGCCGTCCGGCCTTTTCCTGAGACGCTCGATGATCTTCATGAAATCGAGCTTGCAGAGCCTCCCGTAGGGGATGATCTCATCCTTTTGCAGGTTCAACCTCTCCCGCCACTCCTCGGGGACCGGCATATTCTTCTCTGCATCCTCCGCAATCTGCCAGTCGGACATCTTGGTTGCATCGTACGCCATTGTTCAACCTCCTTCCCCTCATAATTAATTATTATGAAAGACTACGTGCTCGAAACGTAAAACCTCTTGTTTGAATAAGTTCCAAACGTCACAATTTGATATATGAACCCCTTCCCTTTGTCAAGAGACTTTTTTAGGCTCGTTCAATATTACGACAGAACGCGTTGAAATATTGCAATATTTCGAGATAATTTAGATAAAATGAACAATTATGGTTTCTTTATTTTTATTAGGATAATCGCCAATTTTCATGCTATTTCCCGATGCAGAATCGGGAAAAGATCATCTCTAAAACTTCTTCAGAGGTCGTCTCTCCCGCGATCTCCCCGAGAATGCCAAGGGACCTCCGCATCTCGATGGCCGTGAGGTCCCACGGGATCTTCCGCCCGCAACCCTCCAAGACCCCCTCAAGAACTACCCTTGTCCTTTCCAACACCCTTCTGTGCCTGAGATTTACCGGGACCAGCTCCCCGGCACCCCTCTTTAACTTTCCCTTCACGATGGCACCCGCCATCCCCCTTTTCAACTCCTCAATACCATCTCCCCTCAGGGCGGATATCGGATAGATATCCTCCATCCCTGTTTCCTTCATTACCTCCTCTGCAGCAAGGCCAGGGGGGAGGTCTATCTTGTTGAGGACAGGGACAGCCCGCTTCCCCCGCACCTCTCGGAAGATACTTCGGTCCTCATCATCCAGGGGACGGCTCCTATCCACCACAAGGAGGATGAGGTGGGCCTCGGACAACCGCTCCCTCGCGAGCCTCACCCCCTCCCGCTCCACCTCATTCCTGGGCTCCCCCAATCCCGCCATATCCATGAGCCTGATAAGGATTCCCGATAGGTTTACGGCCTCTTCGATGACGTCGGTGGTGGTACCGGGGATAGCGGTGACGATGGCCCGCCCCCTCTCAAGCAACTGGTTCAAGAGAGATGATTTCCCTACGTTCGCCTTCCCCACTATGGCCACCTTCACTCCATCCCGGTAGATCTCCCCTTCTTCATAGGCCCCTATCAACCTTTCTACCGTGGCCAGGGCTCGATGAAGCGCCTTTGCAACCGCTTCCGTAGGGGGTGGGTCAATATCTTCCTCGGGGAAATCTATATACGCCTCGATGGGGGTCAGGATTTTCAAAAGTGACCCTCGTAGCCCCTCGATCTCCTTTGTGAGCCTTCCGCGCAGTTGTTCCCCGGCCAGCCGGAGGCCCTCATCGGTCTTGGCCTGGATAATGTCCAGGACAGCCTCGGCCTGGGCGAGGTCTATCCTCCCCGAAAGAAAGGCCCGCCTGGTAAACTCACCAGGCAAGGCCTCCCTCGCCCCCTCTCGCAAGACCACCTCCAGGACCCGTTGGAGGACCCCAAAACCCCCATGGCAGTTGATCTCCACTACATCTTGCCTCGTATAGGTCTTGGGAGCGGCCATAAAGGTGAGGAGGACCTCGTCAATGACCCTCCCCCTCTCAGGATCAACAATCTCTCCATAGCGAATGTGGTGGGTTGCAAGGGTTGTTGATCCCCTCCTCGGGCGAAAGATCCTCTCCGCGATCCTTGTGGCCTCCGGACCGCTTATCCGCACGATGCCGATGCCACCCTCTCCATAGGGCGTGGCTATGGCAGCAATGGTGTCATGTTCATCTCCCCGAAACACCATGCTCACAGAAACTCTCTCAGGGGATATACGCTGGCGTGAAGGTTCAAAAGGTTCAACGGGTCTTTCAGTCCGGTGTGTATGGGCAAAGGCCCAGGGGAAATTTCCATATAACAGAACGTGAGGGGCAAACCCCCTGGTCTGGATCAGTGTTTCACGTGGAACATCTCCTTAAGATCGCCGTTTGCGGGGTATGATTTTGATACTCTTCATGCCCCCCTCCCCCTCACTTCTGGTCTCTATCTCACGATCATGTTTCAGGGCGAGGTGTACGAGCCTCCTGTCGCTTGCGCTCATAGGCTGCAAGCTGATGGCCCTTCCCGTACTCTTGGCCTTTTCCCCCATGCGCCGCGCCAGTAGTTCCAGACTCTCCCCCCTCCTCTCACGATATCTCTCTGTGTCCACCACTACGATCCTCTTTTTGCCCTGCTGCTTCCCCACAATCCTTCCCACGATATATTGCATGGCGTCCAACGTCTGACCATGCCGGCCGATCAGCAGGCCGCTCCCATCGCCCTTGATGTTCAGATAGATCATTCCCCCTTCCACCCGCCCCTCAACCTGGGCGGGTACGCTTATACCTGCGATGATCCTCTCCAAGACCGTCTTTGCATAAGCAAGGACCTCATTATCTGGTTGCTGCCCTACCACCTGCTCTGTTTTCTGCTCTGTCTCCTGATCATCCTGCGACCCTTTAAGCATCGCCCTCACCTTTACCTTCTTGTTCCCCATCAACCCGAAGATCCCGCGGGCCTTCTCTTCGATGACCTCAAACTCCAGTTCTTCCCTTTTCTTCCCGAGTTCCTTACATATCTTTTCAATGGCTTCTTCGACGCTCTTAGCCTCTTTCTCTATCGGCATCTTCCTGCCTCCTTACTTCTTCCTGTTGATGTAAAATTGGTGTCCGATAGCTAGGACATTGGTGATCAGCCAGTAGAGAACCAGCCCAGAGGGGAAGCTCAGAAACATGAAAATAAAGATGATGGGCATGAGGGACATCATCTTCATTTGGGCCGGGTCTGCAGACACGGTAGTCATCTTTTGCTGAAAGTACATGGTGGCCCCCATCAGCAGTGGGGCGATATAGGTGGGGTCTTTGTCAGCTAGGTCCCTGATCCAGAAGATAAAGGGGGAGTGTCTGAGCTCGATAGAGTCCAGAAATGCCCTATAGAGGGCAAAAAAGACCGGTAGCTGCAGGAGCATGGGGAGGCAGCCGCCGAGGGGGTTCACCTTGCGCCTCTTGTAAAGCTCCATGACCTCCCGGTTAAGGGCTTGCTTGTCATCCTTATATTTCTGCTGAATTTTCTTGACCTCCGGCTGCAACTTCTGCATCTCCTTCATCTGCTCCTGGCTCTTGTGGGTCAGGGGGGTGAAGACGATCTTGAGGAAGATGGCCAGGATAATGATATCGAGGCCATAGTTGCCCGTAAATGTGTTGGTGAAGTTGAGTATCTTCAGAATAGGGACGGCGATAAAGTTCAGCCAGCCATACCCGGCAGCCTTCTTGGCCGTTGGGGTGATCTGCGAAAGGAGGTGAGAAACCTTCGGCCCCAAAAAGAGGGTGTAGGCAATCCTCCCGGTAGCCCCAGGGCTCAACTCCAGGGGGGTGAGCTGGACGCTGTGGATGACGTTTTCAGAGGTACGTCTCAACACCAGATTCGTCCCTTGCACCGACGGATTGATCAGGGCGATGAAATAGCCATGTTCCATGCCAAACCAATCCACCTTCTGGACGACTGCCCCCTCACCCTGTATCTTCTTCGGCTTTATCTTCTGGAACGCGCCTTCAGTATAATAAATAGGTCCAAAGAACCCGGTTTTCTGGTGTTCTCCTCCAGCCCCTGCTGTCCATTCCAGCTCCAGCGTGTCTTTGACTGAACCTCGGTTGGCAGGGTAGGAGACCACAACCTCCATATCCATCCGATAGCTATCCGCGTAAAAGGTAAACCGCTTATCAATCTGCTCCCCCCGTGGGGATCTCCAGCGGA
>MGQF01000012.1:12495-16244 GCA_001797745.1 Deltaproteobacteria bacterium RBG_13_52_11
CCATTGTGAGTCAGCGTAACCCCTTCAGAGGAAGGGACAAAGGGCACTCCCTCGTCGTATCCAATGCTTCCCTTTCTGAATGTGATTCCCAGGGGTGAATCCTCAAGCGTCGTTGCGTTCACCATGTCTACAGGCTGAGGAGGGGTTTCCTCCATCTTCTTCCGCCCTAACGCCCCCCCCACAAGGTTTTGTACAAACTTACCGAGGGGGTGCAGGGGGACCTTGTCCATGTAGTCCTTGAGCCTCCAGCTTTTGAGCCTGCCTCCATAGGTAGTAAGGGTAGCTGTGTACAAAGGTGTATTGACGACGACATCTTGATATGCCACCCCTTCCCGCAATGGTCGCTGCTCTGTAACGAGCCGCGGCAATTCCTCCGCCACCTTGGCCTTTTCTTCGCCCTTATCCGCTACCACTATTTCCTTGTTCTCGGGGATCTCCTGCGGTGCCTTCTTGATAAAGAAGATCTGGTAGAGGAACATCAAGAGCACAGTAAGAATCAAGGCGATGATCAATCGCGTGTTCATTATGCCGACCTCCTAGCGCATCTGCAGTGCCAAAGGGCTATTGTATGGGATCGTAACCGCCAGGGTGTAAGGGGTGACATTTTAAAATTCTTTTGATGGAGAGAAGGGTCCCACGCCCCAATCCATAAACCCTGATGGCTTCTATAGTATAACTGGAACACGATGGGTAAAAACGGCACGTAGGACCAAAGAGGGGGGAGATGAAGATTTTATATGCCCTGATGATCCCTATGGCCACATCCCTCCAGATGAGTCTTCTAAAGGGGGCCACCTCCACTCCTCTGGCTATCCTCACCTCGGAACTCCAAAAGGGCGCTCAATTCAGCCACCACGTGTGCATACTGTAAATCCTGAGCCCCCTTCTTCCCCACGATCACGTAATCGGTAGAGGGGGACAATTTATCCTTATTCCTTCTAAAAAATTCCCTCACTAATCTTTTTACCCTGTTCCTCTCTACGGCTTCCCCCAACTTTTTGCTTGCAACAGCCCCTAATCTGGAAAATCCCTGATCATTCCTTCTCGCGATGATCACGAAATTTTTCGTATGCCTCCTGATCCCCTCTTTGGCAATGATTTCAAAATCTGCCTGTCGTCTCAACCGTTCTTCTTTGCGCAACCCCTCATCTTTTTGCCGAGGCATGGTTTATACCGTCAGCCGTTTCCTCCCCTTAGCCCTTCTGCGCTTCAAAACTAACCTTCCCCCTTTGGTGCTCATCCGCTGCAAAAATCCGTGCGTCCTCTTTCTGCTGATCGTACTTGGTTGATAGGTTCTCTTCATTATGCTTGTCCCGTATACCTTCCCTATAATTATAGTGATTTCTTAAATCATTCATTAAATCATAGCGTATAGTTCTTTGTCAAGCACCGCCTGATGTCCTTCCTCGTACCCACTTGAACGGAAGAAGGATTTGACAACCGCCTTATTTATTACTATATTCACATATAGGAATATTTTGGAGAGCATAGTGAGCCAACGTTACTTCGAAAAAAAGGCAGAGATTCTTAAGGCAATCGCACAACCAACACGTCTTAAGGTGTTGGAGCTTCTCAAGGACGGGGAGCGCTGTGTATGCGAAATATATCCTGCCCTTAAACAGGAGCAGCCGAATATTTCCAGACATCTCAATTTAATGAAGCGGGCTGGCATTTTGGATTCCCGAAAGGAAGGTCTTCATATCATTTACTGGATCAAGGCTCCAGAGATATTGGAGATCCTTCGCCATACTGAGGTTATAATTCAGCACGAGATTGAGGCGGATCTTAGGGTCTTCAAAGGCGCGTAAAATTTTTTATCTCTCTAACTATATTAGGAATATAGTTACTATCGGCGAGCACTCGAAGGAAAACATGTAAAAGACTGGTTTTTTTACTCGCGTTCATCTTTGACGCGTGGTAACCAGCCAAAATTACTGGACCATTGCGATCAGAGCGATGATTGGGGGCCTCACTATAATCCTTGACAGGCAGAGAGAAGCACTGTATTAATACTGCCTAAAAAGAGGGGTGAAATATGAGGGAAATATACAAACATAAGCCGGGTCGTATCTTCCTCATCGTTCTACTGCTCTCTGTCATCGGCATGCTCTGGGTGCCACGATATTTCTTTGAACCTCGTATCTACTTTGGCTGGCTGACCACCCCCTTTCTTGCAGGTATCATTTTCTGCCTTATTTGGCTTGTTGCCTATCTCATCTATTTCTTCAGATACTGGCCCTACAGAGATTAACGCAAGGAAAAGGAGACACCAATGTCGTCTATCATTATCTTGGGTCTTTTTGGGATTGTTATCCTCTGGATATCTGTCTATGGCTATAAGATCTCTGCCAAAACCTCGGAAGATTACATGCTGGCCGGGAGGACGATCGGGATCATCGTATTGTTTTTTTTCACACTCTTTGGTATATCGAGTGCCTGGACCTTCTATGGATACCCGGGGTTTCTCTATCGGCATGGTCCTACCTTTGTCTATTTCGTATGGGGGTGTGTTGCTGGGTTTATCTCCCTCTACATGTTTTTAGGCCCCCGCTTGTGGGCAGTGTCCAAGCTCAACCATTTCTTCTCTCCGGTAGAGATTCTTTCCCAACGGTATGAATCAAAGGCCTTACGACTTCTTCTAGCTTTAGTCCTGGTCGTCTCTATCATCCCCTATGTTGCGTTAGAATTTTTGGGGGTGGGGCTGGGATTTCATGCCTTAGCAGGATACCCTGTTATCATAGGGATTATCTATATGACCGTCCTTTCCATCATCATCACCCTTTTGGGGGGGATGAGGACGACGGCCTGGGCTAACATCCTGTTAGGAGTGATCTATACCGTAACCTTTTTAGGGTCTCTCTTATGGATCATTCACATGGTCTTCCCTCACGGCCTATCTCAAGCTGTCCACATTCTCTCAATGAAAAATCCGGAACTTCTCTCTGCCCCAGGTCCAAAGGTCTTGGGAGAGCCTCAATTTAATTACGCGTTGATCGTTGGCGTATTCATCTCCGGTTTTATGGCCTTTGCCTGGCCTCATATTGTGATGGGAACCCTTACGGTAAGAGATAAGATGACCTTTAAATGGTTTCCCCTTCTTGGGATCGTCGCCGGGGGGATAGGCTTCTATACCATTCCATTCATATGGGGTTCTATCGTCGCCCCTGCCATATCCCATATGGATGGTACGCTGGCTCCCCTGGTTACGGGCAAGGCGGCCGACAACATCGTTCAAGTGATCATAACAAGATATATTCCTGGCTGGTTTGCAACCTTTGCACTCTTAGGTGTGGTTGCTGCTGCCCTCTCCACCGTCTCCGTCCAACTCCTGACATGTGCCGTCCTGATTTCTCGGGATCTAATTCACGGCGTCGTGAAACCTGATGCCTCTGACAAACAACTCATCACCTGGACAAAACTTGCCGTCATTGGCCTTGTCCTTTTATCGGTAGGTATTGCCATCCGGAATCCTTTGGCGTTGGCCTTATACCTCACTCATATCGCTGTCCCGGGGTTTGGCCAATGGGCGCCGTCCCTTGCAGGGGGGATCATCTGGAAGAGGGGGACAAAACAGGGGGCCATCGCAGGGACCCTGGCGGGGATAGCCATCTTGATCGGTGGGTTTGTCTTTCATGTCACCGAAGCCGTCCTCCTCTCCTTCATCATTAATGCCCTCACCTATATCATCGTGAGCCTCTTGACCCCCAAACCATCGGAACATATCGAGCGGATGTTCTTCGATGAGGTTG
>MGQF01000012.1:16286-19600 GCA_001797745.1 Deltaproteobacteria bacterium RBG_13_52_11
TTGATGTCGCCGTGCAGCCCAGGGGAGGTCGCCGGGGCGCGCGTGCGGCAGAGACGATCTCCCTGCAGGAGCTGATGTTCAAGGCAAAAGATAAATTCACGACAGCTGATAGCCCATCCACTGAAGTCGCGGCCCTCATCTATACCTCCGGCACCACCGGAGACCCAAAGGGGGCGATGCTCACCCACGAAAACTTCCTGGCCGAGTGCGAGGCGACCACAGAAGTTATAACGACCACTGAGGAGGATCGGTTCGCCACGTTGGTCCCCTTCTTCCATATCTATGGCCTTGCCGTAGGCCTGGTGGTCTCCCTCTTCAGGGGGTGCGGCTCGGGCCTGTTCCCCCAATACTCTCCCCGCCAGTTCCTCAAGAGAATGGAAGCCGAGAAGATCTCCATCCTTGTCGCCATACCCACCCAATACCACCATCTGCTCCTTGCCGCCAAGAAGAGGAGCTTCACCCACACCCCCCTTAAATGCTGCATATCAGGAGCCGCCCCCTTGCCCGTCAAGATCATCGAGGCATTCAAGGAAACCTTCGGCGTCGACATCATGGAGGGGTATGGCCTCACCGAGACCGCGGCCGCGGTCTCGGCCAATCCCAGCGATAGGACAAAGCCAGGATCGGTGGGGCTCCCGGGGAAGGGAGTCCAGATAAAGATAGCGGATGACCAGGGGGATGCATTACCCCCAAACCAGACCGGGGAGATCCTTGTCAAGGGAAAGGTGGTTATGAAAGGATATTACAACCTCCCTGAGGAGACCCGGGCGGTCTTAAAAGACGGATGGTTTAGCACAGGGGATATTGGCTATCAAGACGAGGAAGGATATGTCTACATCACCGACAGAAAGAAGGATATCATCATCAAAGGGGGGTTTAACATCTCCCCGGCGGAGATCGAGGAACTGCTGCGCACCCACCCCAAGGTAAAAGAGGCGGCTGTGGTGGGCCATAAAGTAAAGGAGGGGAGGGAGGAGGCCATCAAGGCCTTTGTCGTCCTGGCCGAGAGCGAAGAGATAACCTCTGCAGAGATCATCGGATTCTGCAGAATGAACCTGGCCCCCTTTAAGGTCCCCGATGAGGTGATATTCAGGGATGGTCTGCCCAACAGCGCCTCCGGCAAGGTGATGAAAAAAGAACTGCGGGAGGGGTACAAAGATAAAAGGATGATAGAGAGGGAATGAACTTAGGGAGGCTGTTAGAAGAAAGGACCAGGGAGCATCCCAAAGGGGCAGCCCTCATCCATGAGGGGAAGAGTATAACCTTTGAGGAGCTCAACAAGAACGTCAACAGGCTTGCCAACGGCCTGAAGGGACTCGGTATCGAGCAGGGTGATCGGGTGGCCATTATGCTCCCCAACACACCTGAGTTTGCCTATTCATTTTTTGCCTGCCAGAAGTTGGGGGCGGTAGCAGTCCCCTTTAATACCATGTATAAAGGCGGTGAGATACTCCACATACTCCACGATTGCGAGGCAAAGGCCATCATCACCCTCAACAGCACGGTCCCCCTTATCAACGAGATCAAGCCCGAACTCCCCCTTCTCCAGCACATCATCACCACAGGTGAGCGGAGCCTCACCTTTGCCGACCCTGAATCCACGTTCTTTCTGCAGGGGGTGTTGTCCAAAGAGGTGTTTAAGGACTTGGACGACGCCTATCAGCGGATCGGTGATGCCCTTGTACAGGGGTTCTCTGAGATGGGCTTAAACGAAGTATGGTACAAGCATAGGGGGAGCCTGCGGGTGGGGGGTAGGAAACTAGCGGGCTTTTCATTTTCAGAAATCGAAAGCCTGTACATCCTCAATATGATCTGCTTCCTCGCCCCTTTTGACCCCTCAGACTTCTTTCACGTTATCTGGGTACCGCCTGAGGTAAAAGACAAGGCTATAGAACCTCTGACCTCGATCCAAGAAGTGTTGGGGAGGCGTCCCTCCGATGAGGAAATGCAAAGGATGATCGTGCATACCCTGGAGAAGGGGTTAGAGGTTAAATTAAAAGAGGGTGCCTTGAAAAGGGACGAGATATTCGGCTATGAGAAGTATAAGTCCATGGCCAAGAAAAAGTAACTATTATCCCTTTATTTTTTAAAATTCTTCCCCCGGATAACTTCCTCTTTGAGAGGAAACCTACCGCAGCTGAACTTTCCCTCCGGGCAGTACCCCAAACGTTCACACCGCGCTCCACCGTTCTCAAATACAGGGGGCAACTTCTCCTGACATAACTCCAACATCCTGTTGGCCAGGGCCCTAATCTCCCACTGGGCCCGCTGGCAGCACCGCTGGCTGAAAAAATGCAGCAATTCCCTGCAATTCATGGTGACCACGATCTTGGTCTCGGCGGCCTGTGGAAGGACAAACCGCGCATCCTCATGGGCCCTCTCGCCGACGATACCCTTTTCACCGAACCGAGCCAAGAGGTCCTGATAACTCTGCTGGATCTCAGCCATGCACCGTTCAAACTCCGCTCGCAAGGTCTCATCACCGGCAATGGAAGGCGGGATGACATAGCCAAAGTGCCGCATATCCACGTACCGCTGGCTCTGTTGAGAGTACGAGGCAACCCGGTATCTCACCAACTGGTGTGTCAAGGCCCGCGAGACCCCTGCGATGGCAAAGGTAAACTTCACATGCTCCAGGGGGCTGTCGTGACCGGAGCGCATCATCTCCCTGAGAAAGGCGTCCTTGCGCCCCTCGCCCGCATCCTCCTCCCACATATCGCCTGCCCAGCGGGGTGAGTAACACTGACGATAGGCCACATAGAGCAGGGAGAGGGGGCGTTCACTCATCTCCAAGAGTTTCACCTGTAACCCCACCGGCGGCATCCTTGCTCCTCTCGGGCACCATGTTAACTGAATTACAAAAACACTGCAAAGGTTTTTATAAATGATTGGTTCAAAACCGACTGCCGTCTGCTGCTGACCTTCTTTATGGACTTGCACGCCTCTTATAAAGCTTGTATCCTGGTAAGCCATGAACCGCATCGTAGTGACGGGCATAGGGGTTGTCAGCCCCATCGGTATTGGTAAGGAGGAATTCTGGCGGAGCTGTGTAGCGGGTCGATCCGGTATCGGCCCTATCAAGGATTTTGAGGTAGGTCACCTTCGCTCCCGTCTCGGATTTCAAGTGGAAGACCCGGATTACAAGCGGTACATTCAGCTGGGGAACCTCAGGCGCATGGACCGCATCAGCCGAATGGTGACGGCCTCGGTGAGGCTCGCCATACAAGACGCCGGCCTGCAGATGGGAGAGGAAGATCTTGAGCGGGTAGGGATCATGATCGGAACAGGCCTGGGTAGTTCCAAGACGGTGGATC
>MGQF01000012.1:19664-35132 GCA_001797745.1 Deltaproteobacteria bacterium RBG_13_52_11
TGTCCCCAACGCCATCTGCAGCCATGCCTCCATCGAGTTTGGGATCAAGGGGATCAATACCACCTTCTCGCACAAAGAGGCCTCGGCGGAGAGCGCGATCATCCACGCCTTCGAGGCCCTGCGCCGCGGGAAGGCCGACGTGGTCTTTGTCGGCGGGGGTGATGAGATCAGCGAACCCCTCTACAATGTGTACGCCACGTTGGGTACCCTCTCCTTCCAGCGGTCTCCCTATCCAGAGGGGATGAGACCCTTCGATCGCACGAGAAACGGGATCGTCCTGGGTGAGGGAAGTGGCGTCCTGGTCATGGAGACCCTCGACCATGCGCGCAGGCGTGGAGCCTCGTCCTATGCAGAGGTGGTTGGGTATGGGATGGCGGGGTGTAACGATGGGGTATGGAGCTATGACTCAGACGGCTCTTCCATGACCAGGGCCATTTCGCAGGCCGTGGGGAATCTCTCCCGGGTGGATTATATCTGCGCTGCAGCCAACTCCACCCAGCCCTTGGATCGGGCCGAGACCAGGGCCATTAGAGGGGCCTTTGGGAAAAAGGCCGAGGAGATTTCCATTAGTTCTGTCAAATCGATGATCGGGGAATGTGACGCATCAGGGGGCATGAGGGCGTGCGCCGCGGTCCTGAGCATCACAGAGGGGATCGTCCCCCCAACCATCAACTACCGCGAACCCGATCCGACATGCGACTTGGACTATACGGTCCAGGGTGCCAAGAAAAAAGAAATAGAATCCGCCCTTCTCAACGGGTTTGCCAACGGCGGGACTAATATCTGCATTCTCTTTAAACGCTTCTCCGAGCATTCATAGCTCGCATCCTCATCCCTGCCGTTCCACGGCCTTCCCTTATCTGCTCGCCGTACTTTCCATAGGGCAGTTAACCAGACGAGCCACAGGATCGTATGCTGGCAGAGTCACTGAAATAAAACAGCTACATTAAATACTCACAAGCTCATATCCCCGCTTCCCCAGCCCCATCTCCTCGCCATAGGCCAACTGGATCCCCCAGTCCACCTCCCGGTGCACCGCACGGAACTTATCCGTACCCGGGGGGAGGTCTTTCGTATACGGGGAGACGGCACTGCCGGGTTGAGCATTCACCAGATCGATTGAGGCCTGATCGATGGCCACCGGGTCATCCGAGGCGAGGATACCCACATCCCCCACAATGGGGGCGTCGCTGTACCCATAGCAGTCGCAGTATGGGCTCACCTGAGTGACGAAGCTCACATAGGCCGCCCGCTCCCCCTTGTTCTTTAAGGCACCGAGGGCGTACTCCACCATCTTGCGCTGGAATGCCGGAGAGGCCTCGTTCCACTGTATCTGGATGACCCCCTGCGGGCAGATCGCGATGCACTCACCGCACTCCACGCACTTATCGGGGTTGATAAAGGCCGCTTCATCCCGCATCTCGATGGCCCCATAGGAGCACCACTCGACACAGGTTTTGCACCCCACACAATCCTTTCTCTTTACCTTGGGCCCCAAGGTGGAGTGCTGGCTCAACTTCCCCTCCCGGCTGGCGCACCCCATGCCGATGTTTTTGATGGCCCCGCCGAAACCGGAGATCTCATGCCCCTTAAAGTGGGTCACCACGATAAGGGAGTCGGCGTAGTAGATTGCATGAGCGATGCTCACTTCGTGGTAGATCTTGCCCTCGATCGGCACCCGGACTAAGGCGTTCCCCATGAGGCCGTCGGCTATAATGATCGGGGCTCCCACCACCGAGAAGGCAAAACCATTTTCTTCCGCCGTGATAAGGTGAGAGACGGCATTGGATCTGGTCCCTCCATAGAGCGTGTTGGTGTCAGTCAGGAAGGGCCTTCCCCCCAGCCCCCTCACTCGGTCAACGATGCGGCGCAGGAAGACGGGCCTGACGTAGGCGGTGTTCCCCTGCTCGCCGAAGTGGAGCTTGATTGCCACTGCCCCCTTGTCCTTGACACGCTTGGGGAGCTCCACCTTGCCTAACAACTCCCCCACCTTGTCCAAGAGATTCCTCCTGACCTTGGTCCGCAGGTCAGCGAAGTAAACCGTGCTTGCCACCTCCTGATCCTCCTAAAACTCCATGCGGTTTTGCCTCGTGCTCGGCAATGGCTCTTTCTTCCAAAACCCTCCCGTGCCGTTAAGTATCTTCACACTAAACCAGGATAGATCTCCCGCAGGACCTCCTCGGCACCCTGGGCCAAGAGGTCCTCGGCCAACCGTACCCCCACCGCCTCGGGATCATCCCCCTGGGCCTCGGCGCGAAAGAGGTGGGAGCCGTCGAGACGGGCCACCATCCCCTGCAGAAGGAGCCTTCCTCCCTCCATCTCGCCATAGGCGGCGATGGGGACCTGACACCCACCCCCCAGCCTGCGCAGAAATGCCCGCTCCCCCTCCACGACCATGGCACTCTCTGGGTGGCGCAGAAAGGCGATCAGCTCGTTGATCGCTCCCTCCTGCCGACACTCGATCCCCAGGGCCCCTTGGCCGACAGCCGGGAGCATCATGTCGAGGGGGAGATATTCGGTAACCCTCTCCTCCAGACCCATCCTGCGGACCCCGGCGGCAGCCAGGATCACCGCATCGAGGCCTTCGGTCTCCAACCGCCTGATCCTGGTGTCCAGGTTCCCCCGCAGAGGGACGATCTCCCAGCGGGGGTTTATCCCCAGCAACTGCGCCCGTCTCCTGAGCGAGGAGGTCCCGATCCTGGCTCCCGGGGGGAGTTCTTCCAGCCCCCGCCCCCCTCTGGAGACCAGCACGTCCCGGGGGTCCTCCCGCTCGGTGATGGCCCCCAGGTGCAGGCCCGAGGGGAGCTCGGTGGGGACGTCCTTCATACTGTGCACCGCCATGTCTATCTCCCCCCGCAGGAGGGCCTCCTCGATCTCCTTGACAAAGAGCCCCTTCCCTCCAACGAGGGCCAGGGGCACTTCGGTGATCTTGTCCCCGGTGGTCTTGATCCTGACCACATCTATAACAAGCTCTGGATATCTCTCCGCGATCCTCTTGCGCACCCATGCGCACTGTTGCAGGGCGAGCTTGCTCCCCCGCGTGCCGATGCGTATCCGCTTCACAGCCCAGGCGCCTGGGGTTTCCCCCTCTCTTTGAGGTAGTCCTCAAAGGTCTGGTATGTCTCCTGCACCCACATGGGGAAGCCGAAGACCTCGTGCTTGAAGGCGGTGACCCCTATTTTGAGGAAGTGCCAATGTTGATGTTTGATAATAGGTTTGTTGGACTGGATGGTGCGTTCGAGAAACTCCAGATCGAAGCCCCGCTCCAGATAAGCCGCCAGCTGCAGGCACGCCGGGCTAGGGACCCATGCCCTGAGGAACTCCCGGATCTTGTGCGGCGGATCGACCACAAGGAATTTCATCTACGTCTCCGTTTCACAGTAGTATGAACTCAATCTTTCTAAAAATCCACAAGATTCCCTTTTTGTCAAAGGGAAAGATAAGCAAAGGAAACCCTTGACCAAATGGAAATGTAAACCCGGGGAAAGCTTAACTCTCCTCCGTCCTGCCGTTGATCTTTTGTCTTCAGGAGGATCTTACATATGGAACAGAAGGAGGGTAGTCCTCTATAAGAAGGCAAGGAAGAAGGTACTTCGTGCCAACCCCTCTACCGCCTACTCCCTTGCTATTCTCGCCAACAACTCATCGGGACCAAAAGGGAGGTGGGCAAAAAGGATTTGCTCCAGTTTTTTTATCCTAGAGAAGGTTGAAACGATCCACTCACGCGCGCTTCCATCCACCCCATACCGTTGCATGATGCCCGCGGACCTCTCCTTGAGGCTCACGATGGCCGTCTCGGCCACCCGTTTGTCCGCATAGTTGACCACCGCAACCTCAGAGATTCTCATCTCCTCGTCGGGGAGACGGACATGATAGCGGATGATATCGGCCACCCTGTAAAGCCCTCTCTCCTTGAGCCACGCTCCTCCCAGACTGGTGTGATCTTCACCCGTCTCGAGGCTAGCTACCTTGGCGATATCGTGCAGCAGGGCCCCGACCTCGACCAGGGAACGCTCCAATGGATAACCGGCCTTGCTCAGCTCCCCAGCCAAAAAGCAGGCCACCTCAGCCACCTGTTTGCTGTGTTCGATGATATGGGGAGGGACTTCGAACTCTTGCAAGAGCTCCGCAGTCTGCTGTGGGGTAATCTCCGTTCCTGTATTCGGTAGTTTACGAAAAAATTCCATTCCCGACACTCCTCACCCATATAAATAGATTCCCCTCATCATGTTGTCAAGCTATTTACATGAATTGAAAAGGATCCAACGCTTTCTCTTTCTCCTCGCCTTTTAACACCTCTTCTGGTAGTATCCTAAAAAATTAAGGAGTAACGGTGACAACGAGGATAAAGCTTGAACTCATCACCCCTGCGGTGGAGGATAACGCCCCCATCCCCAACCTCTCCCTCGCCACGGTGGCCGCCCTCACCCCTCCTGATGTCCAGATTTCCTTCAGCGACGACCTCATAAACCCCATAGACCTTGATGGCGCGCTCAAGGCAGTGGATCTGGTGGGGATCACCTCCTCCACCAAGACCGCCCCCAGGGCCTACCAGATCGCCCGGGCCTATCGCGAGCGCGGGGTTCCTGTGGTCCTCGGGGGGGTCCACCCCACGGCCATGCCCGCGGAGGCCCTGGAACACTGTGACGCTGTGGTAGTGGGGGAGGCAGAGGAGAGCTGGCCCCGCCTCATAAGGGATTTCCAAAGAGGCAGCCTAGAGCGGATATACCGGCAGGAAGGGTTCACCCCGCCGGAAGAGATCCCTCCAGCCCGCCGCGACATCTACCATTCCCAAGACTACTTCCCTATCGATTCCTTGCAGGCCACCCGTGGTTGCCCTTACCTGTGTGAATTCTGCTCGGCGAGGAGATTCTTCGGCGGGACCTATCGCTACCGCCCCCTCGATGCAGTCATCGCGGAGGTCCGCTCCCTGCGGCACAAGGTGATCATGTTCGCTGATGACAACATCGTGGGCCATCCCCGCTACTCACAGCAGTTGATCGAGGCCCTCATCCCGCTGCGCAAGTGGTGGATCGCCCAGGCCTCCCTGGCCGGCTTGGATGATGAGGAGAAGATCAAGCTCATGGCGAAAAGCGGCTGCAAGGGGGTGCTCATCGGCTTTGAGTCGATCTCTGAAGAGAATATCAAAGCTGCACGCAAGTATCAGAATCGACCGGCTGACTATTTGAAGATCGTCCATAACCTGCACCGCCACGGCATCGCCGTCTGGGCCTCCTTTATGTTTGGCCTTGACCACGATGACAAGGGGATATTTGAACGGACGGTGCGCTTTGCCATTGAGGCCAAGTTTTTCTCCGTAGTCTTCGCCATCCTGACCCCCTACCCAGGCACGGCCCTCTACGAGCGACTCAAGGAGGAGGGCAGGCTGACTGACGAGCGGTGGTGGCTTTTAGAAAATCAGGGGGCCAGCGCCCCCCACTTCCACCCCCTGGGCATGACCAGGGAAGAGCTCCGGCAGGGTTGGGAATGGGCCTGGCGGGAATATTATTCGTACGCTGCCATCCTCAAGAGGTTTCAGTGGGAGTACCCTCCTACCCTCGTCAATAAGGGCATCTACTTCCCCTTCAACCTCATTCTGCGTCGTTTTGTCCGAAAAAAGATCCTGGGCGGAGAGCGCCTCAGGTGGACCAAGCTCCCCTGGCGGAGTGGAAGGACTAAAAAATAAGTTGGAATGGAATTGCAGGGCGATCAAAGAATTCCGATTACTCAAGGGCAAATCGTAGATGGAAATCCACTCGTAATCCCCTTGCCAAACCAGCTCACCTCACAGGGCTTCTCTGTTGTTCGAAAATGGTTAACATGATAATCTAAAAATCTAATAAGTATTGGTCGCCTAACATGATGTAAACTCGTGCAACACAAGGAGAAAACCAATGATAAAGAAAAAATCATATTATGTGAAAGTTGTTTTGCTAAGTTTTGTCACCCTCGCCACATTCTGTTTGGTCGGTTGCTTTGAGGGGGATGTCGGTTCGGAAGGGGAGGTGCTCAAACAATATCTGACACCTGAAAAATTAAAGTCATTAGTGGAGAATCCTGATAATACCATTTGGATCATAGATGTCCGTCCTGCCTCCGCGTATCAGAAGGGCCACATCCCCACGGCCAAGTCATTCCCCTCTTCCGCAATACTCTCTCGCCTGGGTGAGCTGCCGAAGGACAAATACCTCATTTTGTATTGCGAGACCGGTGGTCGCGCCCATGGAGTTATGAAGGAGTTGGAAAAGCAAGGATACACCCGGCTCATGGTCTGGGGGGGCGTTTCACGATGGCCTTATGAACTGGCGAAAGAGCCACAATAATCTATTGATCAGCATTGTCGATGCGGCGATGGGATTAACCCTCCCATGCTCTCTGACACAGGGCGTATGCTGCTTGACTTCCCAGAGGGGGGTGTGTTAGCAATGAGAGAAATGGAGTTAGGAGGTTAAAAGATTGAAAAAGACATGTTGGGTGATCTTTCTCCTTCCCATCCTGATGCTTGGTTGCACAGGAGGAGGTGACGGCGACCTGAAAGGATTCCTCCCCTCTTCTGTCAAGGCCCAGGGGATCAAAATTGCCAAAGATGGCCAGGCCCGCCTCTACGACGGGCAAAAGCTCTTCGACTACATGGACGGTGGCGCGGAGCTCTATTACGAATATGGTTTTGAGCAGGCATGTGTACAGCGGTATAAAGCCCCCCAGGGAGGGATCACCGCCGAGATCTATCAGATGGATACCTCAGGGCAAGCGTACGGTATTTACACCTTCGACAGCCAGGGGGAGCACCCTTCTATAGGACAGGACGCCACCTACGCGCAGGGGCTTCTTGCCTTCTGGAAGGGGAGATACTTCGTGCGGGCATTCTCCGATAAGGAGGGGCTCAAGGATGCCCTCCTGGCCCTCGGCCGGACCATCGCCGAGAAGATCCCCCGGGAAGGGGAACGACCTGATATCTTAGGCCTGCTCCCCCCCCAGTGGGTGGCAAAGGATTCGCTGATCTACTTCCGCGGGCAGACCGCCCTGAACAACAGTTATTTTCTCTCCAATCAAAATGTCCTCTCCCTGGGGAAAGACGTCGAAGGGATTATCTTTCACTATACACCAGACGTCAAACCCCTCAGGGTCATCATGGTGCGCTATCCGGGGCAGCCACAGGCTGCGGAGGCCTTCGAGACCCTCCGTACATCTGGGGTCATTAAGGGAAACTTAGTTAAGGAAGGTTTCTTGCTCGGCAAGGTCAGAAGGGGGTACGCCGGGGCCCTGGTGGCGGGGGATCTCGTATTCCTGGTGCTCGAAGGTGAAACAAGCGATCCCGTCAAGCGGGCGTTGAGATCCATACAGCAACAACGAGGAGAACAAGGATGAAACGGGTACTCATGGGTATCGCGCTGGGCATAGCAGCCGGCGTGTTCGGCATCATAGGGTATGAACTCCTTGATCAAAGAATCGTTGGGTGGTTTACCACCGCTCTCCTTCTCGGCATCGCCTCGCAACTTACCCCCCCTGCTACGGGCAGATGGCTTTGGTGGGGTGGCTTGGGGGGAGGAATCGTCCTGCTCTGCTGGGCCTTAAACACCGTCATACCAGTCCCCATCTTGGTTGCCTGGCCCCTGATCGGGACGGTCTTCGGCTGCCTTGCGGCCCGCAGCGGCATTTGGTGGCGGCTCGAGGGGTGCGCTATCGGCTTCCTGGCTGGCGTCTTGGGTATCGGGCTCCTCCCTCTGCTCACCATGATTGTCCTGCCACTGCTCGGGCTTTCCACCACCTTTGACTACGATATTGACGTGCTTGGCCTGGTGGTGGCCGGCGCCTCTATCGGGTGGACAACGGCTTGGCTCAAGGGAGTGAGGGGTAAGAAGTCGGGTAAGAAGGCCAAAAAAAGCAAAAAAAGAGGAGTCACCGCGCGTGGGAAAAAAAGATAACAATGGGTTATCCCGTCGCGATTTCATCAAATTGGCCGCCGGGGGCGCTGCTGCCTTGACGGCCTGGGGATCAGGGTGCTTTACAGGGGCGCAAGGGCCGCGAGCAGGGATCCCCAATCCCTTTGTGCAGGGGGGCCAGCCCCTCGTGGTCTCTGTCCAGGGTAAAGACCCGGAACGGATGCTCCGCGCCGCCCTGGAGGCCCTCGGTAGCCTCAAACCCCTCGTTGGGAATGGGAATGAGACCCTCATAAAGCCAAATTTTATCTTCCCCCAGCCCTTCCCCATCACCGCTGATCCCGAGATGATCTTCCTCGTGGCGCGTCTCCTGCGGGAGGCAGGGTCGCGCGGGGTCGAGGTCTTTGACGCCCCGGGCACGTACCTCGTGGGGACGGAACGCCAGACCTCCAGTTTCAATGATATTGTTCGCAGGGGGCACGAACAAGGAATTGCAGTCACCATCGGTGACGCCGGGCGCCGCAGGGAATATGTGAAGACCAAAAAGGCGGGGTGGCGGGCCTACCCGGAGATCATTGTGCATAAGAAAATCCATCAAGCACCCGTCGTCGTCAACATGCCCTGCCTGAAGCGGCATCACTCTTCCTTCCTCACCTGCGCGCTGAAGAACCAGTTCGGGGCCATCTATGGGGCCCAGCGCTGGGATTCACACATCCGGGGTGAAGGGATTCAAAAAGGGATGAAGGGCGCCACGGAGCGTACCAAGGCCGCCTTCCGCGATGAGACCCACTTCATGACCGCCCTGGCCGAGTTTGCCGATGCGGTGCGCCCTGAGCTCTCCATCGTGGATGCCAGGGCTATCCTCATCAAGGGAGGTCCCACCAGGGGTAAGGGGGAGATCAAGGAGGGGGTCAACCGCATCATCCTGAGCGGGGACATGGTGGCCCTGGACGCCTACTGCTCGCGTCTCATGGAGAAATATGACGAGACCTATACCACCGAGATGATCCGCCCCTACCTGCGGGTGGCCGAACGGCTGGGGCTGGGTACGATGGATCTGAAGAAGGCGAAGATCATCGAGATCACGGTGTGAAAGCGGGTTAAGACACCTTCTCAGGACACCTCATTTCCTGGCCCGTTGAAGAAGCCTGCCAACCATTTTCTTTCTCTCAATTAGGCGCGCAGTGGGCCGGGATCCAATCTCCATTGGGTGCATGGTGACCCGGAACCCAGTGATGGCCCGGTGGGCAACGCCGCCCACGCGGTGCGCAGGAGAGCAAGAAGCCACCAACAAATAATGCCAATAGAAAGCAGGCTGTGATTTTTGTAAACCGTGTCATTACTTTCCTCCCTTCCACAAGGAATCACTCATCGTGAACCAATCGGAGTTCCTCTTCAACTTTTGCAGTGGAACTTCGGATTTTATATTTTTGAACTGCCCAGCCGTTTCATGTTGTCATCATTGTAGTAATGCAAGATGGTAAGCTGAAACATCGTCAGATTTCTTAATACAATTTATTATCGCATTGATGGTTTCCGATTTCTATTCAGCTCTTACCTGTAACCCTCTCGCAAAATGCTGCTCAATGAACTTATCATGACTTGCTTCAAATATTTCAAAAAATTGAACCCAGGTCCTTCTGGGGAAAAAATCAGAATTCTCCTCAATGCAATACAAATTCTTTTCAGCGTGACAGCCGGTGGTTTTGGGTTTGTTTTGTGACTGGCTGGTTGTCTTGCAAAATAAGAAAGGTTCTGATTTCTTTATATCGGGAGTATTTAGGATGATTAGGTATTTGCTACCGATTTCACCGTCTGTAAATTCAAACCGCGGGTGAAATAATACGGTGCCTTTCCTCATTGGTCCCCAAATATTTCGGTAACCTCTTTTATTTCGGACATCCTTTCTTTAATCTCCTCTAAAGACAATGACCCTTTGCTCCCATCAACGGCCAATGAATAGTCGATTCGTTTCCCCGGCCCTTTCTCTTTCATTGTCTTATCCCACGGGGTCCCACTGAGGTGAGTAATCTCAACCATATCCTTTGCTAAAGCATCTTTAAAAACAAATGACAGCTCCTCCATTATTTTCTTTTCTCTTCTGCTAAAATATTTTGGATCAAAAGGCTTCTTCGCAATTACCCTACAAAGTCTATAATCTTCATCTTCGGATTGTTCTAGGAGAGCAATGGTTTCTTTGAGATCTGTATCTGGTTGTTTTAGCTCGTGAAAGAGATCTTGTGGTACAGGCCCTTTATCCCACGCATAATAGTTTAATCCTGTAATCGACCTCCCTGTCTCTCTGAAATGAATAAAATCAAGAAAGTATAATAATTTAAATAACTTAGTTTTCCCGCAAAAACGAGTGCTCTTAGAGAAATAAACTAGCGCATTTAATAACTTTTCTCTGTTATGACTTATTAATAGAGTCTTCTTCATTTAACAATTACCACAACAAAAATATTACAATTTCTTAATCCTGTCAATTATGGATCTTTTTTTCTTTTCTGCAAGTTTTATACCATTTTTATTATTTCAACATATCAAGATGTTAGCTTAATCAACATTTGGTTATCTGGCAATCTTGTCTATCACATACCACTCTTTTTCTGAATCGGATGCGGTGTCCACTATAAGATGTACTATGGAAAGGTTTGGGAATCGATCCTTGATCTCATCAAGGTCTACGGGTTCGAATTTTTCCTTATTATTAAAATATGCCTGTGGAGTCAGGGCATTGGATTCATAGTTTGCCTTTGTCCTCTTTGAGATCTTTGCAAGGGAATACTTCTCAGGACACTGGGTCTGCTGGATAATAAAGGTCTTATTATTTTTTGCGGCCACCTCCGCAGCCCTCATCCTGAGCTTCTGGCTGATGAAGGTGGCATCCATAATGACACCCTTGCCCTGGGAGGCAAGGACGTCTGCCTTGGAGAACATCTGATCATAGACTATCTTTCTCTTATCCATGTTCGCGGCTACGTTTTCATCGAATATGTCCTCACCCTTGAGCACCTCTTGACGAATGAGATCCGTACGCAACATCTCATAGCCCTTGAGACGCGCGATAACCTCCATGGTCTCGGTCTTGTTGGTGGCGGGAAGCCCACAGGCGATCAGAACAGCATCATCCCCCATTTCCTTCTTAACAAACTCCTTAAATAGTACCCTCATCGTGTAGCTCCTTGAACATGTGACTGTAGCCCTTTCAAAAACTGCTCCCCCACATAATCAGGGACATCCACCTCTCCCATCAATACGGGATGCTGATGGCAGTCGGATCCTCCGGAGACCATGAGCCCCATATTCTGAGCAAAGGTTATGTATGCTCCGGTGGTCTTATGATCATGCCGGGAGTGCCAGCACTCAATCCCATCGATATAGTCCATCATGGCATCGTGAACAATCTGCAATTGTTCCTTCAACGAGGGGGTCAGGTTCGCCAAAGAAGTGCCGTTCGGATCATTGGGATGGGCGAGTATAAGCTTTCCCCCTGCACCACGGATGAGTTCAGAGGCCTCCTTCAGACTCAACGGCATCTTGGGTACATCGCACTGGACCAGATAACGGTCGAAGGCCTCCTGTTGGGTGGCCACAATACCCTTGTTGACCATGTACTTGGCAATGTGGGGCCTGCCGAGGGCACCGTCGACGCTGGCCTCAATAGCATCGAGGTCTGCAACGGTAAATGCCGGCAGGCCTTCTTTGGCGAATTCTCGGTTGAGATTCTCCAGGATCCGCACTACCCGCCTCTTTCGGTAATTCCGGAGTGCCTCGAGTTTCTCGACAAGCACGGGGTTGTCGATATCATACTGATATCCAAGGCAATCGAGGGAGACGGGGTTACCCCCCTTGTAGGCCGGATGGGAGAACGTCACGTTCAATTCCACCCCGGTGAGATACGCAATACCGTAGGATTGGGCCAGCTCAAGGGCAAGCCCTTGAGCGCGGATGGAATCGTGGTCGGTGATCGAGATCAGATCGATCTGCCTTCTCCCCGCACCCTCAGCAAAGATCTCTTCCAGGCCCCAGTGCCCGTCTGATCCGTTTCTTGAGTGTATGTGAAGGTCTATCTTCATCGCTTAGTTTTGTTATCTTTTTTAGTATATGAGCGCCCTTCATTTCCTTCAAGGCACCATCCCCTAGATATCCCCTTTGACATAGTGGAGTGCCAGGTCATAGTATTCTTTTGCTCGCCGAAGGCCTTCCCCCTTTGTCTTCTCATCGAGCCCTGCATCATCGAGCATGAAAGAGGTTACCTTTGCCCGCACATAGGCCCGGTAAACCTTGTAGAATTGGAGGACTCCTGCCACGGTAAAATCACCCGCGGCCTCGGTGTATGCATCCACAAAGATGTTACTGAATTGAGTATAACCGTTGAGGTCTAGATCCATGGAAAGAAACGCCACGTCTGAGGCGACATCGCCGAAGCGAAAGCGTTCATTGAACTCGATGCAGTCGAAGATGTATATATTCTCCCCTTCCACACAGATGTGCTGTAAATGCAGATCACCGTGGCAGTCCTTGATGTAGCCCTGAGCCACCCTCTGCTCGAACAGTGCTGCATTGTCTTGCATAAAGGAGAGGCTCCACGACTCGATTGAGTCGAATGCCCCTTTGGAAATGGGATCACCGACATACTTCCTGGTCTGCTCGAAGTTTTCCAACACATTGGTGGAGATGACATCCAGGGCACCGAAGGCCCGTGCTTTCTCATCGCTTGGGATGACCGCATACACCCTGGCAAGGAGTCTGCCGATGCGCTGCAGAACCTCGGAATCTACCTTCCCTGCCTTAAGGAGCCGGTAGAGCATATGCTCCTCGTTAATGCGCCTCATCTTGACGGCGTATTCTATCACCGCTGTCTCATCTCCCAGGCGGAAAGAATCACCAACAAAGGAGATGGGGACGACTGCCAGGTAGACATCTGGAGAGAATCGTTTGTTCAACCTGACCTCTTGCTGACAAAAATAGCTCCGCTTCTCCAGGGTGGTGAAATCAAGAAAGCCGAAGTCCACCGGTTTTTTGACCTTGTAGACGAGCTCTCCGGCGAGGAAGAGATACGAGATGTGGGTCTGAAGGAGATCCACCTGCTGGGGGTGGTGGGGATAAAAGGAGGGGTCAAGCATCGCTTGTACCAGGGGGGGAATTTCAACCATCCTCATATCTTCTCGTAGGGGTCTTCGATCATTCTCACACCTTCTCGTAGGGGTCGAAGAGTTTTTTATATTCGTCCAGGGCAAACCGGTCGGTCATCCCGGCGATGTAATCGCAGACCATCCTCGGGACGGGTTCTTCGCCCATGCGTCTCCTCTAACGCCCGGGGACCAAGGCAGGGGTCTCCACATAGGCCTTGAAGAGCTCCGCGATGAACCGTTCGGCCTTCATCCGCATCCGCTCCACCCGCCAGTGATGGTACAGTCGATTGTGGAGGAAGTCCTTTAAGAGGTCGCTCTCCTTTTGGGCAGAAGTACTATAGCTAACCAGGTTTTTCCCGAGCTTTCGCACATCCGCCCCTGTCTCTATGCCGTGTCCCTCTATGTTCCGCTTGGTCTGGGCGACGACATCCTGGATCAGCAGGCCGATGAGCGAGCTGATGGCCGTGTACGTCTTCGCCTGCAAGGTGGCATGAGGATACTTTGTCTCCACCTTCACGAAGACCTCCTGCCAAAGGGGGACTTCCATGAGCTCGTCCCTGTGGATAAGGTTCGACTCCAATCCATCATCGATATCGTGGTTGTTGTAAGCGATCTCGTCGGCCACGTTGATGATCTGAGCCTCCAGGGTGGGAGTCAGCGCCATCTCATATTCTGAGAGGTCCTCGGCAGGGGCGTCATGATAAGAGGAGTGCTTGGCCAATCCCTCTCTCGTCTCAAAGGTCAGGTTCAGGCCGGGGAAATGGGGGTACCGCTCCTCCAAGAGCTCCACGACCCGCAGGCTCTGCAGGTTGTGTTCAAAGCCCCCGTAATCTGCCATCAAAACATTGAGGGCGTCCTCTCCTGCATGGCCGAAGGGAGTGTGTCCCAGGTCATGGGCCAGGGCGATGGCCTCAGTGAGCTCCTCGTTGAGCCCAAGCTTACGGGCGATCCCTCGGGCGATCTGGGCTACCTCGAGGGAGTGGGTGAGGCGGGTCCGATAGTAATCCCCTTCGTGGTTGACAAAGACCTGGGTCTTGTATTCCAGCCTTCGGAAGGCGGCACAATGGATGATCCGATCCCGATCCCTCTCGAAGGCAGGCCGATCGTCCTTGAACTCCTCCAGATACCTTCTCCCTTTGGATTGAACGCTGCGGGAGGCATACGGGGCGAGATCGGGGCGCTCATAGTCGACCATCTCCCTCACCTCGTGGGCATCTTATAGCCTCCCCTCACCCCTTGTCAAGAAGTACCCCTTAACCCTCGTGCAGACAAGTCTCCCAGAACGTTGGCGGAGGCGGACCAGATGAACCTCTCTCTTGATAACTCCTCCCCCTTCTGATACAATGGAGAAAATCGGGTTTCCGGAGGATATCGTGACGATTTCCGCAAGCGGATTTGTACCGGTGAATATCGAAGACGAGATGCGCAGATCCTATATGGATTATGCCATGAGCGTTATTATCGGGCGGGCTCTTCCGGACGTGCGGGATGGACTCAAGCCCGTGCACCGGCGGATCCTGTACGCGATGTTCCGGGAAGGTCTCCTGCACAACAAGAAGTATTCCAAGAGCGCCGGCGTCGTCGGGGAGGTGCTTAAGAAATATCATCCCCATGGCGACACCGCCGTGTACGATACCATGGTGCGCATGGCCCAGGAATTCAACATGCGCTATCCCCTCGTGGACGGCCAAGGGAATTTTGGGTCCATTGATGGTGATTCCGCGGCCGCCTACCGGTATACCGAGGCGCGCCTCACCAAGCTTGCCGAGGGAATGCTCGCCGATATCGATAAGGATACCGTTGACTTTGTCCCGAACTTCGACGAAACCACCGTTGAGCCGAGGGTTCTCCCCACGCGCGTTCCGAATCTCTTGATCAACGGCTCCGCAGGTATCGCCGTGGGCATGGCCACCAATATCCCGCCCCACAACCTTATCGAGGTGAGCGACGCCGTCATCGCCCAGATAGAGAATCCGGCGATAACCATCGAGGAGCTGATGGAGCTCATCCCAGGACCGGACTTCCCCACCGGTGCCTTCATCTGTGGGAAGGAGGGGATCCGGTCGGCCTATCAGACGGGCAGAGGGGTTATCCAACTCCGGGCGCTGGCCCTCGTGGAGAAGCAGAAAGGGGGGCGGGATCGGATCATCATCACCGAGCTCCCCTACCAGGTGAACAAGGCCCGCCTCGTGGAGAAGATCGCCCAGTTGATGCAGGAGAAGCGCCTCGAAGGGATCGCCGAAGTGCGGGACGAGTCCGACCGCGAGGGGATGCGGATGGTGCTGGAGCTGAGAAAAGACGAGGTACCGGAGGTCATCCTCAACCAACTCTATAAGCTCACCCAGTTGCAGGTCTCCTTTGGGATCATCCTCTTGGCCCTGGTGGACAACAGGCCGGTTGTTTTAAATGTAAAGGAGATGATCGGCCATTTCATCGAACACCGCAAGGTG
>MGQF01000013.1:0-6149 GCA_001797745.1 Deltaproteobacteria bacterium RBG_13_52_11
CCATTATGAGCGTGATGGCGTGGCCTGTGAGAAAGGAGCGGATGTTCTCCAGCTCCCGAATCCGAGCGACGGAATCCCCGACCCGACGCGCCTGAAAATAGGCAATGGGCAAGGCTAGTAAATGCTTGAAGAGCCGTGCACCCAATTCCACATCAATCTTGCTACTGGTGTGGGTAAAGGCATAGGTTCGAATGCCGGTGAGCAGAGCCTCAAACGACGTGGCACAAAGCAGCCCAATCGCGATCACATTGAGTGTCGTCATGGCATGATTGACCAGCACCTTGTCCATGACGACCTGGAAGAACAGCGGGGTAGCCAGGCCAATGATCTGCAGCACTAACGAGACGAGTAATACCTCGCCCAAAAGCTTTCGATACTTAATGACCGCAGGAATAAACCAACTGAAGTCGAACTTGGCAATGTCCCCTGTATAACTGGCCTTTGAGGTGAAGAAGATCAGTTGACCGGACCAGTGATCCAGAAAATCCTGCAGCTTAAGAACCTCCGGTGGCTGTCCGGGTCTCTGTATCAGGATTTTAGGGCTGGTTCCTCCACCGGCATCGAATTTCGCTGCGATGAAGTAGTGCCCTTCATGATCAATGGCAATGGCCGGCAAGGGCGCCCGGTCAAGACGCGCGGGGTCTTGCTGAATGACCCTGGCCTTCATACCGAGATGCTTGGCCGCTAAGAGGATCTTCTCTGTGGAAAAGACCTCTTGCCCAAACTCGTGCTGCAACATGGCCGGGTCAGCGGCAATTCCATGATAAGAGGCTATCATCAATAAGGAGAGGAGTCCTGAATCGGCAGGCTTTTCTTTATCCATAAACTCTATAAACGCCGATAAGGATAACTCTGCTTCCGTTTGAAAAAGAGAGCTGAGTTCCTGTATCGAATCGTGTAATTTTCTCCTCCCGGCGGGGAACTCTTCTGGTACTGTTTGCCCCACCGCTACATCGTTTTATCCGCCTTTGCTCCCTGAAGATCCGTCCTTAAATTTTTCCCCCATCTTCATCATGTCCCCCTGCCCTTTGGACCACACGTTAAATAAAGCCTTACATGCTCTTAATCATGATCCTTCTCCTCGAAAACAGCACCACTATATTCATTTTTCACAAAAAGTCAACCCACGTTTCCGTTCACAATCTAATTTTTTTCTTGACAAAAGCCTTACGCTCTATATCATAAAATAGCCAATCTTTTACGGATTGGGTGGGGGCAGTTTCGGATTAAGTTTTTCGTTTTGCAATCGAAAAGATAGCTATGGATTTATCACTTCAACGAATCCACCGCGGGGGATAGCGAGAAACCCTGCGGGCGCTACTATACTCATTGCTTAGCAAAAACTATTTATAACGGTAAACGGCGAAGATTTTGAAACCATCAGGAGGACGGTATGAAGAAAAAAGCGGATTATTTTAAATGCAATAGGCTTATTTACAGATTAGTTTTGTTGATAATATTTGCGGTGTTTTGTTTATCGGCTGTGTCTGCCAATGCGGAGGAATGGTATCAGTATGAAGGCAAAGGATATGTTGTTTGTGATGAAATCTTGAAAAGGCTCAACAGCTATAAAAGTAACACAGTGGAAGAAGCAAAAAGTTGCTCCTGGGATGTGGTTGCCAGTTATCCAGGATTCAAGGAGCCTCCTTGGCAGGAACTGGATCCCCAGAAATACAAAGATTTAATCTTCAAATTGCTGAAATACCGCGCCTGTGGTGTGGATAAATACTTTGGCAAAGGAACGTGTGGTTATACGGACGAAGGCCTTCGCAAAGAGGCAGAGAGATTTATCAAAGGGGGTGGCAGGATTCAACTCTGGCGAGTACGGCTGCTTAGTTGGTATGAGATAAGCGAAAACCGGCCCACTCCTCCCGGTCCGCAGACGGTTATTCAACTGCGTTGGAAAAGGGATGTGCAAAGGGAGCAAAAGAGCTGCCCCGGCAGACCTGTCGTTGATTGGTGGAAAGGCGGCTTATACATCGTGGCGGATGACCTGTCCGGCCCAGATCCGCGAGTGAAACCAAGTGCTGCATCATATCTTGAATATCATACATTATTTTATTTCAAAGGCAAACTACACTATGTTAGTGCTGGGAATGATGTACTTATCGGGATTGACCGCGATGGCTGGGCAGTAGAATTTTGCAATATACCGTATAAATAATTTAAAAGGAGCAGATCATGACTATTCAATGGCAGCCTGCACCTACAGGCTATGGTACATTTAAAGATACTTTGTTTGAGTTTTTTAAGTTGCTTGAAGCACCGATTCAACAAGACCGCCTCAATCTGCATGTTGTAAACGGCAACCTTACCATCGGCATCGGCTTTGATCTGAAAGCAGGTGGTGAAAAGGTAGCCCGCACCATCGCCGATTTGGAGGGTCAAGAGGCCATCGTCCCCCACCACCTCTCCGAGGCCATCCAGTATCGGACCCTGGACAGGGGTATCTTATAACATGATAAAGGCGATCATCTTCGACTGGGGCGGGGTACTCTGTGAGGATACTGCACAGGGTCTGCTCTCATACTTTTCAAAAGTCCTCGGTGTGCCCCCAGAGGCGCTGAACGCGGCCTACAAATCCTTTGCACCGGCATTCCAAAAGGGGCTGATCTCGGAGGATGAGCTGTGGGAGGGGATGTGCGCTGCCCTGGGTGTCCAGCGCCCCTATAACCCGTCGTTGTGGGAGGCAGCCTTGCGCCACAGCTACTGCCCGAAACAAGAGATGTTCGCCCTGGCCTCCCATCTAAAAAGGGAGGGGTACACAGTAGGACTCCTCTCCAACGCAGAAATGCCAGCGATGCATTTCTTTTATGAACAGGGGTACGCAATGTTTGATGTAGCCGTCTTCTCCTGTGCAGAGGGGACGAGGAAGCCGGAGCAGAGGATATACGAGATCGCCTTAGAGCGATTAGGCGTACGGCCGCCCGAGGCAATCCTCATCGATGACAGGGCCGAATTCTGCAACGGGGCACAGACAGTAGGGATGCATGCCATACCCTTTGAGACCCCTCAGCAGGTAAAACGAGCCCTGGCCTCTTTTGCGATACCAATCGAACAAGGCCACCAGGAGGCCCCGTGAAAGAAAAAACACTCCCTTTTTCTTGTCCGATCTGTGGACGCAAGACCGACTATCCATTAACCGCATTGCATGAAGGAGCTACCCTCACCTGCCCTTTCTGTAAGCTCACACTCACGCTCCACGGCCACATGTGGCACGATGTCCAAGAAGAGGTCAAAAAGCTGACGAGAAACCATAGCCGAAAATAACCGTGGCTGCTGTCGCTGCCTTTTCTTTTTTTAAATGGGTGCCGTGGGAAATGAGTCAATGATGCAAAAGGGGCATAATCTTGACATCCTGCTGGAAAGGTTATAAGGTGCCTTCTTTGGGATTAAGAAAAGGCTTGCACATCAACCGAGGGAAAAACCATGCGGATTGATATACACATCCATGCCATCGGCAATGGCAGGGATCTCAAAAAGATCGATGAGGACGTCTACTTCAACGCGGATGATAACCACCACTGGTTTACGAGGATCTTGTACAACATGATTGAAGACGATCTGGAGCACATGGGGGCTGATTTTCACCACGACGGCAGGATATCAACGGATGAATACTTCGAGTTGATCTATGCCATGCTCACCCAATCGGAGGAGATCGACGGGGTGGTCCTCCTTGCCCTGGATGCCGTCTATTCCCCGAAGACGGGTGAGATCGACGAACATAAGACCGATCTCTGGGTCTCCAATCGCTTTTTGTACCGGCAGGTAAACGCGTTAAACGAGCGCCTGCGCAACGAATCGGACCCCGCAAAAAGAGAGAAACGGTTCTTTTTCGGCGCCTCGGTAAGCCCCAACAGGAAAGACTGGGAGCAAGAGCTCGAGTATGTCCTTACCCAGACCAATGCAGTCCTCGCCAAATTGATACCTTCCGCGCAACACGTATACCTGAGGGACGACAGGCATAAAGACTTCTACCAGACCCTCGCCTCCCATCACATCCCCCTCCTCTGCCACGTGGGACCTGAATACTCTTTTCCCGAAGGGATACGCAAGAGGCAGCTCGACAACTTTCGGCACCTCGAGAAACCCCTTGAGTACGGAGTGACGGTGATCGCAGCTCATTGCGCCACCCCCGTCTTCCCGTTCATCGAAAAGCCCCAGATCAAGGAGTTTTATGCCCTTATGAAGGCCGCAAATAGTGATGGCACGGTGCGGCTCTGGGGGGATACTGCTGCCCTCTCCCTATCGACGAGGATCTCTTTGATGCCCGCCATACTGGATACCTTCCCCGCTCACTGGCTCGTCCACGGCTCTGACTTTCCCATCCCTATTAACGGGTGGACGCACCTGCCGTGGGTGACCTACGACATGACGCCTCAAGAGTATATCAGTATATGGAAAACCAAAAACGCGCTCGACAAGGATGTTCGGATCAAACAAGCCCACGGCTTTTCAGATACGATCCTCGAAAACGCCGAAAAGATCCTGCGCCTCTGAAGCCTCTTCACTCCTCACATATCGTACGACACAAACCATCATTCTTCTCTCCCCCCGAGGGGGAGAGAAGAGCAATAACGGGGACGCACTGCACTGGGGATGGGCCTCTCTATAAACGAACCTGCAACCCCTGCGATTGCAGATATTCCTTGACCTGTCGAATGCTCAAGAGACGGTAGTGGAATACCGAAGCGGCCAATAAGATCTGGGCCCCTCCCTTCACAACGGCTTCATAGAAGTGCTCCAACATTCCCGCCCCCCCTGATGCCACCACCGGCACTTCGACGGCATCGGAAATGGCCTTGGTGAATTCAAGATCATACCCTGCCTGCGTCCCATCGCCATCCATGCTGGTGGGCAGGATCACACCGGCCCCCAGCTCCTGGCATTCAATGGCCCACACAACGGCGTCCTTCCCCACCGGTTTGGTGCCACCTGAGACTACCAACTCAAACCCCGACGGCATCTCTGCATTCCTCCTGGCATCGATGGCCACCGTAATCCTCTTTGTGCCGAATGCTTTTGCTGCCGCCCTGACGAGACTCGGGTCCTTGACGGCGGCGCTGTTCATCGAAATTTTGTCGGCACCGGCCTCCAGGACCAATTGGATATCCTCCAGGGTGGCAATTCCGCCACCCATTGTCAGTGGGATATTGATGACTGCGGAGACGGCCTTAATCCATTCTAACCTCGTCTTCCGGTTCTCTACGGTGGCCGCTATATCCAGCATGGCCAATTCATCGGCCCCTTCGCGCTGATAAAACGCGGCGTTCTCCACGGGATCGCCGGCATCTTTGAGATCCAGAAAGTGGACGCCCTTAACGACCCTCCCTTCTTTCATATCCAGACACGGCATGATTTTAATTGGTCCCATTATGGCTCCTTTCTCTCCTTGCCTAGCAGCTCCGGCATCTTCTGAAGCACTATGGTACCATGATAACAACACAAATCAACCTCTTTTGTTTCACGATTTTCTCTCCGGACTGATCCCCTTTTCCTATTGACTTCCGAGAGGTTTTTCATTACCCTCCTTATCTTTACATTATCTCTTTTCCGGAGTAACAGGGGTGGATGAGAAAAGGCTTGAATTCTTTAGATCCCTCTTGAACGAACAGATGAAAGAGCTTATCGAGGAGGCGGCCAAGACCGTCAACGATATGACGATCACCGAGGGGGAATTCCCGGACCCCACCGATAGGGCGTCGTGGGAGTCAGACCGCAACTTTTTGCTCAGGATACGCGAGCGTGAGAGAAGGCTGATCACGAAGATCAGAGAGGCCCTGGCGAGGATAGAAGAAGGGACCTTTGGCATCTGTGAGCGATGCGGGGAGGAGATCTCGGAAAAGAGGCTGGAGGCTAGACCAGTCACAACCCTCTGCATCAAGTGCAAAGAAGAACAGGAACATCTGGAAAAGAGGGGGATAACCTAATCACCCAGCCACTTCGATAACCCCCATGACGGAGTTACGCAAAGACCCCATCGTCGGGAGATGGGTTATCATCGCCACCGAGAGGGGAAAGAGGCCCTCAGACTTCGTCAGCGAAACAAAAGAACCGAGAGGGGGATTCTGCTCCCTGTGCCCTGGCAACGAGGCCAAGACCCCTCCTGAAGTATATGCCCTCAGGCCCGAGGGCTCACCACCGAA
>MGQF01000013.1:6183-6729 GCA_001797745.1 Deltaproteobacteria bacterium RBG_13_52_11
TGAAGAAGGACGCCCGTTTCCGCTTCGTCATGGTCTTCAAAAATCATGGAGCTGCCGCCGGGGCATCGTTGGAACATTCTCATTCTCAATTGGTCGCCTTACCCGTTGTCCCGAAGCGGGTCCTTGAGGAGATGGTGGGGGCGCGGCAGTATTATAACGATCACCATCAGTGCGTCTTCTGCGCAATCATAAAACAGGAGCTCGCCGCAGAGGTCAGGATTATCGAGGAAAGAGACGGGGTCTTCGCCTTGGCACCCTTCGCCTCTCGTTTCCCCTTTGAGACGTGGATCATCCCCAAGGAGCACAGCTCCTCCTTTGAAGAGATGGAGGGGTATGACGGATTAGCCCAGGTCCTTCTGGGGGTCCTGCGCAGGATGGACCGAGTATTGGCAGACCCCCCCTACAACTTCATCATCCACACCTCTCCGTTCGGAGAATCCAAAAACGAATACTACCACTGGCATCTGGAGATCATGCCCCGACTGACCAAGGTAGCCGGGTTCGAGTGGGGAACCGGATTCTACATCAACCCCACCCCGCCTGAAG
>MGQF01000014.1:0-16583 GCA_001797745.1 Deltaproteobacteria bacterium RBG_13_52_11
GAGGAAACCCCCTAGAATCTCAACCTTGAAAAGAGGACATTTCTACTTTGGTAAGAACAGGACATTTCTACTTTGGCTTGACAGACAAAGCAAGATTTATTGACAACTCTTAGTGCCTATGCTATGTGTTTTTGAGGATCTGTTCAGTGATTAATTTCCAATATGGATTTCTAGACGATGCAAGTATCCGTTCGCATTGTCTCCTTGAGGCCCTTAATTCGAGAGAGGATCAATATGAAAAAGTTATTCTTGACATTGTGTGTTCTGTTTATATTGCCCGGTTGTAGTCTTACATCGGATAATGAGTATTATTCTTATGACTATTTAAAGAATGATTACGACCAGGTTGCCGTTGTCGCCTCGGTAGAGGTCGAGGAAGCCAAGGCAGTTGACAGCATCGGTGATAATACTGCGGGATATGTACGCTACCTTGTTCGCGGTCATGTGGTTGAACCTTTTAAGGGTGATGTGAAGAGCGGTCAGGCGCTTGAATACTATTCAGTAGCTGAGAAGGGGTATGACCCCGAAAATTATCGCGGCAAAAAGATCGTATTTCTCTGCAATTTGTTCGATAAACAAAAGAATGATCGGGTGCTCAGTGAATTAGAGAACTCTACCCGCCCTGCCTCAAAGGCAATAATCAGGAAGATGAGGAAGATTACGGAAAAAGCCGGGATCAAAAAAAGCTTATAACCACACGCAGCAGGCTATCTTGTGATGCTATTAAAGCTCAATTGTTGGTGAATATCCATCCAATAAATTAAAAGGGGGACGTTTCAATGAAAACATGCAGGCTAAGAATTCCGTTGTTGTTGGTAGCCGTGCACGTATTACTTGCTTTGGTGACAACAGCCAGTGCCGAGTTACCACCGGGATCCTATGAAAAACTTAAGGCGGATGCGCAGGAGAAGCTCAAGGTCCGGATAGTGGCAGTTGAGGAGAAGATGCAGGGAGATCGGCGCCTTGATGTCCAGTTTACGGCGGAAGTGCTTGGCGTTGAACGTTCAAAATCGGGCCTCAGGCCGGGCGATAAGATCCAGATTAAATCCTATCATTGGACAAAAGGGTACGTGGGACCGAAGAACCCTTCATTGCTCCCCGTTGGCTGGGTTGGCATCGCATACTTGAATAAGGCGGATGGCAACGCCAAAGACGCGGGCAAGGTCTATTCGATTGCCGCGTATGGCGACAGTTTTGAGGAGAGCCGATAAGCCTGGGCACACAGCGCTACACTATTGAGGATTATATTGAACCCCGGCAGCTAACCGGATTTATGAAATTGGAGAGCTTACCATACATAAAGAGGGAGGAGCGATATGTTTTCGAGAAAAGTGGCAGTTCTGGTACTATGTTTTATGTGTGCAGCGGCAGTCGCGTATGCCCAGCGGAGTCTTCTCCTGTATGGCCAGAGGGATCTGCCCATGCCGCAGGATCCCGTACAGGACAAGACAATGACGCTCACCAGTACCGAAATGCAGCTGAAGACGCAAGCAGAGGGCTACCTGAAGCAAGGAAACCTTGATAGTGCGGTAGAAACATTGGAGGGCATCACGAACCAATGGGTGTCACATTGGTTTCTTTCGTATGCCTACGAGTCGAAGCTTCTTTACAGAAAAGCGTTGGGGGAGGTTGGCTGGCTCATACATCAAAGCCAGCGCAAAGATCTTACTATTGAACTAACCGAAAGGAAGAAGGGGCTTGAAAGGGCCATACAGGAGATAGATGAACAACCCGCGTCACCCCAGCAACCTAAAAAGGGTTTGATATGGGAATAGAGCCGCATTCGTTACATCAGGAGGATTCATGACAAACAAGAGGATGAAGATTTTATTTTTGGTCGGCGTGCTGGTATTGAGCGTGATGCAGATTAGTAGCCTCACGGCCTTTGGGAACGATGAGGCAGTGACCATAAGTCTGCCGGAAGAAACCATAACGCTGTATCCACCTTTTGAGGTCAAAAGTGCCGTGATGTATAGAGACGGAGGGACCATTGCCATTGTCATCAAAGACGGCAAGGGGACCTCTTTCCCGTTTTGTCTTGACGGCAGGGTTAAAAGACCTTCAAAACTTCGTTACGTGTATGTCGGGGCGACGCATCCCGACGATGCCGGAGCCAAACAAGTACCTCTGGGCTCGGCAGCGGAGAAGTCTATCCTCATGATCCTTAAATCCGCAAAGATCGGCGAGTCTACCCCACCCATAAGCCAAGACCTCGTAGCGACTGTCATCGAGGAGCTGGGGAACAGATAAGTAAACTACTATCGCCTAAAGGCGATAGCTTTAGGGGTCAAGGATGCGAGGATTCAAGGGTTCGAGTGGAAAGCATTCAAACATGTTTGTAGAACCCCTGACCCCTTGGACCCCTGAACCCTTGTGGGACAAAGATCGAACTAAAGTCTTCGCCTAAAGGCGAGGGTTTTCCTCTCTGAATGGGACAATAATCCACCTAGATAAAGATATAGACACGATGGGGGAAATGGTTAGTCTGTTGGGGGTTAATCAATCTCTCGTGTCTTGTTTCACCGGCTCATCAATATGCGTTTGGGAAGTTTTTTGAAGGTACAATTTTACCTCACCATAATCCGCGCATCCACCACTTATCTTACCATAATGCGCGCATCAACCACCCAGTAGCCTTCTCCTTGCCCCATCACCTTTACGGGGTTGAGATCCAGTTCGGCGATCTCGGGGATGTCTTCGACAAGGGCCGAGAGTCTCAGCAGTAAATCTTCGATGGCCTGGGTGTCGCTCGGGGGCGCGCCCCTGAACCCCTCGAACAGCTTCGCCATCTTGATGGAGCTTACCAGCTCTTGGGCATCCACATCGGTGAGCGGGTGCAGCTTGACAGCCACGTCTTTCAACAGCTCCGCATAGACGCCTCCAACCCCGAACATGATAAGGGGACCAAAGGATGGATCCTGGGTCACACCGACGATGACTTCTGTCCCTCCTGTCACCATGTGCTGCACGGTGACGCCCTCCATCTCTCTCTGGCGTCCTATCTCAGCGATCCTGGTCTTTATATCGTTGAAGGCCCCCTCCACTTCCTTTTCTGAAATAAGGTCGAGGACCACCCCGCCGACATCGGTCTTGTGCACGATGGTGGAGGATGCCAGCTTAACGGCAACGGGGAAGCCCAGCTTTGAGGCCGCAGCAGCGGCCTCGGCCGGTGTTTTCGCCACCAAGGTCTCGGCGATGCGTATGCCATAGCAGTTGAGCAGGACAACTATCTCCCCGGCGGAAAGCCACAGGGGCCTCTGGGGACTGCTGGTCAGGGCAGACTCAATGAGCTTTTGCGCCCTTTCACGCTTGAGCCCTTGAATCTTGGGTATGGCCCCCTTGGGCCTTTTCAGCCATTCGCTGTACTCTGTAGCCTTGGCCAAAGCGGAGACGGCCTCTTCGGGGAAGGGGTAACAGGGGACGAATTTGCCGCTGGTCCCCAGCTTGGTCTTAAAACCCCGTTGCCCCATAAAACAGGCCAGCAGGGGCTTCTTTTTTCGCTGGAACAGGGGGGCTACACGCCGCATGGCATCCTCTGCGCCCTTTGGATCAACGACGGTCGGCGGTATAAATATGGTGAGAACGGAATCAAAACTGTTGTCATCGGCCAGTATCTTCAATACCCCCTCGAACTCCTCGCCAGTGGCACCGGCGGTCAGGTCCAGGGGATTACGGAACGCAATGTCCCGCTTGACAAAGGGCTTTAACTGATCGATCACCTCAGGGGGGAGCTCTGGCAGTACCAACCCGTGGTGCTCGCAGGCGTCAGCAGCGATGATTCCCGGACCTCCTCCGTTGGTCACGATGGCCACATTCCGGTCCCTGGGCACTGGCTGGTTGGAGAGGAGGGTGGCTACGTTAAAAAGCTCCTCGAGGGTACTGACCCTGATGATGCCGGCCTGCTGGAAGAGGGCGTCGGATGCTATTTGCGGGGTGGCCAGGGCGCCGGTGTGCGACGAGGCAGCGCGCGATCCCGCGGTGCTGCTGCCCCCCTTGACCGCCACGATGGGTTTGACAGCCGATGCCCTCCTCGCAATGCGGGCGAAATTCCGGGGATTGCCGAAGGATTCCAGATAGAGCAGGATGACCTTGGTCGCTGCGTCCTGCTCCCAGTATTGAAGCACATCATTGGGCGAGATGTCCGCGCGGTTGCCCACGCTCACAAAGGTGGAGATACCCATATTCAGGTTGTCGGCATACTCGAGGATGGACAATCCAAGGGCACCGCTCTGGGAGAGAAAGGCTACATTGCCCTGCGGAGGGTAGACCTGAGAAAAGCTGGCATTTAAATTGATGGCGAGGTCCGTGTTGATGACCCCCATGCAGTTGGGACCTACGATCCGCATGCCGTGGCCCAGCGCGATATCGCGCAGCTCTTGCTCGCGCTGCACCCCTTCGCCTCCTCTCTCCTTGAACCCATCGGATATGACCACGATACTATGCACGCCCTTGCGGCCGCACTCGTCGGTTACCCTGGCTACCAGCGGGGCAGGCACGGCGATCAGCGCCAGATCGACAGAGTCAGGGATATCGAGAACCGAAGGATAGCTCTTCACCGACATGATTGCCTCGGCATTGGGGTTCACCGGGTAGACGACCCCTGAGAACCCGCTTTGCATGATGCACCGAAAGAGGAGCTGTCCAATGGTGCTCGGATCCCGTGAGGCGCCGATCACCGCCACCGAACGCGGATACAAAAGAGAGCGCATGGAGGCCACTGTGGCGACACGCTCCCTCTCTTCTTCTTTTTTAGCCACGAGTTTAGTCCGTGCTATGGGGAATGTGACGCGGTATGCGTGGTCCTCGTATTCGCTGGTAACGTGGAATCCGTAGTCCTTAAAGACGTTCATCATTTCCCTGTTTTGGGCGAGCACAGCGGCCTCGAAGGTGGTAATGCCGTTGTCGCGGGCCACGTTGGCGAGCCACTCCATCAGCTTGGTGCCGATACCCTTTCCCTGATAGGCATCTTCGATAACGAAGGCCACCTCTGCTGAACGCTTATTGGGTATGCGGTAATAGCGCCCGATGGCGATGATCTCCCGGCGCTGATCCCTGAGCATCTCGGCCACAAAGGCAAAGGCGTGGTTATAGTCAACTGAGCAGAATCGAACGGCGTCCTCGCGCGCCAATTTCGGCACGGAATAGAAGCGCAGGTACATGGTGCGGTGGCTGAGCCTGGAAATAAAGTCGAGCCAGCGCTCGACATCATCTCTCTTGATGGGCCTCAGAAAGAGCTTCGAACCGTCTTTCAGAAGGGCCTCGGTTTCATACTGTGCCGGATATACGGCATCACCTTGTCCTGCCATGTCCCCTCCTCTTTACTGCACGAGCCTCTCAATAAATAATAAGACAGAAGCAAGGGAAATACAAATGCCAAACATAGCCCCTCATATGAAATAAGCTATTTTTTTATTTTTATCACGTCTGAGGAAATCTTGTCCCCGATTTTTATAGTATGGCTGCCGGCATAACCGGCATTGACCTCCAGGCAATACCGGGCCGGCTGTTTTGAAGTGTAGGAAGGGCATGGATCAGCCTTGCAGGGGTTCATGGTCGTGATGTCCACGATGACGAGGCCAGCGGAGATGAAGATCATGTCGAGCGGTATGAATGTGTTTTTCATCCAGAAGCTCTGGGACCCCTCTTCAGGGAAGATGAAGAGCATCCCGCTGTCCTTTGCAAGATGTTTTCTGTACATTAATCCCATCTGCAGATCAGCGGGTTTCGAAACAACCTCCACGTTAACCCGATAATCACCTGAGGCTGAATGGATGACAAGGGCTGGCTGCGCTTGCATGCAAGAAGAACAAATCAGGATAAAGGCGAGCAACGCAAAGGTTCTCATAAATCAACTCCCAGGGAAATTATGGGGATATCCCCTTTTCGTCCCCCAAATTCAGAAAAACCCCGCCCGCCAGGCGGCAGGAAAGCCCTCCTTGCTTACTGCTATTTTCATTTTTAAGCATAATATGTTAAAGACAAAATAATATAAATGCTAATATATATGACGGCAATTGCAGTTGAGATTAAAAAAATTCTGTCTTTTGTCTTAAAGTATAACACTATGCTTAAGCCAAAAATGCCAAAATTCAAATAGGCACTAAAAACAAAAATAGGAAACGTCAAAGGAAAGTCCCCTTTGCGTTCATTTAAGTAAGCCGCTAGAATAAACGACGAAAAGATAAGCTGTATCATTAAGGGTATTTTGTTTTTCATCGTTATCTTTCTTCCTTAAGTTTCAAAAATTATAGGGACGCTGGTTCTAAAACAACTTAATATTCTTACCTACATTGAGATCAACGTCCCCCTCCCGTCCCCCATGTGAGATCAGCTCACTCCGTCACTATGGGGTGCAAAGCAGCGGTCTGCCACGAGCCCAACAAGACCCTCGGCAATATCCAGCACAATGTCATCAGGGACGCCATCGAGGGCTTTTGATTGCAGGCGCAGATCAATTTGATCATTAACATAGTCCACAACAACAAAAAGGTCATCCGGTGTCAGCGCAACTTCGGTAGAGAATAGATCAAGCCCGCAGAATTGGGCAATCGAAGTCGCTATGGTACGTAAGAGGCTGAGATGGTAGTTTGTTTCTTCGGTCGCAGTGACAGGGGTGTACACGTGGGTATTAGTATCCCACCAGCATACATATACGTGCCCTGCACTGTAAATGACACGATACCACGCAGCGCGCGAGCCCAGTTGTAGTGGGGTCACCTGCGCCTGCAGCAGGTATTTATCATTCGGATATTCTTGCCGCGCGCTCAGCACCTGAGCTATCGAGGTAGCTTCGACAATTACCCCCTCGCCGCCTCCACCGTGGGCGGGTTTGATGGTGAAGCGGTCACCGAGCACCTTCAAATCAACGGGCGGGACTAAAGCAGGTTGCTCCTCATACGACGGGAGGATGATGGTGTAAGGAGTATGCAAGCCAAGGCTGATGAGGGCCGAATGCATTTTGCTCTTGTCCCACGTGAGATAGGCCCGTTCAGGGGGATTGATACAATGCACACCGTGATCGACAGCCCACTGGACAATAGGTGTAAACCGTGCATCGCCTTCAGAAGTCCGGTCCCAAAAGACTTGAAAGGCAATCTGGCCCTTGACCAGGGCGTCTGATACCCCTGCAACGTTCTCAGGCGTGATCTGCAGCAGCGACAGTCCATGCGATTGGCAGGCAACTGCGAGCATGCCCACGAAGTCGGTGTCATACTCCCAGTTCCACGCAAGACACAAGTCGTACCTTGCCATCACCTCTTCCTGCCCCAATGCCCCTCCGCCGGCCACTACTTGCTAATCCGTTCTTTAAAAAGAACGACCTGTTTCCCCTTCTATCGCCGGCAAGTATCTCTTTCTGTCTTCCATGAAGCTCTTGTAAATCTGATAGTGCGTCGTTTCTTCATATCCTATCTGCTTTATGTACGCATCGTCAAAACTGTAGATAATGGCGCTGGGACATGCTAGAAGAAGCGGAGAATGGGTAGCAATGATGAATTGAGCCTGGTTCTCCCGAGTCGTCTTGGTCAAGATATCCAGTAGGTCGAGTTGACTCTGAGGAGAAAGCGCAGTTTCCGGTTCGTCCAGGAGATAGAGCCCTTTGATTTGATAGCGGCTCTCAAAGAATGACAGCAGCGATTGGCCGTGCGATTGTGTCATCAACGATTTACCGCCAAAGTAGTCGAGTTGACCAGGATCGGCAGCTGCCCACTCATCGAGAATCTGGGCAAAATGTCGGAATATATTCGATCCAAAAAAAGATCCGTATACGCGTTCCGTCGTCGACCATTCAATCGACAGGCAGTGATGGAATTCGTTTTCATAGGGGTTGTGCCGGAAGCGTCTCCTTTCAACATCACGCCATATGTGAATACCGCACAGGTGGGCGAGAGCTTCCAGCAATGTCGATTTGCCAGTCCCATTTTCACCGACAAATATTGTTATCGGTGAGGTAAAGGGGATGGATTGGGATTGCTGAAAGATGGAGAGATCGAACGGATAACAATCCCGGGTCGGGTATTTCTCTGGATGCAGGGTAACCTGTTTTAGATGCACGGTTGTACCTCTCGTTACGGTATTGAGCTTGCCTTACGACTGAAATCAGAGGCGGCTGGTTATCATATCCGATTACATGCCCTGAGTAGGCTGATGTGTTCAACGGCAAGACAAGACCACCTCACAACGCATCTCTCCTAAGTGTTTTGTTAGGCAGCCCTTTTGATTTCTAGACCCTCATATTCAGGGAACATGATGATAGCGGGATGAATATCAAAAGCCTTTGCTATTTGCTCTGCCCGCTTTTTACCAATGTCTATTTTTTCGTTTTCCAGGAGACTAATATTGCTTGCGCTAATCCTGGAACGTTGAGAAAGCTCAGCCTGAGTCCAGCCCTTTAGGTCGCGAAGCATTCGGATGACCTCACCTGTTGTAAGTGTAGCATGAGGTTTTGCTGGAATAAATTCATTGTTCTTCTTTGATCGCATAAATCCTCCTAATAGCTATGTGGTGATATTTCCAACACAAAAACAGTAACGATATCTCTTTCCACAGTATAGATAACTCTATATTGCAAACTCAAACGTGATGAGCGTTGTCCTTTGTGTTCTCCTTTTAATTTTTCGTCGTGGAATCCAGGGAACCCTCTTAATTTATCTGGCCCATGTCGAAATACAATGTCCTTCCAAAGTTCGTATTTTTTAACAACCACTGATGGTAATTTCTTGCAGGCTTTTTCAATTTCACGATGTTCTTTAATATGCCACATTATTATTTATAATAATATATTAAAATTAATAAGTCAAGTTATTTTTTAGCAAATGACCGAACTTGTTCTCACCATGTGCCTGGTAGATTTCCTCCGGTTGACGTATGGTAATCATGGATTCCGCCCTATTAACTTTTCAAGACAAAAAAACAACCCCTGCTTTTAGCCGCGCGCTGTTAGCACATAGGATTGCATGCCTTGGTTAGGCTTGATTGTCCCATGTCAAGCCGCGACCCCAGCACGTCCTCTCAAGTCAAGACTTCCTTCTCTTTCCCACAATACGCGCACTGAACGAGAGTTTTCTCTCCTCGCATATTTCAACATTCTCGAGAACAGTACTTGGCGTCTCTATAAGCAAAGTACTGAAATGATTTTTCGCAAACCAAGCAAGTGTAGGTTTGTTGCGTTCGGGGACGGCCCAGGCCTCGATTGATAACGATACGCTCAATGCGGGCAACATCGAAAAGAGCTGCACAAAATCTGCTGCAACAGACTTGTGCGTGACGTCATGATTTCGGGGAAAACCTCTTGCCGCATTGTGGACACACCTTTATCCGACAGTCTGGGCAATACTGGAAGTTACCATTTATGCGTTCGAATTCCTCTCCACACTCAAGACATGTGGCCGCAGTCTTGGGTCGTTTTGCTTGATACCGCTGCCAGTCTTTTCGCGCACAAGCCTTGCAGCAGTACTTGTAGCCGTTGGCATCCCGACGATTTCGACTGAACTCCCTGAGGAGTTTGGTTTGGCCGCACCGGGAGCACGTTTTAGATTGTGATGTCACTATGTCAAAATCAGGTACAATGGCCGAGCTGAGTAACCAGCTTAAAGCTTGGGGACAAATCCTTATCTCTAAAAGATATCCGCTGAGAAGATGGAGATCCGGGTGTCTTTTTCCTTCCACGCATTCGGGGGGAGGCCGGCCTTGCGGCAGGTCTGCTCTAAGAAAGTGTTTCTGTCCCATCCATACTCGGTGGCCACCTGGGGGAGGAGGAGCCCGGAATAAAACCCCTGCTCGATATAGATCCCGTGTTTCCCAACCTCGATCTCGCTGACGTCAGTGATCTGCTTGAAGGGGGTGAGAACGGATATCTCTATTGCCAGGTCTTTCAATTCATTCTTGGTGACGGGGGAAAACCTGGGGTCTTGAAGGGCTGCTGCCTCGGCCATCTCCTCCACGGTTTTGTACAGGGGCTTGGTCCCCTTGATGTGCCCGATGCACCCCCGCAGCCTCCCCTTTTCAGTAATGGTCACGAAGGCCCCCCGAAGCTCCTTTAACCGTTCTGACGTTACCTGAAACTTCGGCACCTCCTTGCCTGAGACCTTGTTCCAGATTACGGTCCGGGCGATCTCATGGAGGGTCCGTTTCTCCTCCGCGTTCAGGCCCAGGTCTACCCCGACCCGCCCCTTTTTATGTGCCTTTTGGGCCTTGGCGCTTCGATAGAGGGCCGTAGACATGTACCCCACCACACTGCTGCGGTCTCCGGTGACGTCGCCGGAGTTGGCATATTTGAGGACCTCACCCTTGTTCGCACCCAGGGCCCGGGCTGCCAGCATCACTGCCACGACAGGGCCGCCGCCACAGGCCTCACAGCCCCCCTGCTTCAGGTCCTTGCTCAGCCCCTCTGGGTCAAAGTCGTTGACGTGATCCGCGATTACCTGATCCAATTCCTTTGCCTTGTCGTAGGGGTGAAAGTGGGACAGATCGGTGCTGGCGATCAAGAGGGCGTTTTCCCCTTTGATCACCTCTGCGATGGCCTTGCTTACCTCCTCACAGGTTGAGAGATCCTGTTCCCCCATGACGATGGCGACCAACCGGAACTCTCCGAGGACCACCTGAAGGAAGGGGAGCTGGATCTCCAGGGAGTGCTCTTGGTCGTGGGCCTGTGGGATTGATTGGATGTGGGGGCTCTTTTTCATCAGGGCCTCGGTAACCTCCTCTGCGATGGGGCAGATCCCGAGGGGGGTGCGAAAGCCCCCTTTGGGGTAGACCGAGGCCCCCTTGAAGTAGGCCCGGTGGCTGGGGGCGACGACCACCACTACGTCATATTTCTTCCCCTCCAAGAGCTTATACGAATAGGCCGCCACCTGCCCGGAATACATGTAGCCCGCATGGGGTGAGATGAGGGCGATTAGTTCCCCCTCTATCTTCTGCTCTGGGACATTCGCCAGATACCCTTTGATATCCTTGGTCAGTTTTGCCGGGTCCCCAGGATACCAGGTACCTGCAATGGCCGATTCTCTGATATTCTTTCCAGACATAGCCTTCCCCCCCTTTCTTATATCCGCGCCGTTATCTTTTTCACAAGCAGCGGCGCAGGGGATAAGGGATAATAATGAAATTAGGATGAAGATCCATTTCTTCATACCTGCGAGGCCTTTATGCACCTTTTTATGTAATTTCCCATGATTATTATATCTCCTCTCCCGTCACGCCAAGGCGTGAGAGAGAGTGGAGGTGCGGGTGGATATGCCCTCAAATGGTTTCCCCCTCACCTTAATCCTCTTCCCTAGGGGAGAGGAAATAGTGATTTTATTTTCTAGGCAATTATACCATACAAGCCCATACCATCAAGGAGTTTAAAAGAGCTTCTTGCTGTCGAGCAGGAGGGTGACTGGACCGTCGTTGACCAGTTCCACTGACATGTGGGCCTGGAACTCACCCGTGGCCACGGGGATCGCGTTTTCCTGGAGTTTGATGACAAAGCGGTGATAGAGCTCCCGTGCCTGCTGGGGTTCGGCGGCATCGGAGAAGGAAGGCCTGCGCCCTTTGCGGCAGTCACCGAAGAGGGTGAACTGTGAGACCACCAATATCCCACCCTTGATGTCGAGGAGGGAACGATTGAATCGCCCCTCTGCATCCTCAAAGACCCTCAGTTGCAGTATCTTGGCGGCGAGGTAGTCCGCGTCCGCCTCCTGGTCCCCCGTCCCCACCCCCACAAAGACAAGGAGGCCTTTCTTGATCTCGCCGATAACTTGTTCCTCGACGGAGACCCTGGCCTCCTTTACCCTTTGGACTATGGCGCGCATCCCTGTAGCGGGAAAGGATTCTTACTCCTCTTCTTTCTCCTTCTGGGCTCCGGCGATCATGCGTTCACTGATATTGGCGGGGACCTCTTCGTAGTGAGAATATTCCAAGGTAAAGCTCCCCTTCCCTCCGGTCATGGACGTGAGGTCAGGGGCATAGCGCAGGACCTCTGCCATGGGGACGTTGGCCCTGACGATCTGGCTGTGCCCCTTGGCCTCTACCCCGAGTATCCTCCCCCTTCTGCCGTTGAGGTCACCGATGACATCCCCGACGTGGTCCTCGGGGGCAACGATCTCAATTTTCATGATCGGCTCCAGGAATATAGGGTTTGCCTCCCGGATACCCTTTTTGAAGCCCATGATGGAGGCGATCTTAAAGGCCATCTCCGAGGAGTCCACCTCGTGGGACTTGCCGTCATAAAAGCGGACCTTCACATCGACCACGGGATAACCTGCCAGAACGCCGGAGGTTATGGCCTCGGCGATCCCCTTTTCCACGGCCGGGACAAAGTTCCGCGGCACATTCATGCCGGTGAGCGCATTTTGGAATTCAAAGCCCTTTCCCCGCTCCAACGGGGAGATATCAAAGTGGACCTCGGCAAACTGCCCACGCCCTCCGGTCTGCTTTTTATGTCTGTAGACGACCTCCTTGACCGATTTCTTTATGGTCTCCTTGTATGGCACCTTGGGGACATCCAGATCGACCTCAACTCCGAACTTACGCTTGAGTTTTTCCAGCACCACGTCCACGTGGACCTGTCCCATACAGGAGAGGATGATCTCTTTGGTCTGTAGATCTCGCGAGATGGTTATGGTGGGGTCCTCCTCCATGAGCTTCGGCAGGGAGGTGGCAATCTTCTCATCGTCCCCTTTGGCCTTGGGCCTGATGGCAAATGATATCATTGCCGGGGGAGGGGATGCCCCTTCAAAGACGATGGGATTCTTCTCGTTGCACAAGGTATCTCCGGTGGTGGTCTCCTTGAGTTTGGCCACCGCCACGATATCTCCCGGGCCAGCGAACCCAACGGGTTCCTGCTTTTTTCCCAGGAGCATAAAGATCTGCCCAACCCTCTCCTTGGCGTCCTTGGTGGAGTTATAGAGGGTGGTATCCGCGCTGATGCCCCCCGAGAAGACCCGAAAGAGGGTCAGCCGGCCGGCAAAGGGGTCGGCGATGGTCTTAAAGACATAGGCGGAGAAGGGGGCGTCTTCTTTGGCCTCTCTCTTTTCTTCCTCTCCTGTGCGGGGGTTCTTTCCTTTCCTGGGTGCAACCTCTGCAGGGGAGGGGAGGCAGGCGTTGATTACATTCAACAAGGGGTGAATCCCTATGTTCTTAATGCTGGATCCACAGACCACCGGCGCGAATCTGCCCTCTATGGTCCCCTTTTTCAGGCATTGCTGGAGGTCTACGAGACTTATCTCCGCCCCTTCCAGGTACTTCTCCATGAGGGCGTCATCCATCTCTACGAGGGTCTCGATGGTCTTTACCCGTCGTTGCTGCGCCTCCCCAACCAGCTCCTGGGGGATCGCCTCCTCCCGATACTTTCCCGTCGCATCCCCTTCATAGATATAGGCCTTGTTGCTCAGGAGGTCGATGACCCCCTGGAAATCCTTCTCCTTGCCGATGGGGATCTGCAGGGGAAGGGGTTGGGGGCTGCTCAAGCGCTCCCGGATGTCATCCAGGGTCTCGGCGAACCGGGCCCTCTCCGCATCCATCTTGCTGATAAAGATGATGCGGGGGAGCTGCAGGGTGCTGGCCTCCGTCCACACTGCCTCGGTCTGGACCTTGACCCCGGCGTTGGCCCCGATGACGATGATTCCCCCCTCTACCACACGCATGCATGCCTTGGCATCGAAGATAAAGTTGGCATCACCGGGGGTATCTATAAGGACCACCCGGTGCTTGTCCCATTCATAGTAGGCGAGCGCTGCACTGATGGATATCTGACGATTAATTTCTTCGGGCTCGAAGTCGAGGATGGATGAACCGTCATCCACCCTCCCGATACGGTTGTTCATCCCGGTGTCGAAGAGGATCGTGTCTGCCAAAGAGGTCTTTCCGTCGCTGCCGTGACCGAAGATACCGACGTTCCTGATCTTTTCCACTTCATACTTTTTCATACAAAAGATCCCTCCCTCTGTCTAAGCCGTAATCGACTAGTATTATTAAGAGATCAGAAAAATGCACTCTTCTTGTGGGCTAGTCTCTTGCATAATTTCCCACTATGGTCAGGGATTGCAGGGGATATTGTTCCCTGTACGGTCTGTAAACCATACTTTTTCTGTCCCTAAAAGTCAAGCCTGCCTGCCTTTCTTGGGAAGATGGGTATAGACATACTTACCAGATAGAAGGGAGAGGGAGTGGTGGAGGGGAGGATGAGAGGGAGAGAGGGTAATTCCTAAACCAACTACGATGCCCCGCATAGAAGCGCAGAGAGGTTCACTAAGGGGCTGAAAACTGATAGCTGATTACCGAATACCCCCGTTGTCACGTTGACAGTGGAAGGGGAGAGGTGCTATAGAACGCATGAGGACGGTAGCCATGGAATTAATTGATAGCGTCATAGCGGCCTTTGATCGCGCGAAAAAGATCGTGGTCTTGACCGGCGCGGGGATCTCGGCGGAGAGCGGCGTGCCTACCTTTCGGGGGGAGGATGGACTCTGGCGGCGATACCGGGCAGAGGAGCTGGCCACCCCTGCTGCCTTTGAGGCCAACCCCCAACTGGTCTGGGAGTGGTACGATTGGCGCCGGGGGATCATCGGCAAGGCCGAACCGAACCCCGGCCATAAAGCTATCGCCGAGATGGAGCGGATCTTCCCCTCCTTCTCCCTTATCACCCAAAACGTGGATGGCCTGCATCGCCGAGCGGGGAATACAAGGATCATCGAGATCCACGGCAATCTGTGGCAGCTACGGTGCGTCAGGGAAGGGCGGGTCAGGGAGGACTATTGCTGCCCCTTGCCGGAGATCCCCCCCCTGTGCGAGTGCGGGGCCCTGCTGCGCCCCCACGTGGTCTGGTTTGGTGAATCCCTGGATCAGGGGGATCTGGCCCGGGCCTATTCTCTGATAGAGGAATGCGATCTCCTCCTCGTGGTGGGGACGTCTGCCGTGGTCCAGCCCGTGTCCTCCTTCCCCTTGATGGCCAAGCAAGGAGGTGCCTTTGTGGTAGAGGTCAATATGGACCCTACCCCCCTATCTTCGTTCGCAGATGCGTCCCTCCAGGGCAAGGCCGGTGAGGTCCTCCCCGCGCTCTTGAAGAAGATAAAAGGAGCGTGGGGCCTATAGGATGAAGATAGCCGTGCGTTGTACTCAATTGTATCCAAATTAATTTCAGGAGAAACATATGTAAATAATAAGGAAACGTTATTGGCAACTATACTCGACAATTGGCATAAACCGATTGTATTTGTTGATGCCAATCACATTATTCAATATATGAATGTACCTGCTCAAAGGCATTATGCGAAATGGGGTACTGTTGTTGGGAAGAGCATCTTTGATTGCCATAATGATAATTCAAGAAAAATTATTCAAGATGCATATCGTCAATTGAAAGATGGGGCTGAAGAAGTATTGTTTACTACTAATGAAAAACATCGAGTCTATATGCGTGGCGTCCGTGATAGCAAAGGTACGTTACTTGGTTATATAGAGAGGTATGAACCACCTGTCGGTAAATAATTTGAACAGAGTGATCGATCATGACGACGATGTTCCTCAATGCATTTGGGAAACAAGGACTTTTATTATATAATGCTACAGCAATATAGGGTAAGGCATAGTTTACCAGTTTGCCGCTTGTTAGGGCGGTTTAATGAAGGAGGATTAACAATGATAAACGCTCACAATAATCTGATTGCGCGATTGGCACGAGGTGTGCTTATCTTTGGCCTCGTGCTGTGTACGGCCGTTGTTGCGATCGCGGCCGTCTTTGCCGCGCCGGGGGATCACAGCCTTGACGACATCCGGCAGCAGGCGACCATTAAGTCATCCTACAATTTCAGCCCCTTGCCGCCCAACTCGGGCAAGGGCATCATCGTTGCCATCGTATCGCAGGGGATATCACAGTCGATTAAGGACCGTTTGGGCAACCGTCTGTCCGCGTACAGCGTGCTGCCGGGGGACACAAGCCCGTACGATGAGGGTTCTGGTTTATCTTCCGTCGGGACCGAGTGCGTGTCTCTGGTGGGCGCGCTCGCCCCGCATGCCCAGATCATCGCGGTAAAGGCGATGGATAGTGACGGCGGTGGCTCGTACGCGGACATTCGCAATGGGATAACCCGCGCCACAGAGCTGGGCGCCAAGATCATCGTCCTGCCTATTAGCGCACGCGATGATGATGCAGGCGTGGGCCGCGCAATCGACGCGGCGCTCAAAAAGGGCCTACTGGTCGTGGCGGCCGCGGCCAACAACAACAGCTATGGGGCGGAGTTTCCCGCCCGTATGGACGGCGTCGTCGCCGTAGGCGCCACTGACGCCCAAGACAAGGTCGCGTACTTCTCAAACTACGGGGGGAAGATCATCTATGCGCCGGGGGTCAATATCAATGTTTGGGGCAAGAGCACGGGGAGCAGCGGCACCACCCACGCGTCGGCTGTGGCCGGCGCGATATTCGTCGTGCTGTGGTCGCAGAACCCGGGTATGAGCCGGCAGCGGCTTGTTGATGCCGTCATCGGAAGCGCCAAGGAGATCACCGCCCGTGACGGAGGCTCGGCCAGGCTCATCAACGGACAAGCGGCGCTCAAGGCGATCAAGAGACCTGCGAAGGGCAAGTGAGCTTCTTGCTCTGTCTGCGA
>MGQF01000014.1:16592-24780 GCA_001797745.1 Deltaproteobacteria bacterium RBG_13_52_11
ATGAGATCCGGGATTTGATCTCAACGAAGACCACGGTATCCTTCTCGCGGGCGATGAGATCGATCTCCCCCCACGGACAGTGGTAGTTCCTCTCGATAATCTTGAAGCCCTTCTTTTTGAGATACTTAACGGCGAGGTCTTCCCCCTTAACCCCCAGGGCCTTCCTGGTGTCCTCCATTGCCAGCCTCCAGATGCTCCTTGACCCCTTTGAAGGTCCTTCGGTGGATCTCACAACAGCCGTACGTGCGGATGGCCTCTCGATGTGCCCGGGTAGGATATCCCTTGTGGCGGGCGAAATTGTAAAGGGGGTAGACACGGTGGTATTCCATCATCAGCCGGTCCCGGGTGACCTTGGCCACGATGGAGGCCGCAGCGATACAAGGACAGCAGGCGTCACCCCTCTTGACTGCTTGTTGGGGGAGGTCGATGGGGATAGGATTAATACCATCGATGAGGAGAAAGTCGGGTGATGGATCGAGGTTCAGGACCGCCGCCTTCATGGCCTTGAGGGTGGCCTGCAGGATGTTATGCTTCTCGATCTCCCGAGGCCCCATAATCCCCACCCCCCAACTGAGGGCACGGGAGGTAATAATGTGATAGAGCTTTTCTCGTTGCCCAGGGGTAAGGAGCTTGGAATCACGGACGCCGGGGATCACATCGCCTGGCCGGATAATAACCGCACCCGCTACCACGGGACCAGCCAGGGGGCCTCTCCCGGCTTCATCCACCCCCGCCATCCATCGATACCCCTGGACGCTGATCAGCTCTTCTATTATGGGAGGTACCTGGTCAAGGGTTGCTGGATTGCCCTTGCGCATTATTGTCCTAGTCTATGCGTTAAACCATCGCTTTTAGGCAAAGACTTTCGTTCGCTCTTTGTCCCAAAAGGGTTCCAGGATCCAAGGGGTCATGGGTTCAACAACCATGCCGGAGGTGACCCTTTGGTCATTTGAATGCTTTTCACTCGAACCCTTGAATCCTCGCATCCTTGACCCCTCAATGCCCCGCATCTTTCCTGCGGGGCAATTTATTTTACTGCTGTCTTTTCTCTTTAATCCGGGCTGTTTTCCCCTTCCGACCGCGCAGGTAGTAGAGACGACTGCGTCGGACACGGCCCTGGCTCACCACCTCTACCTTGTCAATGTAGGGTGAGTGTAGGGGGAAGATCCGCTCTACGCCGATCCCATAGGAGACCTTCCGTACGGCAAAGGTGCCCCGGATGTTTCCCCTCCGTTTGCGGATGACCACCCCCTCGAATACCTGGATTCTTTCTTTATCCCCTTCCTGGATCTTGAAATTGACCTTGACGGTATCCCCTGGCTTGAAAGCCGGGATATCCATGCGCAGGTACTCTTTTTCGAGGTTCTCAATAGTATTCATCTTACTTCTCCTCCCAAGAGTCGGTCTAGAATAATACCAGCCGCCGTTCGGACGGACAGGTGATTATACCCTTTTTCTTCTATTGGTTCCAGTACATAATTGGATTTTTCGACCATTTCTCGCGTCAGCCCCCACCCGGTACCGAAGAGGATGAGATACGGTTCATCTCCACTCTTGCGGATGAGTTCAGCCATCTCTCCATAGGGGTGCGCCTTGGCGTAACGCCTGGCCGCCGTGGCCACTGTCTTCGCCCTGCGGCCTTCCTCTTGTTCAATCCCCGTTAAGACCTCCTCCAGGTCATCAGCCATCCTCACCAGAGAGAGGGCCTCTTTCCTCGTAGGGTTGTATCGGGCCCCCCACCCCGTCACCCAGTGATCGATCAGCCGCCTGGCCAGTTCTTGCTGCGATCGCAGAGGGGTGACCACATAGAATCTATCCACTCCATACGTCCTCGCCAGCCGTGCCAGGTCATGGATATCAATGGTGGTCAGGGCAGTAGCGATCACCTTTTCCTGCCGGTCGTAGACAGGATAGTGAATGAGGGCGATATGGATGGTCACCGGGATCTCCCAATTTCTCACCGCGTCCCAGATGACCCCTTGAGCTCATCGAAGAGCTCCTGATCCTCCTTAGAAAGCTCGGTCTTGGCGAGCAGATCAGGTCTCCTCTCCCAGGTCCTCCGCAAGGCCTCTCGTCTCCTCCATTGCTCGATGGTCTGATGATCACCGGAGAGGAGGACCTCTGGAACCTTCCTCCCCTCGAATTCCCTCGGCCGGGTATACTGGGGATATTCGAGCAACCCCTGAGAAAAGGAATCTTCCTCGCTTGAACCTTTATCTCCAAGGACCCCAGGAATCAGCCGTGCGATTGCATCAATCACCACCAGGGCCGCCACTTCACCTCCGGTGAGGACGTAATCACCAATGGAGATTTCCTCATGCACAAAGTCCCTCACTCGTTCATCTACCCCTTCATATCTCCCGCAGACCAGGCAGATGCGGGATAGTTGAGCGAGCCTCTTCGCCACCTCTTGCCTCAAGGGCGAGCCCTGTGGGGTCATTAGAATGACCCGTGTCTCTGTGTGCTGAGACCTGATGGCCTTGATCCCCCTGATGATGGGTTCCGGTTTCATGATCATCCCCTTGCCGCCACCGTAGGGGTAGTCGTCGGTCACTCGGTGTCTTCCCTCGGCATAGTCCCTGATGTTGATGAGATTGACCGTGATCAATCCCTCTTCACAGGCCTTGCCAAGGATACTCTCCTCCAAGGGGGAGAGAAACATCTCAGGGAAGAGGGTGAGGATGTCAAAGATCATCTTCTTCTAAAAGCCCCTTCAGGGGGCGAATGACCATCGTGCGGGTGTCCCTCTCTACGGCAATGATTACATCTTTGATAGCAGGGATCAGAAACTCCTTCTTTCCCTTGTTCACCACATAAACGTCGTTGCTCCCGGTGTGTAAGATATCCGTTATCTTCCCCACATCACCCCCTTGCTCCGTGACAACCCGCATTCCCAGGATCTCGTGCCAATAATACTCATCTTCTTCAAGGGGTGGGAGCCCTGCGGGATCGACGAGGACCAGATTTCCCCTCAGCCTCTCCGCCTCTTCTTTATTCCGGATTCCCTCCAACGTAACGAGGATATAGTGCTTATGAGGGCGAATCTTGATGGGGCGATAGGGTTGGGGACTCCCCTGATCCCCCTGGATAAATATCATCTGATAGCGGGAGAAAAAGTGGGGATCTTCAGGATTGAAGTATTCAATCCTGATCTCCCCTTTCACGCCATGAGGCCTGGAAATCCTCCCAATGACGATGAGGTTTTCTCCCACAACCTTCTGGCTTTTACCTACTCAAGGATCTCAAGGACGGCCCGTTTGTTGTTCTTGGTGGAGGCAGCGCTCAAAATGGTCCGCAAGGACCTAGCTGTCCTACCCTGTTTGCCTATGACTTTGCCCAGATCCTCCTTGGCCACAGAGAGCTCAATTACGGATGTCTTCTCGCCTTCGATTTCGGTCACCCTCACTGCGTCGGGATTGTCCACCAATGCCTTGGCAATATACTCAATTAGCTCTTTCATGTTCCGACCTCCTTCTGTGGTTCAACTCCTAGACCGTCCTCGTACACGTGGCTGCTTTTAGGCGACTGTGTTGACCTCTATTCCTACCCGCTTCAACAATTGGGCTACCGTTGGGCTCGTTTGTGCACCCTTCTGAAGCCATTCCGTCACTCTTTCCTTGTCGACGTTGATGCTCGGCGGGTCTTGTTTGGGATCGTACGTGCCGATCTTCTCGATGAACCTCCCATTCCGTGGAGCCCGCGTATCAGTCACCATAATGCGATAAAAAGGCTTCTTCTTTGTACCAAACCGCGCCAGTCTGATTTTCACCGCCATTTTTTCCCTTCCACCTCCCTTCCCGATCGGGTTGTCATTAAACGGGGAGCATATTGGGTAAGACCCCCTTGCCCCCCTTTTTGCTGAACTGTTTGATCATCTTTTTCATCATCGCAAACTGTTTAAGGAGCCTGTTGACATCCTGCACCGTGGTTCCGCTCCCTTTGGCGATGCGCAGCCTCCTTCTTCCGTTAATGATGCGGGGATTTCTCCTCTCGTCAGTGGTCATGGAGTTTACGATTGCCTCCAAACGCACCAGTTGCCGCTCATCCGGACGAACGGCCTTGATCCCCTTCAACTTGCCCAGTCCCGGAATCATCCCCAGGATATCCTCCAGGGGACCCATCTTTTTGATCTGATGCAGTTGATCCCGGAAGTCCTCCAAGGTAAACTCATTCTTCCTCAGCTTTTTCTCTAAGGTCTCGGCCTGACGTTCATCGAAGGCCGCCTGCGCCTTCTCGATCAGGGAGAGGACATCACCCATCCCCAATATTCTGGAGGCCATTCTGTCCGGGTGAAAGGCCTCCCATGCATCGAGCTTTTCCCCGGTGCCGACAAACTTGATCGGCCTCTGGGTGACCGCCTTAATGGACAAGGCGGCTCCTCCCCGGGCGTCGCCGTCCATTTTAGTCAGAATGACGCCCGTTATCCCCAAGGCATCGTTGAATCCCTTGGCCACGTTGACCGCATCCTGCCCGGTCATGGCATCGGCCACCAGGAGTATCTCCTGAGGGTTCAATACGTTCTTTATCCCCTTCAACTCCGCCATGAGCCCTTCATCAATGTGGAGCCGGCCGGCTGTATCAAAGATAAGGGTGTCAACGTCCTGGCCTTGGGCCTGCTTGCGGGCCTTTGCTACGGTCTGCAAAGGGTCATCACCCTGCTGGGGGGCATAGCAGGCGATTCCCAGGATCTCCCCCAATTTCCTCAATTGTTCTATAGCAGCTGGGCGATAGGGATCGGCCGGGACGAGGTACGGTCTTCGCCTTTCATTATCCCGCAGATAGCCGCCCAGCTTGCCTGCCGTCGTAGTCTTACCTGATCCCTGAAGCCCCACCAACATGATGGAACTGGGGGGAGAACCTGATAACTTGAGGCTGTTGTCTTCCCCACCACCCATTAAGGTGATGATCTCCTCGTGGACGATCTTGATCACCTGTTGGGCAGGGGTGAGGCTTGCTGCCACCTCTTGTCCTGTGGCCTTCTCTTCCACCCCTGCAATAAAATCTTTTACCACCTTATAGTTGACATCAGCTTCCAAAAGGGCAAGGCGCACCTCCCGCAGGGACTCCTTGATATCCTTTTCCGTCAGTTTGCCCCGCCCTTTGAGTTTTTTGAAGACCTGATCTAACCGTTCTGTGAGCGTTTCAAACATCTTCCGTCCGTGGTCTGATTCTTAGTCAAATGTATCACTTTAAGGTACCAACCATTTGTTGTCAAGGCCCCTTTTTCGCCCCTATATGGGTAACAATCTCTTGAACCAGGGCTTCTCTTTTTTGTCCGCGGCCTCTTCTTCTGTGAGGGCAGGGGAATCCTTCTCCGCCTTTACGAATTCCACGTGTGACCCCTCCGCCGGCATGTCCTTCTCCCCAACGATGACGACCTGAAGCCCATATTTCCTCTCGATGGCGTTGAGGTCATCCCTCTTGTAATTCAAGAGATATTCCGCCACTGCCGCGGGCAAGGTTCCTTTGATCATCTTGAAATTATCCTGGGTCACCTTATCCTGGATCTTTCTCAGGACGGCCAGGGCTATGGAGGAAGGGGAGCGCGACCTCCCCCGCCCCTGACAATACTGACAGGTGGTGTAGACGCCCTCGCTCAGGGAAGGTTTGAGGCGTTGGCGGGATAGCTCCATGATTCCAAATCGGGATATCTTCGACAAGTCTACCTTGGCCCGGTCCTTCTTAAAGGCGTTGCGCAGCATTTTCTCCACCTCACGCTTGTGCTGGGTGGATCTCATGTCGATGAAGTCGATGACGATCAACCCTCCGATATCCCGCAGCCGCAACTGTCGGGCGACCTCCTCGGCGGCCTCGAGGTTGGTGATGAGGGCAGCCTCTTCGATATCCTTGGCCTGGGGGACCCGTCCGGAGTTTACATCGATGGCCACCAGGGCCTCAGCGATATCGATGCAGATGCTTCCTCCGGACCGGAGGGGCACTTCTCGGGCATAGATCTGCTCTATCTGCTGCTCTACCTGGAAGCGGGAGAAGAGGGGTTTTTCGTCATGATAGAGTTTGACCCTCCGTCGATACTTGGGCATGACCTCCTGAAAGAATTCCTTGGCCTTTATATAGGCCCCCTCCTCATCTATGATCACCTCTTTAACCTCCGGGGCGAAATACTCCCGGATGGATTTTACCACCACGTCGCTCTCCTGATAGATTAACGAAGGGGCGGTGAGCTCATGGCTGCGCGTCTTGATGGTCTCCCAGAGGCGCATGAGGTAACGGAAGTCAGTCAACAACTCCTTTTTGCTCCTATTCATCCCAGCCGTGCGCACGATGAAGCCCATCCCCTCAGGGAGGTCGAATTGGTGTACGATCTCCTTGAGTCTCTTGCGCTGGGCCTCGTTCTCAATCTTGCGCGACACCCCACTGCTATTGCTTCTGGGCATGAGGACCAGATACCTACCGGGCAACGATAGGTAGGTGCTGAGGGCTGCCCCCTTGGCCCCCATCTCTTCCCTGGTTACTTGGAGCAAGACCTCCTGGTTTCTCCTCAGAATGTCTTGGATCTTTGCCCTCTTCTTTGGGAGGAAATCCCTGCGGATCCAGAAGTCGGGATGGATCTCATCAACGGGGAGGAACCCATTTTTGCCAACCCCATAGTCGACAAAAGCGGCCTGAAAACTGGGTTCAATCTGGGTGATAATTCCTTTGTAGATATTTCCTTTGATATTCTCTTTTGTGGTGGTCTCGATACTAAAATCGGTCAAAACCCCCTCTTCTGCTACTGCCACCCGAATCTCTTCCGGATAGGAGGCGTTGACCAGGATTTTCTTAGCCATAAGGTGGGTGAGCCTTTTAAAAATATTTGGATACTATTTCAAGGATATTATAAATGATGGGCACAAGGATTGTCAACGACAGAGATGCCATTACTTCAACAGAGGTCTCAAATGGCCTCACAGAAACTCCTATATCCAGCGAATGTAAGACGCGGCGGATGTTAATGCAAACCTTTTTATCAGTTGCGTGTCTACAGTTATAAAAATATCACACGTCTGGAGGTGAACGACCATGCGATCAGCCCTCGCTAAAATAGTATTGCTCGTTTTTGTCCTTTTCTTCCTTGTTTCTTGTAGCACCGTGGTCCATACCGGCCCTCCACGCCCAAGACCTCACTATGCGGTGTGGGTCAATGGCTATTGGGGACCCCACTATTATTGGGTGCCAGGCCATTGGGTGACCAGATAATCCCCCTTCACTCCTGGGGACCTGCCTTTTGGCAGGTCCCCTTTTTGCGTGCGCCGCTCGACGCGACAGTCCTCCCTGTCAGGGTAACCCTTATATACCGCACATCATCACCTTTTCTTCCCTTCTCAGGGTAACGGCATTGCGAGCAGATGGATCGTCCTCCGTCTCTGCTCAGATGAAGGAACGAACAATGATGATAATTCCTTGACATCCTGTACATTTTATAATATCTATAAGGATGAGGACCCGATAACAAGAGTTGATGGGGTGGTTCTCCCATGAAGGGGATTGTATCTATCAAGATATCGTGTTATTTACTATGGCGTGGGAAATAATATACATATAAAAGGGGCATTCCCATGATCATTCAATGTGATAAGTGTAAGACACAGTATAATCTCAATGATGCCAAGGTAAGGCCCGGCGAGACTAAGGTTAGATGTTCTCGATGTCAATACGTGTTCACAATACCTCACCCCCTTACCCTGAATGAGGAAGAGATCTTCGGAGCGACGGAAGAAAGATCCGAAGACGCATTTATCAAGGAGTGGACAAAAGAATTCACTCCACAACACCCTCCGGAACCAAGGCAACCAACGCCGCCGGTACTTGATGAGGGTCCGCCCCCCAAGGCCTTTGTCCCTCCTACTAATGAGCGGACAAAGGAGTTCACTCCACAACACCCTCCGGAACCAAGGCAATCGGCGCCTGATGCGGGGCCGCCTTCCAGGGCCTTCGTCCCCCCTGATTCAGAAGCAGCCCTGTTTGCAGAAGAATCCTCGCCAGAAGAGACACCGAGTCCAGAAGAAGAGGTGTTGCCTTTCAAGATCAGACCCATAGAAGGGACCCCAGCGAAGAAGGAGCGCAGGGTATCCACTACCTTTCTTCTTACCATTCTCTTGCTCTTGATCGTCACCGGCGCCTTATATTACTGGAGCAAAATGGGGCGCTCCGTCTTCGTATTTGAGTACATCTATGAAAAAATCTACAC